>NZ_JBHZPG010000008.1:0-189568 GCF_042788005.1 Peribacillus sp. YIM B13472
CGTAAATTTACGATTTTCTCGTGAGTTTGCACCGTTTTCTCGTGAATTCATGCTATTTACTCGTAAATTTACGATTTACTCGTGAGTTTGCACCGTTTACTCGTGAATTTACTCCGTTTTCTCGTGAATTTACTCCGTTTTCTCGTGAATTCACACTATTTACTCGTAAATTTACGATTTTCTCGTGAGTTTGCTACATTTACTCGTGAATTCATGCTATTTACTCGTGAGTTTGCCCCATTTACTCGTGAATTCATGCTATTTACTCGTAAATTTACGATTTTCTCGTGAGTTTGCGCCGTTTTCTCGTGAATTCACACTATTTACTCGTAAATTTACGATTTTCTCGTGAGTTTGCTCCATTTACTCGTGAATTCATGCTATTTACTCGTAAATTTACGATTTTCTCGTGAGTTTGCACCGTTTTCTCGTGAATTCATGCTATTTACTCGTAAATTTACGATTTTCTCGTGAGTTTGCGCCGTTTTCTCGTGAATTCACACTATTTACTCGTAAATTTACGATTTTCTCGTGAGTTTGCTACATTTACTCGTGAATTCATGCTATTTACTCGTGAGTTTGCCCCATTTACTCGTGAATTCACGCTATTTACTCGTGAGTTTACTCCGTTTACTCGTAAAATCAAAAAAAAGACAGCTCCCCCTGTTTCAGGGAGCTGCCTTTTTGGTTTTATCCTCTTAGTTCTGCGCCAGCTTTTTCTTTAACGGCTTCAAGAACTTTATCATGTGCTTTTGTAATGTCCTCGTCCGTTAGAGTACGTTCCGGGTCGAAGTATTTCAGTGAGTAGGCAATGGATTTCTTGCCTTCCTCCATTCTTTCACCTTCGTATAGGTCGAAGATGCTTACTTCTTTCAGCAGTTTGCCACCGGCTTCTTCAATAATATCCTGAATGTCCCCGGCTTTCGTAGCTTGATCCACAACGAGCGCGATATCGCGTGTGGTTGATGGATAGCGCGGAATGGTTTGGTACGCAATCGGCGCGACTTCGGCTTCGGCCAATGCTTTTAAGGAAAGTTCGAAAATGTATGTTTCTTTAATATCCAAGTCTTTTTGGGCAGTTGGGTGCACTTGGCCAATAAAGCCAATCACTTCACCATTCAATAGCACTTCCGCTGTCCGTCCTGGATGCATGTCGTTGATTTCCGCTTGGCGATAACTGATTTGATCAGCTAATCCAAGTGTGTCGAATAATGCTTCGATCACGCCTTTGGCTACAAAGAAATCCACTGGTTTCTTTTCACCTTGCCATAGATGTGACTCCCATAGGCCTGTGATTGCTCCAGCAATATGTTCTTTTTCTTCAGGCAGTTCTTGTTCGTCACGCTTAAAGAATACCGAACCGATTTCATACAGTGCCAGGGAATCAATTTGGCGGGCATTGTTATATTTCACGACTTCCAGCAATTGAGGCACGATGCTTAAACGCAGCTGGCTTCTTTCTTCACTCATTGGCATTGCTAATCGAATGGATTCTCTTGCTTCCAATGCGAATTGGGACGCTTTTTCCTGGCTTGTCAGTGAATAGGTCACCGCTTGATAAAGGCCTGCGCCTTCAAGTGTACGGCGTGCTTTCCGCCGTTTAATTTGATAATCAGTCAATTGGCCTGGGGTAGCAGCACCGATCGGCAGTGTAGCGGGAATGTTATCATATCCATATAAACGTGCAGCCTCTTCGACTAAATCAGCTTCAATCGTAATATCACCACGGCGCGTCGGAACTGTGATTGTGAATGTTTCATTGTCAAGTTCAACGCCAAATTGCAGACGTTTGAAGATCGATTCCACAACTGATACGCTCATGCTTGTTCCAAGAAGTGTGTTGATTTTTTCAAGAGTGATGCTAATGACCGCAGGTTCCATTGTCAATTCATCAACTTCTGCTGCTCCTTGTAAGACTGTTCCGCCTGCATATTGTGCAATCAATTGTGCAGCACGTTCTCCAGCTTCACGTACACGTGCCGGATCGACACCTTTTTCAAAGCGGGCACTAGCTTCACTTCGTAATCCATGGTCCTTTGAAGCTTTACGAACTACTGTACCTGCAAAATATGCACTTTCAATGATGATGTTCGTCGTATCATTTTTTACTTCGGAATCCGCTCCGCCCATCACACCAGCTATCGCTACAGGCTCGCTGCCATTTGTAATCACTAAATGGTCAGGTGTCAAAGTGCGTTCCGCTTCATCCAATGTTACGATTTTTTCAGCATCCTTCGCTCTGCGGATGACGATTTCCTTTGAACCAAAGCGGTCATAATCAAAGGCATGGAGCGGTTGGCCGTATTCAAGTAAAATGTAGTTGGTGATATCCACCACGTTATTATGAGGTCGGATACCTGCAGACATCAACCTAGTCTGCATCCAAAGCGGTGAGGGTCCGACCTTGACATCCTTGATGATTTTAGCAATGTATATCGGGTTATCTTCTTTCGCTTCAACTTTGACATTGATATAATCAGTTGCTTTTTCAGCCGCCTCTTCTTTCTCGACAACCGGCCATTTCACTTCCCGGCCTAGAATGGCTCCCACTTCGTATGCAACACCAAGCATGCTCAATGCGTCGGAACGGTTTGGAGTCAGCCCAAGTTCCAGCACTTCATCACTTAAACCAAGTTCCTCCAATGCATCTTTCCCTACTTCCACATCATTAGGGAAGACGAAGATACCTGTAGCATAATCCTTGGAAACGAGCTTGGATTCGAAGCCCAATTCCTGAAGCGAGCAAATCATCCCGTGCGATTCCTCTCCACGAAGTTTCGCTTTCTTGATTTTGAAATTACCTGGAAGGACTGCGCCAACAGTAGCGACTGCGACTTTTTGGCCTTTATCGACATTCGGTGCTCCACAGATGATCTGAACGGGATTTTCGGCACCGATATCAACTTGGCATTTATTCAATTTATCCGCATTTGGATGCTGTTCACGTTCAATGACATGCCCGATGACGACCCCTTTTAGCCCTTCACTTTTCTTTTCCACCCCTTCAACCTCAATGCCGCTTTTCGTGATTTTGTCAGCTAGCTCCGTCGCATTGATGCCTGAAAGGTCAACATAATCTTGTAACCATTTATATGACACAAACATGGTAGGTCCTCCTTTTTAAAATAAAAATTTATGCTTCGTGATGGTTGAATTGTTTTAAGAATCGAACATCATTCGTATAGAAATGACGGATATCATCCACACCGTACTTCAACATGGCAATCCGTTCCACGCCGATTCCAAATGCGAATCCAGAGTATTTCTTGGAATCAAAGCCAGCCATTTCAAGGACGTTCGGATGAACGATCCCGCCGCCAAGCACTTCGATCCAGCCTGTTTGTTTACATACGCTGCAGCCTTTACCACCACAGATTTTACAAGAAATATCCACTTCGACGGAAGGCTCCGTAAATGGGAAGAAACTTGGACGAAGACGGATTTCACGGTCTTGCCCGAATACTTTTTTCGCAAATACGTCCAGCGTTCCTTTCAGGTCGCTCATGCTGATGTTCTCATCGATGACCAAGCCCTCAATTTGCTGGAATTGATGGGAGTGTGTTGCATCATCGTTATCACGGCGATATACTTTTCCTGGGCAAATGATTTTAACAGGTCCTTGACCTTTATGTTTTTCCATCGTTCTGGCTTGAACAGGTGAAGTGTGCGTACGCATCAGGATTTCATCCGTTATGTAGAAGGAATCCTGCATATCACGTGCCGGATGGCTTTTTGGCAAGTTAAGTGCCTCGAAGTTGTAGTAGTCGCTTTCGACTTCAGGACCTTCCGCAACGGTATAACCCATACCGATGAATAAGTCTTCGATTTCTTCCACGACACGTGTTAATGGGTGTAGATTCCCCTTGTTAACCGGACGTCCAGGAAGTGTGACGTCAATCGTTTCAGTTGCTAGCTTTGCATTCACCGCCGCAGTTTCAAGTGCTTTTTGTTTCTCCTCGATCTTTGTTGCGATCGCTTCCCTTACTTCATTTGCCAGTGCCCCGATTTTCGGGCGTTCTTCGGCAGATAATTTACCCATGCCGCGCAATACCTCAGTGATTGGCCCTTTTTTCCCTAAATAAGCAACTCGGACTTCATTCAGTTCTTTTAATTCGGAAGCGGCGGCAACTTTTTGCAACGCTTCTTCCTGCAGTTCTAGTAAACGTTCCTGCATCATGTCTTCCTCCTTTATTTTCCTTTTGTAAAAATGAACACAAAAAAACCCCAATCCCTAAAGGGACGAGGTTTATGTATCGCGGTACCACCCTTATTAGTGCACGAACAAAAAAACTTCTGCACTCACTTCATTAAAAATAACGGCTCTTCACCGGAACATTTTTAGGACATCACGTCTTCCCAATGCCAACTCGAAAGGTGAATTCCCTTAAGCAGTGCCATAAAAATGCTTTCAGTCAAGGCATTTTTTCCCTGGATATGGTTAACTTAAGCTACTACTCTTTGTCATCGTTGTTTTCATTATAAAATTCTGTTTTATTATATTATAATTCTTCGGCCGTTTCAAATCGATTTTCGTAAATAGTACATTAAAATCCCGGCAGCGATCCCCACATTCAATGATTCGCTTTTTCCGTATATGGGAATATAAAGGTTTTTAGTCGTTTTCTCCAGTAATTCCTTCGATACTCCTTGGCCTTCATTACCGACCAGCAGGGCAAATCGGGAAGACTTTTCCACTTCCTCAAATGGCGATGCGCCTTCTAATGCCGTGCCATATACCGGTGTGCCTCTTTCCTTCAGCTCATCGATGATTTCGAAAAGGTTCCCTTTAATGACAGGCATATGAAAGAGGCTCCCTTGCGTCGAACGGACCACTTTGGGATTATACAAATCAGCACACCCTTCGCCAAGAATGACCGCATCGATTCCAGCTGCATCCGCTGTCCTTATCATCGTTCCAATATTCCCCGGATCTTGTACGGCATCGATCAACAATAGTTTATCCGGATTGATGGATGACATGCTCGTTGATTTCTGTTCACAAACCGCAGCAATTCCCTGCGGGGCTTCAGTATCACAAATCGCCTTCATAATATCATTTTTCACATAAATGAGTTCTGTGCCTTCCACCTTAAAATGGGCAGGCATTTCAGTTTCTTCATTGATGATCACTTCCAAGACGATTTCTTCTTTTAAGGCTTCTTCAACTAGGTGAAAACCCTCGACTAAATATTTACCTGTTTTATCTCGTTCTTTTTTCGTCAAAAGTTTTTTCCATTGCTTAACTTGCGGGTTTTTTACGGATTCGATATATTTCAAGGGTAAACGCTCCTTTAACTTCACACTGATTTTCCTATTATAACGCAATTCACATACATATTGCATGCGAGTTTGTGAAATGCTATTAATGTCAGTCATTATGTGTTAGAGGAGGAATAATTATGAATTTAAACTTACGTAATGCGATCATCCAAAATGTATCTGGAAATTCGCAAGAGCAGCTGGAAGACACGATTGTCGATGCCATACAAAATGGCGAGGAAAAAATGCTTCCTGGATTGGGAGTATTATTCGAGGTCATTTGGCAAAATTCATCTGAGCAGGAAAAACAGGAAATGATCACTGCCCTCGAATCAGGATTAAAAAAATAACAGCCTTCAGAGGCTGTTATTTTTTTGATTTCGCTACGCAAGCCTTCAGTTCTTCAATGGAAACTTCTTCATCAAGCAGCAAGATGAATTTATTTGCGCTCACTTCTTCAAGCATCGCTTTTGTCTCATCATAAGAGTAGCCGTATTTCGTGAAAAAGCTGCGTAAATCTCCAGATCCTTCATCTGTGAAGTAGTGGAAGATTCTTAAAAAAAGAGTGTCCTCCTTATCCTGATTGGCGATGATCAGGATATCCGTATGTTCATTTCCAAGCTGCACATAATTTTTTATATTAGCTGCTACTGTCATTTGGGTGCCAGATACGCCTTTAGCTTTTAAGTCTTGAATTGCAGCAAGTAGTTCCGGATTAGAGTCAAAAACACCATATACGTTTTTTTCCATGTTTCTCCCCCTCCTTGTTACTCTACTTAAAATAAAATACCTTTGTCATTATACCTTGCAGCTTTAACAATAAACAAGCAAATAGTATATTGAGAATTCCTGACTAATGAACAAGGGAACCCTTTGCCTAAAGGTTTTTTTAAAAAATAACAGCCTGGTTCAGTTAGCAGATAAAAAGGGTTCGGAAAATATATCCTTCATCAAACGAACCAACTGAACCAAAGCAAAATCTTCAACTCCTCATGTATAATTGACCCCGCGGGAAAGCGAGTGCCTGGAATGAAAGTCAACGTCCAAATTTTACAAGCCATAAAGAAACTGCAGACAAACTCGATTTTCATCTAGTTTGCCTGCAGTCTGAACAGCCTTGTGGAGGCAGTTATTTTACATATTACAGATTGTCGGTATTGATTCGATTTTTGATGTATTCATCCTGCAAGCCTTCCTCTTGCTCATTCGGGCCCACGGTCCGATCCAGTGATCCTTGAGCATCAAGGGCTTTATCAGTATCGGCAGAAAACGGGTCTGCATGATGGTCGCTTGCTAGTGTTCCTTCATAATTCCCTGGTTTTTTCTTCTTGAATTTTTCTGTGGAGTTCCCCCAGATTTCCCTTTCTTGAGCTCGCTTCGTATCCATCTCTTCATTTTCAAAGATGTTCGCAGAATTCCCATGAAGTTCTTCGCTTCTTCCTGGCTGCGCTTCCACTTCCCCTGTTTGATAGGCATTTGCTGTTGTTTCAGGAAAAAGGTTCGGATCCGGATTGTTCACCACCCCTGTTTTAAGCGGATTCTCTGCAGGTTCGTCCGTATCCTCCATGCGATTGGAAGTTATGCTCTCCCGTACTGATACGGTTTCCGATTCATCTAAAAGAATCAGGAATTTTCCAGCCTCCACTTCATTTATATAAGCGGTGGCTTCACTATCGGCAAGCCCTAACTCACCTAGTTGGTTCCTTATATCTTCAGAACCCTCATTCAGGAAAAAGTGTTTCATCTTATCAATGAAGGAATCCTCGTTTGAGTTAGTAACGACGTCGACATCCGGATCACGGTTTTGATTGACGAAATCCAAATCTTCTTTCTTATCAGCCATTACCGTTATTTCTCCTTCATGGACCCCCTTTTCCTTGAGGGATTGAATAGCCTGGATTATTTCTCTTTCCGTATTAAAAACACCATATAATGTTTTTCCCATGCATCTTCCTCCTCCTATTATTCCGATATTTCTTCTTATGTGTATTTATACCCTGATGGGTGCCAATTAAACAAAAAGGTTTGCCTTCCCTAGGCTCGTACCTTTAATCAGTCTTTAAACCCAAAAGAAGCCTGCAGTTTTAAAAACTGCAGGCTTTTCCCTTCACCATTAGAAGCGGTCGGTTCTACGTTCAGTTGCCTTTTTCTCATTTACGATCGATTCATCTGTACTATCAAGCTGGATATCTTCCTTTTTAAGAGTATCCTGAACTTGTTCCGTTTCTTGTACAGCATGTTTCTTGATGACAATTTCATCTGTGACGACCGGTTTTTTCGAAACTTCCAATTTTTCTTCAACAACGGGGATCCGTAATGTTTCCCCATCTTCAATGCTTCCTGTTTCCAGATCCGATTCACGTCCTGAAACTGATCTATGCTCGACTGTCACTTCTTCGTGTTCAACAGGGACATTAATCGTTTTATGCTGTTCATTGACTTCTTTGTTAATGACGACTTCTCCTGTCTGAACTCTTTCTTTGTCAATGTTCAGCTGTTCTTCCCGAAGTTTAAGCGTCCTTTCATCCTCTGGCAATTCACGGCCTTGTCCGTTGACTCCATAAACATCTTCTTTATTTAATGCATCGGTTTTTTCAGTGCCATTATATAGTTGGTTGGTGGAATTTGTATCAAGCCGTGTAGCGGCAGCCTCCATATTTCGGGTCGTGAATTTATCTCTTGCCGTTCCAAGATGGCCTTCACCTTCTTCTACCAGAACCAGGACTTTTCCATTTTCTACATCAAAGACATGTTCGGCCGCATCACTATTCGAAAGGCCTGCATTCGCCAATCTTGTTGAAAGGTCGGCCGTATCATCCGGCATGAAGAAACGTGCCACCTTGTCCATAAATGATTCGTCGTTAGGGACATTCGTCATTGTATGAACATCCGTTTCGCGTTGAGTATTCGTGAAATCCAATGTTTCTTCCTTGTCTGCGACGACCGTGATATCGTCCCCTTCAAAGCCCTTTGCCTTAAGTGCATTTATTGCCTGGATCACTTCTGCATTTGATTCATATACTCCATATACTGTTTTATTCATTTTACATTCCTCCTTAGGTTTTGTTGTTTCGTTTAGTGGATGCTATGTATAAACTCTACCCGCTATGAACCTAAGTAAACGAGGAATCAATATTTCATTTATGTTATATCATTTACAAATTGTTCTCCGCACAGAACGTTTTTTCAATTGAAATCCAGACTTTTCAAGGGTTTCCCCATTTATAAAAATGTAATGTTTAACCAAATAATGCTATTTCATTTTTTCTTTTCTTCTATTATAATGCCACAGCCTTTAATAGCAGGTCCGCTATATGCACCGCTTTCGTACATTCCCCCAACTTTTCCCTCTCGATCCCCAATTGCATTTGCAACAGACAGCCAGGGTTTGCCGTGACAACAATATCTGCCTGTGTAGATTTCGTGTGTTCCATTTTGGAGTCGAGAATATTCATGGACATCTCTGATTCAACAATATTATAAATCCCAGCGGAGCCGCAGCATCGATCGGCATCCTTCATTTCCCTGAAGTCGATCCCTTCTATCGATTGAAGGAGAATTCGCGGAGCCAAGGAGGTGTTCATCACATTCCGTAAATGGCAGGAATCCTGATACGTTACCGATTGAGCCGGCAGTTTCAAGCGAACCTTTTCCTGAAAACGCAAATCAACAAGAATCTCGCTGATGTCCTTCAACTTATTTTTAAATGCGATTGCACGGTCATGCCATTCCGGTTCGCCTTGGAGCAAATGGTCATAATCTATGAGAAAAGCTCCACAGCCGCCGGCATTCGTAATGATATAATCAACTTCCTCCGCTTCAAAAGCTTCTATATTACGCTTGGCCAGTTGCTTTGCACCTGCTTTTTCACCACTGTGCCCATGCAGCGCCCCGCAACATGCCTGGGATTTTGGAATCACGATATCACATCCGGCCAGCTGAAGAAGCTTTAGCGTGGCCTTGTTCGTTTCCAAAAACATCGTATCCATCAAGCAGCCGGAAAAGAAAGCCACCTTTTTGAACTGCGTTCCGATTGCAGGCAGCCCGGTTGGCCTATTTTTCATTTCTGATTTTTTTGGGACTTTCGGCAGCACCTTTTCCATGGTTGCCAAATTATTGGGAAGCATGTTGAGGACTCCCGTTTTTCGGGCCATGTATTGCAGACCTGATCTCTGATAGAAGCCAAGCAAACTCGTCATGGCCTGCATTCGCTCCTGGTGCGGGAATAATCCACTAAAAACGGCCTTGCGGATCGTTTTTACAGGGTAACTGTGCTTTTTATTCTGATGGATGATATCTCTTGCTTCTTCAAGAAGATGTCCATATTTCACACCTGAAGGACACACAGGTTCACAAGCCCTGCAGCCGAGGCAAAGACTCAATGAACGTTCTACATCCTCATCGGGCTCAATCACACCATCCGCCACCGCTTTCATAAGTGCGATCCGGCCCCTTGGTGAATGGGATTCCTTCAGCCCCGATTCCATGTATGTCGGGCAGTGGGGTAAGCAAAAGCCGCAGCGCATACAATTCAATAATTCATCTTCATTCATTTTTTCAGCGAATTGCAAGGCAATGGTTTCCCTTTCCTGATCTGTCGTCATGAAGAAACCACCACCCTTTTCCTGGTTTCCTTGGCAAATACTTTGCCGGGATTCATGATGTTATTGGGATCGAAAGCTTGTTTAATCGCTCTCATGGCATCAATCCCTTCTTTCTTCAGCTTCCATTCAAGATAAGGGGCCTTCATCGCCCCTACACCATGTTCACCGGTAATCGTACCGCCAAGGTCGATAGCCGCAGCAAAAATATCGGCAAAAGCGAGCTCCACTCTCTCCATTTCTTCATGATCACGAGCGTCGGTAATGCACGTTGGATGCAGGTTCCCATCCCCAGCATGGCCGAAAGTGCAAATGTCCACATTATGCTTGACAGCGATCTCATTAATCGCTTTAACCATTTTGGCAATTTCCGACCGCGGAACGGTGGCATCTTCCAAAATGGTCGTCGGCTTGAGGCGTGCCAGTGCAGAGAGGGCTGTCCGTCTTGCGGTTTTCAAGGCGACAGCGTCAGATTCCGATTCGGCAATTTCCACGGAAACCGCCTTTTCCTCTAGACAGATATCGGCCATCCTTTTCATATCTCGTTCCACCACTTCAGGCGGACCATCCTGTTCAATCAGCAGGACGGCTTCCACATTGGTGGGCAAACCGATCTTCGCGAAGTCCTCAACCACGATCAACGTCGGCCGATCCAGAAATTCCAATGTAACAGGAATGATTTTATTTGAAATGATCTTGGCCACTGACTGGGCTGCGGCATCCAGATCTTGATATAAGGCAAGCATCGTCTTTGTCGTTTCCGGCATTGGGATCAGCTTTAAGGTCGCTTCCGTAACGATGCCCAAGGTCCCTTCTGAGCCGACAAAAAGTTTCGTTAAATCATATCCGGCTACATCTTTGGCAAGCTTGCCCCCTGTTCGAATGATGTCCCCATTCGGAAGAACCACTTCTAGCCCGATGACATAATCACGGGTGACTCCGTACTTTAATCCTCGCAGTCCACCAGAGTTCTCATTAATGTTTCCGCCAATAGTGGAGATTTTCATCGAACTGGGATCCGGCGGATAAAACAATCCCTTCTCTTCAACTGC
Source organism: Peribacillus sp. YIM B13472 (assembly GCF_042788005.1). Classification (NCBI taxonomy): domain Bacteria; kingdom Bacillati; phylum Bacillota; class Bacilli; order Caryophanales; family Bacillaceae; genus Peribacillus; species Peribacillus sp. YIM B13472. The sequence goes on from NZ_JBHZPG010000008.1 coordinate 10,913, forward strand.
TGAAATCAAGTCCAATGTAATGAGCCCAGGCTGTACGGTCGCCGTTAAGTTCTCCTCATCTATTTCAAGTAATGAATTCATTCGATTGAATAAAAGGACAAGCCCCCCCTCTGTCGGACAAGTGCCTCCGCTTAAATTCGTCCCAGACCCGCGTGGAACGATCGGAACATTGTATTCGTTGCAAACTTTGACGATGGCTGCGACTTCCGCTGTGCAGCCCGGTTTAATGACAGCATCCGGCATCGCTTGAAACCCTGGCGTTGCATCATATGAATAGACTAGACATTCCACTTTCGAGTCATCGTAATTCTCCTGACCAACGATGGTAAGAAGAAGCTGCTTAACCTGCTTTGTTAACATGTACATCCTCCTCATTTAAACATAGGAAATTCGAGATTTTTTTATATGTTGTAAGTATAAGAAAGAAAACACTCAACCATCTATGTATGAACATATAGAATTTAGAGCTTTCCATAGAATTAATTTGTATGTTTATCCAATACACTTAATGCTAGATACATAGTGACTAAATCGGCTAGCTTCCTGGGATTCAGTCGGGTCAAATCTTCTATGCGCTTGAGCCTGTAATGGAGGGTATTGATATGGATATGCAACGCTGCGGCGGTCTCCTTTAAAGAAAGATCACATGCAAAATACATGGAAAGGGTTTTAAGCAACTCCTCATTAGGAAGCAACTCCTGAATCGTCCGGGTTAAATATTCCTGTCTTGTTTCAGCGGTAACCTCATCAAGCAGGACCTCAATCTTCAAGTCCTCGTCAAATATAATCCCCGATGAATGAAACGCGATTTTCAAGGAACGTTCCGCTTTAAAAAACGCTGACCTGAAAGCGGATCCTGGTGCACGCGAACTAACTCCTGCACACACTTTATAACCCGAACTCTCTTCCAGCTTTTTTTGCAGTTTACTTAATTTCTTTAATTGCTGGATTTTTGAACCGATGAAATCGGCTATAGAAAGAATGACGAATTGGTTCCTCCCCCAACGGACTGCGATGTCATTGGGATGCTGCTGTCTTATGTATATCTGAAGCGTTCTCCACACATGAGGTTCAATGATTTCCTCAGTCTTAAATTCACCAAGGGTGATGATCCGGTCTGCATGAACATCGACCCCAAGCAACTTGGCCTTCTGAAGGAAAAGCTCATTGAACGTCTGCAGCTGATGCCATTCAAATACAAAGAATTCCATCAGACGTGATTGGGATTCTGCTTGTTCGATATGATAGCTTTCCTGAATGAACATCTCCGTCATCTTTTTTAAAAGTTCCGCATAGGGGGAAACATGTTTGGGGTCGCCTGTAATTCCAATGACACAAACTGCTTCCTGGTTGAAGAAAACAGGTAGATTTATACCTGCCTTCACTCCTTTCCAACTTCGTTCATCCTGTTTATTGATGATCAATTTCTCACGATTGTTGAAAGCGTGGATAGCTCCTTCATGATAAGATCCAATACGGCTGTTATCGGTGCTGGCGATAATCGTGCCAGCATGATCAATAATGATGATTTCCTCATCAATCAGCTTCCGAACCTCATGAACCAATTTTCCTGCCACAGCTGTCAATTGCATAATATGTCCTCCTCTTTTGAATGGACTTGAAAATATTTCGAGGCTCCCCTATGAAAGGGGAGCCTCATTCTACTTATGGAATCATCCAGGAAAGGACGCCATTTTGCAAGAAGGTAATCACACAAACAAGCAGCAATAAAAACAAACTATGTTTGAGTGTGAATCTCAATAATTCCGATTCCCTGCCCGCCAATCCAACGGCAGCACATGCAATCGCTATCGATTGGGGGGAAATCATCTTTCCGGTGACGCCTCCGGAAGAGTTCGCCCCAAGTGCCAAGACCGGCTCCATCCCCACTTTAAGAGCGGTCACTTTCTGCAGACTGCCAAATAAGAGGTTGGCTGATGTATCCGAGCCGGTAATGAACACACCCAGCCAGCCGAGAACCGGTGCGAAGAACGGAAATAAATCACCCGATTTTGCAAGGGTCATCCCTAATGTTGTCGACATGCCTGAAGCATTCGTTACATAGGCAAAAGCCACCACGGCAGAAATCATCAAGATTGGTTTTGCCAACTCTTTCATCGCTTCAACAAAGGTGCTATAAACGTCTTTTGCAGATATGTGTGCGATGAACTTCGTTACGATGGCAGCCAGTAAAATCGCAGTCCCGGCCGCTCCGAGCAGTTCTAATTTATAGAAAGCCGCAATCGGCAATCCATCGCTTCCGATTATCGCATTATGCAGACCTGGGACTTCGATTTGGAAGGTTAATAGTTTCCCGATTTCATTGATTCCGCCAAGCAACACATTGTTGCCTTCATAATGTCCGGAGAGTGCCGGCTTTATTGGGTTCATCCCCCATATTGTTATGAAAAGCGTCAACAGAAGGAATGGCGACCAAGCATGGAATATCTGCCATTTCGTGTATTTTGTTTCCGCTTCTGCAGTATATAAAGGTTCGACAGCTGCTGCCGTTTCCTCGGATGCAAAGCGAAAGATCGTTTTAGGTTTCCAGAATTTAAGGAAAACCGCCAATGCAAATAGTGACACTAACGCTGAAAGGATGTCCGGTAATTCTGGCCCAAGAAAATTTGAACTTAAGTACTGTGTGATGGCAAAGGAAAATCCGGAAACCAATATTGCCGGCAAGACTTCAAGCGACCTTTTCCACCCAGTCATTATTAAAATGAGATATAGCGGAATGAAAGCCGAAAGGAATGGCAATTGGCGGCCGACCATTTTTGAAATCTCCATGGCGGCTATGCCAGTGGGGCCTTCCATGGCGATGATCGGTATTCCAACCGCCCCGAATGCTACAGGAGCGGTATTCGCGATCAAACAAATCCCGGCAGCATATAGCGGGTTAAATCCAAGACCGACCAAAAGCGCGGCTGAAATGGCAACCGGTGCCCCAAATCCCGCGGCACCTTCTAAAAAGGCCCCGAAAGAAAATGCCACCAATAATGCCTGGAGGCGGCGGTCTTCGGTAAGCGAAAGCACCGAAGAACGAATGATATTGAATTGTCCGCTTTTAACAGTCATTTTGTACAAAAATACGGAAGTGATGATTATCCATCCAATTGGGAGCAGCCCATATACGGCTCCTTGTGAAGCAGACATCACTGCTTTTCCTGCAGGCATTCCATATATCAATACAGCCACTGCAAGAGCTACAAGCAACGTGGTTATACCTGCAATGTAACCTTTCATACGTTGGATGGTAAGTGCCCAGAAGAAGTAAAGAATTGGAATGAGTGCGGCAAGAGATGATAAAACTAAATTATCGGTGATCGGCGTAAAGTTTTGTGTCCATGTCATTCATTTCGACTCCATTTTCTATAATTTTTTTAAAAAATTCAGAAATCAACCGCTAATTGAAACCCCTTACATATCCGAAAATTCTAAGTCATCAGATGACTTGATGAGTACTCATTAAAATTAAATGATTAAAAATATAAAATCAAGATTTTTTTTTATTTTTTGTTGATTTTTTAACCTTCTGGAAGTGTCAAAGATCATTTGTGTTATATAATATTAACCAGAGAAACTCATAGAAAATAGAGGTGCTACTACTTGGTATATAAAAAAATAAAGCCGAAAAAAATTTATGAAGAAGTCAGCGATGAACTTTATGAAATGATTCGGTCAGGCAGCCTGAAACCAGGTGAACAATTGGATTCCATTCAGCAGCTTGCGGAAAATTTTCAAGTCGGGCGCCCGGCCATCCGCGAAGCATTAAGTGCATTGAGTTCAATGGGTCTTATTGAAATAAAACAAGGTGAAGGAACATTCGTCAAAACCTTCGACCCCACCATCATGAACCATCCTTTGTCTGCCGCCCTTTTGATGGATCAAGACAATATCAAGCATTTACTGGAAGTCCGGAAAATACTTGAGTCCGGTACGGCAGAAGTGGCAGCGAAGATGAGAACGGAAGAAAACCTTATCGAACTCAAGGAAAGTCTTTTTAATATGGAAAAGGTATCCGACGATGAAGAACTCAGTGATAAAGCGGATATCGCCTTCCATGTTGCAGTGGCAAATGCATCACAAAATGAACTGCTGATTACATTGATGAACCACGTTTCAGAATTAATGACGGAAAAGATGGGTGATATCCGCCGGATAGCGCTTTATTCCGAAGAGATGACACTTAAGCAGCTTTACCAGCAGCATGTCCGGATTCATGATGCAATCGTGGCACAGGATGAAGACGGAGCGCGCAGTGCCATGCTTTTTCACCTTCAAAGCGTCGAGGAATCACTGGACCGGGTCATCCAAAAAAATCAGCAAAAACATAGATGACTCTCCTTAAATTTCAAAAATACTCTATACAAAAAAGGATTAAATTGATATATTATTTTGAAAACGATTACTTCATTTAAAAAATCTTGGAAATTGGTATATTCTCTTAACCATTTCCTTTTTCCATTTTCTAGTCATCAGATGACCTGTTAACCTATTTGAAAAAGGAGGAGTTCAAATTGAAAGTTACTCTCTTTGCAACATGTTTAGTGGATTTGTTTCAATCCAATGTCGGCAAAGCGACAGTGGAGCTACTCGAGAGATTAGGCTGTGAGATCGATTTCCCGGAGTCCCAGATATGCTGCGGACAGCCCGCCTATAATAGCGGGTATACGAAGGAATCGAAGGAAGCCATGAAAAAGATGATTAAAACGTTCGCGGATGCTGAATACATCGTAACCCCTTCCGGTTCCTGCGCAGCGATGTTCAAAGAATATCCGGTCCTTTTCAAAGGCGATGCCGAATGGGAAAAGAGGGCGGAATCATTAGCGGCTAAAACATATGAATTGACCCAATTCATCGTGGATGTCTTAAAAGTGACCGATGTCGGGGCGACCCTTAAGGGAAAGGCCACTTACCATACTTCATGCCATATGACACGGCTGCTTAAGGTGAAGGAAGCACCTGCCATTTTGTTAAGCCATGTCAGGGGGCTGGAAATGACACCGCTTCCGGATGCCCAAAACTGCTGCGGGTTCGGAGGGACTTTCTCAGTTAAGATGGGGGACATTTCCGGGCAAATGGTCGAGGAGAAAGTCTGCAATGTTGAAGCTACCGGCGCCGATTTTTTAATCGGCGGGGATGCAGGATGTTTGATTAATATCGGCGGACGGATCCAAAGGAAGGGACAACCGGTGAAAGTGCTTCATATTGCGGAAGTCCTGAATAGTATTTAAAAAAAGCGAGGAGGGAAAAACTAATGGCTATGAAAACCAGCTCTGCCAAGTTTAAAGACCGGGTGGATGAAGGAATACATAATGATTTTATGCGATTGGCCGTATCGAGTGCCCAAGAACGATTACACGGACGGCGACTGACTGCCGTTGATGAATTGGGAAGCTGGGAGGATTGGCGTTCCCTTGGGGAAGAAATCCGGCAGCATGTGCTTAGTAACCTTGATTTCTATTTGCACCAGCTTGCAGAAAACGTTTCGAAAAGGGGCGGTCATGTCTTCTTCGCTGAAACCGCTGAAGAAGCAAGCGGCTACATTAAAGATGTCATTGTAAAAAAGAATGCCAAAAAGGTCGTGAAATCCAAATCGATGGTCACGGAAGAGATCAATTTGAATGCAACTCTTGAAGCAGTTGGCCTCGATGTCGTTGAAACGGATCTTGGTGAATACATTTTACAAGTGGATGATCATGATCCCCCTTCCCATATCGTCGCACCTGCTCTCCATAAAAATAAGGAGCAGATTAGGGATGTTTTTAAAGAAAAGCTTGCCTATACGCAAACCGAAAAACCGGAAGAGCTTACCGCCCATGTGCGGGGCATTCTGCGGAAAGATTTCTTAAGCGCCGATGTGGGCATTACCGGCTGTAATTTTGCTATTGCGGAAACGGGCTCGATCGGTTTGGTGACGAATGAAGGAAATGCCGATTTGGTCACTGCCCTCCCAAAAACGCAAATCACCGTGATGGGAATGGAACGGCTTGTGCCTACATTCGATGAATTCGAAGTCCTTGTCAGCTTATTGACAAGAAGTGCTGTCGGCCAAAGGTTGACCAGTTACATCACCTCACTTACCGGACCGCGTGATGAAGGCGATGCAGACGGGCCCGAGGAATTTCACCTTGTGATCGTAGATAATGGACGCTCCTCCATTTTAGGAACTGAGTTTCAATCCGTTCTTCAATGCATTCGATGCGCTGCCTGTATAAATGTCTGCCCGGTTTATCGCCAGGTTGGCGGTCATTCATATGGTTCAATATATCCGGGACCAATCGGTGCTGTACTTTCACCCTTACTCGGAGGGTATGATGATTTCAAGGAGCTGCCATATGCCTCCACTCTTTGTGCAGCCTGTACAGATGCCTGTCCGGTTAAGATTCCTCTCCATGACTTACTGAGGAAGCATCGTGAGGTCATCGTTGAAAAGGAAAAAATGGCGCCATTTTCAGAAAAGATGGCCATGAAAGCCTTCGGAATCGGTGCGGCCTCGCCTATGCTTTATAAGTTCGGCTCCAAAATGGCCCCATCCGCGATGTCTCCTTTTAAAACGGGGGATATCATCTCGAAAGGACCGGGACCACTCAAAACTTGGACAGAAAGCCGCGAGTTCCCTGCTCCAGGGAAAGAGAGCTTTCGGGACTGGTTCAAAAATCGGGAAAAAGGAGGGAAACCATCATGAATGGAACCATCCATAATGAAGGGACATTTTTAAACAATATAGCCAAAAACCTGGGAAGGGCTCCTATTACGGAAGGCATCTCCGTTCCGGAATGGAAGCACGCCCCCCAAAAAGAAGTTTTGAAACATGCGACACCAAATGATCTTGTCGCGGAATTGGAGGAGCAATGTAAAAGGGTGCATACTCAGTTTCACGTTACCGACTCCAAGCAAGTGATGCATTGTTTAAAACAGGTGATCGAGGAACTTGGAAACGGACCCTTGATCATCCCTAAGGACGATCGATTTTCCGACTATGGATTGGAGGGTATCTTAAAGGAAAAAGATGTCCATATATGGGATCACCAAGCCGGGAAAGATAATATCGAAAAAGCAGAAAGTGCTAACATCGGAATCACATTCAGTGAGATGACACTAGCAGAATCAGCGACCGTCGTCTTGTTCAGCGACAAGGACCATGGCCGTTCCATCAGCTTCCTTCCTTCCTGCCATGTTTCCATCATTCCAAAAAGCACCATCGTTCCGCGAATGACACAGGCTGCAGCGGCCATCCGTTCAAAAGTTACCCGGGGCGAAGTCGTTCCTTCCTGCATCAACTTCATAACAGGGCCGAGCAATTCGGCTGATATCGAAATGGACCTTGTCGTCGGCGTCCATGGTCCCATCAAAGCGGTCTATATAATCGTCGAAGATAAGTAGAAATAAGGAAAAGAAAATGGAGAGGACCTGATTAGGCCTCTCCATTTTTAACTTTCTATATTACTCGTAAATGATCCGATCAACCGCTTCACGATCGAGGCGTTTGATCACTTCGACAATGAGCTTAACTGCATTCTCATAATCATCCCGGTGGAGCATCGCTGCGTGTGAATGAATGTAGCGTGTGGCAATCGTGATTGCCAGTGCGGGAACACCATTTGCCGTTAAATGGATGGAGCCGGCATCCGTCCCACCGCCTGGAATCGATTCATATTGATAAGGAATATCCATTTCATCAGCCGTGTCGGTGACGAAATCGCGTAATCCCTTATGTGCCACCATCGATGAATCATAGATGACGATTTGCGGGCCTTCCCCCATTTTACTCATCGCTTCTTTTTCGGAAACCCCCGGTGTATCACCAGCAATGCCAACATCGACGGCAAAACCGATATCCGGCTGAATTTTGAATGTGGATGTTTTGGATCCACGCAGGCCGACCTCTTCTTGCACAGCGCCAATTCCATAAACTACATTAGGATGGTCGCTGTCTTTCAGCTGTTTAAGCACATCAATGGCGATTGCACAGCCAATTCGATTGTCCCAGGCTTTGGCGAGCAGCATCTTTTCATTATTCATGACCGTGAATTCAAAATATGGCACAACCATATCCCCTGGCTTGACGCCCCATTCCTTAACCTCTTCTTTGCTGGATGCACCGATATCAATAAACATATCCTTAATATCAATCGGCTTCTTCCGCGCCTCCGCTGACAGGATATGCGGCGGCTTGGAACCTATAATGCCAGTTATATCACCTTTACTTGTAACGATCGTCACGCGCTGGGCCAGCATTACCTGTGACCACCAACCTCCTACCGGCTGAAAACGCAAAAATCCTTTATCATCAATTTGGGTGATCATGAAACCGACTTCGTCCATATGCCCGGTAACGACGATTTTCGGTCCGTTTTCATCACCCGTTTTCTTGGCAATCAAACTTCCCAGGCCATCTGTCGATATTTCATCCGCAAACGGTGTTATGTATTCGGTCATCACTTTTCTTACTTCACTTTCATTTCCTGCGATGCCTTTAGCATCCGTTAAGTCAGCAAGCATCCTTAACGTTTCATCCAATTGAGCCATGCCTATACCTCCCTATAACTTACATTACAAGAATAATTATACAGATAATCGATTGCATAAACAATCAGCAATCAGTAGCCTTGCTTTTGCCTTTCGTAATTCACTTCATTTTTGCTTACATATGCTTTTTCCACATCCACAGATGAAAATCCCAGCAACTCCCCTAAATGTAAATACGCAGCAAAAACCTTTTGGAAAGATGACTCTGTCAACTGTGTGCGAAATTCACTTATATGGCCGTAAATAGTAGTAAATTGGACCGTCAAATCCTCCTGATCCATCTTGAGGGCGGGTGGAACTTCCGGTACAAATCCCCGTTCGATCCCGAGTGACAAAATGAAATGAATGCCATCCACGTATTCAGCCAAAATCGTTTCTTTATCAGAGGGGCCTTTAAGACTCCAGAATTTAAAACATCTTGTTTCATTGGCAAGCTCTCCAAGCTCCACTAAAAGAGCAAGTATCTTCCGTTCCACTAAATCCTCAGCACCCAAATCATGCTTTGATTGTATATGCTCATCCAAAGCTGCTTGCATTTCCATTAATTTACCTATGTTCATTTTCATCACTTCTTTCTATCGACTTCCCCTAAATTATATCAAATAAATGAAACTTATTAAAAACCCATACGTAAATGAAGGGAATCACTCTGTTTAAGGAGGTAGAACCATGGTATTGATCATGCGGTTCATTCTTTTGGCTCTCATCATTTTCTTAATATATACAGTCATCAAATACCTATTTAATCCGAAAAGAAAATTAGAACTGGCACATGAACAGAAAAAGTTCTTTCTGCTCGATGATACAGCCAATATACGAAAGAATTTTTTATTGACGTACAACGGGGTGATGTTTGAAGGGGAAAAGTATTTAGGGACGACGGAACGCTCCTTCGAGGTCATCTCCATCTTCATATGGCCTAAAAAAATGGCCGGACTGAAAGGCTTGAAGCGAAATGACTTCTTAAAAATCGAGGCAGCCATTAAAAAACAATATCCGGATGCCGTTATTGATTGGAAGAGCCCGGTTAAGGAATTTTTACAAAAATGAAAAATCAAACGTAATGAAGAGCCTTGAGAAAAATGGACTCAAGGCTCTTCATTAATCATCTGAACGAAAAAATTCCTTCCAAGGGACGACCGTCTGCTTCTCTCTCAATAAATATATCAATAAGGTTAAGGATAATAAAATGATGACGATCAGCGTTGGACTGAAATCTGCAATATAGTGGCCAAAAACCGTGTATACGAATGCTACAGGAAGATTGGTCAAGAAGGATAGATAAAAATAATTTTTCAGCCCTTTATTGGATTCCAATAAGCAAAGCGACAGTAAGTAAAAGTGTATGAATGGTATAAGCCTCAGTACTGCAATTTGCCGGCTATTTAGCTTTCGATTTCCAAACAGCTTATTCTTAAGCCGCAGCAGCCTATCCTTTGTTTTCGGAAATTTACCTATCACGAAATAAAAGGCCATACTGGACAACGTCAAACCGATTACCGAATAGATGGTTCCAAAAGCTGCCCCGAATAATACTCCGCCAGACATGCAAACCACAATGACGGGAATGAATAAAAATTGCCTTAATAAATGAAAAGTGATAAAAATCAACGGTGCAAACACGCTTCCAGATTGAACGTAGCTCATCACAAGTGTCAGTTTATCATTCATGCTCTCCCTCCAGCTACTCTTTGCTGCTTCTACAAGCATATACATTATACGTGCTACATATTACAATTGAATGAATATCTTGATCAATAAGGCTATCTGAAGAATCATCAATATGGGCAGGCCCCACTTAAAAGCGGCATGCTTCGTCTTATGGCGGAATTGCTTCATCCCCAAAAAGGACCCAGTCCCTCCGCCTATGACCGCCCAAAACCAAAGTGTCCTTTCGCTGATCCGGTACTCCCCATTACGCGCTTTCCTTTTGTCGATTCCCATTAAGGCAAATCCGATGATGTTCGTGATGATCATATAAGCAGCAATGAACCATACTCCTTGCATTCCCATTCCCTCCTTTAAATATGTAAAAAGCCACCCTCTTGAAAAGAGAGTGGCTGTATCAGTCAGACTTATTTGTCTAATTGTTGTTTAGCAGCAGTTGCTAATTGAGCAAAAGCTTGTTCGTCAGCAACAGCAAGATCAGCAAGCATTTTGCGGTTCACTTCGATACCAGCAAGCTTTAGACCATGCATTAAACGGCTGTAAGAAAGACCGTTGATGCGTGCTGCAGCGTTGATACGAGTGATCCAAAGTTTGCGGAAATCACGTTTCTTTTGACGACGGTCACGGAAAGCATAGTTTCCTGACTTCATTACTTGTTGGTTAGCTACTTTGAAAAGAATATGTTTCGCGCCATAGTAACCTTTAGCTAATTTTATTACCTTTTTACGACGTTTGCGAGTAACAGTACCGCCTTTTACACGTGGCATGTTATTTCCCTCCTATTTAACTCGATAAATCGAACTTATTTAATGTTGTCTAGCATATGACGAATACGTTTGAAGTCACCTTTGCTTACAAGGCTAGCTTTGCGAAGCTTACGCTTTTGCTTAGTAGATTTGTTAGCAAATAAATGGCTTGTGTAAGCGTTAGAACGCTTAAGTTTGCCGGATCCAGTCTTTTTGAAACGTTTAGCAGATCCGCGGTGAGTTTTCATTTTAGGCATAAGGTATTCCTCCTCATTACAAATTACTTTACAATTACTTTTCGTTTTTCGGTGCTAAGATAATGAACATGCTGCGCCCGTCCATTTTTGGGTGTTGCTCGATTGTAGCCACTTCTTTACATGCTTCAGAAAAACGAACGAGTACACGTTGACCAATTTCCTTATGCGTAATGGCACGTCCTTTGAATCGGATAGAAGCTTTTACTTTATCGCCTTTTTCAAGGAATTTAATACCGTTGCGAAGCTTCGTATTGAAATCATGTTCTTCAATCGTCGGGCTCAAACGAACCTCTTTCAGACTGATGACTTTTTGATTTTTACGTGCTTCCTTGTCTTTCTTTTGCTGCTCGAAGCGGTGTTTTCCGTAGTCCATGATCCGGGCTACCGGAGGCTTTGCATTTGCAGCAACTAAAACTAGATCAAGATTTACACGAGCGGCAATTTCCATTGCTTCGAATTTCGTTTTAATTCCAAGTTGTTCTCCGTTTTGGTCAATAAGACGAACTTCACGGGCTCGGATGCCCTCGTTTACCATCGCGTCTTTACTAATAGTTAGCCACCTCCAAAGATATTGGCGAATACGAATATTTGAATAAATTCGGTCACGCTCACAACTCGCTTACAGGATATAATCATAATAAAAAAGTGTGGATGCATGTTGCACCCACACTGATAGACTCATTCAGAAAGATCCAAATAATCAAATCATGACCTGTTAACTGCATTGTTTGCGTCAACCAGGTGAGAAGCGGGTGCTTCTTCTTTTCATCAAACACGTATTCAATTCACTTTAGAAATATATCATAAACACTGATGACTTGTCAAATGCTAAATTTTATTCGTTTTTCACAACAAAATTAATATTATCAGACATTCTGTTATTTGACAATACGTTTTTTAAAAGTAATTTGGACAAAAAATATTCATCATGATACTTTCCATCAAAAAACAGTGATTCCCGCTTTATTCCTTCCTTTTCAAAACCCATCTTTCGATATAAGGAAAGCGCAGGGGCGTTGTTTGCGATCACGGACAATTCCAGGCGCCGTATTTCGTTTGTCCGTGCATGCTCCTCCATTTTTTGAAATAGCCTCGTACCGATGCCTTTTCCTCTGTCCTGTTCATTGATGCCGATGACGATTTTGGCTGAATGCCTCGTTCGGCCCATTTGATTGCCCAATAAGATTAAATAACCTTTCAACTCATGGCCGCTAGCAGCAACGAGGAAAACGGAAAGGGGATTTTTTTCGATTTGCTCCATTTGCTTTTCCATTTGTTTCCCTGTCGCTTTCCTTTCCCCAGGGTTGAACAGCATATACCCGGAATCTTCAACATGATTGAACAGAGCAGCCAGGTTACCCGCGTCTTTCCTTGAAGCCTTTCTAATCTCCATTTATCCCCACTCCCCCTTTGGTTACAGTCCATACTGATCGAAGCGATCAAATGCTAAGAGTTTTCTTTCGCCTTTTTCTTTTTCTCAATGGTGTCCCAGGAAAATAGGGCTATCCAAAAAAGCAGGACCGGGACAATGGCATATTGTCGATAATCATCCAATAACAATAAGATGATGATGACAAGGAATGTCGGTCCGAATAGATAAGAAAATTTCTTTTTCATGCTGACCCTCCTTTTCATTGCTGTACATATTTTCACATGATGTTTTCATTTTATCATGCCTTAATTAAAAAGAAGGACACAACTATGTGCCCCTCTTTTTGCTTTTAACGGCTTACTTCCGCCTTAATCGCTGAAACGAAATCTTCAAAAGCGATCGTTTCGGATTTTTGTTCACCGTATTTACGTACATTCACGCTGCCTTCTTTGACTTCATTGTCTCCAACAACCAGCATGTACGGAATTTTTTGCATTTGCGCTTCACGGATTTTGTAACCGATTTTCTCGTCACGTGTATCCAGGTCGACACGAATGCCTTGCGCTTTAAGTTTTTCCTGTACTTCTTTCGCATAATCCAAGTGCACTTCAGGTGAGACCGGGATCACTTGTGCTTGGATAGGTGCAAGCCAAGTCGGGAATGCCCCCTTGTATTCTTCGATCAAGTAAGCGACAAAACGTTCCATTGTGGAAACGACGCCGCGGTGGATAACAACCGGACGGTGCTGTTTGCCGTCCTCACCGACGTAATTAAGATCAAAACGTTCAGGAAGCAAGAAATCAAGCTGAACAGTGGAAAGCGTTTCATCTTTCCCTAAGGCAGTACGCACCTGAACATCAAGCTTAGGACCGTAGAATGCCGCTTCACCTTCCGCTTCAAAGTAATCCAGGCCAAGTTCATCCATGGCGCCTTTTAACATGCTTTGTGCTTTTTCCCACATGTCATCATCATCGAAGTATTTTTCCGTATCCTGAGGATCGCGATAAGACAGTCGGAATGAATAATCCTTGATATCGAAATCTTTATATACTTCCAGAACCAGGTTCACAACGCGCTTGAACTCTTCTTTGATTTGGTCGGGACGGACGAAAATGTGCGCATCATTCAATGTCATTCCACGTACACGCTGAAGGCCTGAAAGGGCACCTGACATTTCATAGCGGTGCATCAAGCCTAGCTCGGCAATCCGAATTGGCAGTTCGCGGTAGCTGTGGATGCTGTTTTTATAGACCATCATGTGATGCGGACAGTTCATCGGACGCAGGACAAGCTGTTCGTTTTCCATCTCCATGACAGGGAACATGCCGTCCTGGTAATGATCCCAGTGTCCAGATGTTTTATAAAGGTCCACGCTTCCCATTACAGGTGTGTAGACATGGTCATAACCCAAACGTTCTTCCTTGTCCACGATATATCTTTCGATTGTCCGACGGATGGTCGCGCCTTTTGGCAACCACATCGGCAACCCTTGCCCCACTTTCTGTGAGCTCATGAACAAGTTTAATTCTTTGCCGATTTTACGATGGTCACGTTCCTTGGCTTCTTCAAGGAAACGCAGGTGTTCGGCTAAATCTTCTTTTTTATAGAAAGCCGTACCGTAAATGCGTTGAAGCATTTTGTTTTTGCTATCGCCTCTCCAGTATGCTCCGGCAATGCTCAATAGCTTGAACTCTTTGATTTTCCCCGTTGATGGAACATGAATTCCACGACAAAGGTCAAAGAATTCACCCTGCTCATAAAGCGTTACCTGCTGATCGGCAGGAATCGCATCGATCAACTCCAATTTATACTCGTCGCCGATTTCTTTAAAACGGGAAATCGCTTCATCACGGCTCACTTCGATACGGGAAATTTCCAAGTTTTCGTTGACGATTTTCTTCATTTCTTTTTCAATCAATGGAAGGTCTTCGGGAGTCAATGATTCCTCCAGATCCATATCATAGTAAAAGCCGCCCTCGATGACCGGACCTACGCCGAATTTAGCGTTTTTGTACAAACGTTTGATCGCTTGTGCCATCAAGTGTGCTGTACTGTGACGCAATACTTCAAGAGCATCCGCTGCGTCCTGTGTGACGATTTCGATTGTACCATCTTGTTCAATCGGACGTTTCAAATCATATAATTCACCATTGAATTTTCCGGCAATGGATTTTTTCTTTAAACCAGGACTGATGGATGCAGCGATGTCTTCAGTTGTTGTGCCTTTAGCAAACTCCTTAACCGCTCCGTCAGGAAAAGATATTTTCAGTAATTCTGACATTCAGTTTCACTCCTTCTTATTGTTCGAACAAATTACAGGTTTTTGATTCCATTACAACACAAAAAAGCCCGCCCCTGTATAAAACAGGGACGAGCTTAGTAATAAATATCATTAACCCGCGGTTCCACCCTCGTTCCATCCTGCTTTTCACGGCAAAATGGCACTTGTAACTTGGTAACGGCAGCTTCCCGTCAGCTCATATTCGCAGAATGCCTGCTTTCCGAGCCGAAGTTTAAAGGTGGTAAGTGTTCCATGCGAATAGGAAGCTTACAGCCTGTTGGCTCCCCTCTCTGATAATCGGCGACTAGAATACCCTTGTCCTCATCATAACTTTTAGTTTTTTAATAGTATGTAGGAAATTATAATTTGTTATACGGTGAAAATCAAGGTTAATTTTCTTTTTTCCACGAAAGATCATTCAAATGCATTGAAAATGAAGAAAGTGGCAAGATGGTCGCCCGTTCTTCGAAAATCCTTGAAATGGTCTGGATGAGCCCCTCTTCCTTGTCATCGGTATAGATGCACAAGTTTTCGGGAGCAATCGATAAAAGCGGGGCAAGTATCACTGTATCGAGAAAAAGTGAACTTTTGGCAAGAAGCCTCCTGTCGATCATACTATTGATCTTTGGCCGGTCGAGTTTACTGAATTTCTGATCATAGAAATGAAAACCATCCCGGTTGACCAGGTGCAGCTTTCTTAATTTCGACTCCTGCCCATGAAGGCAATCACGGAGAGTGGCAATGAAATTTTGATAGTCCTGTTCCAGCTTGTATTCATCAATGGCCTTAACGACATACTTTTCCAAAGTGTGCTGAAATGATTTTAAACGGAAGGTCGTAAAAGAATCGAATGAAAAAGATACCTTTCCAGCCAAGATGCTTTGAAGTCCTTCCTCAATCAATCGTTTCTCCGTACTGAATGCTTCATCTTGATTCCTGGCTCTTTCCACCTCGATGATCGATGATGCAATTTCAATGATGGCTTCAATTTCTTCCCGCTCCCTATAAAAAAATTTACCGACTATTATTTGCTCCAGAACAGGAAGCGTCTTTTCTTCCAATAAAAAAGAATGAAATGCATCACGAAGCAGAATTAGCCATTTATCACCTGAAGACTTCGTCATATCCACGTGCATGCCTTGTTGCGGAAGAAATCGAATGTATGCTTGAAATTCTGCCCCCAGTGGATGGACAGAAACGAAATTCAGTAATTTCATTGCCTCTGAATCGTTTTGAAACGAAATTTGCACTACGACATCCCCCCTTCCCCCTTGCCTCTTTGTTCATGTATATGGGGATGGGGACGTGTTTAGAAGTAGGATGGGCCTTGTAAAAGAAAAAAGTGACCTCCATTAAGAGACCACTTTCCTTCATCTTCTCCGATTCACGCCATCCAGCTTGACCGGCTCCGCTAAATATTGAATTCTTTCCATTATCCTGGCCGCCTTCACTTCTTCTTTCTCACCACGCTGTGAAAAGGTTAGGTGGTTCTCCAGGCCATTCAGGTCAAAATTCGAAGTGAAAAACGTCGGCAGGTTTTCCAGCATCCTAAATTGCAAAATCGGACCAAAAACCTCATCGCGTCCCCAGCTCGTCATGGACTCCGCTCCAATATCATCCAGCATGAGGACAGGTGCCGTTTTCACCATCTCAATTTTTTCATTGACCGTATTATCACCTATCGATCCCTTAAGTTCCCGCAAGTAGTCAGGGACATAGACAATAAGGGAGGAAATTTGCCTTTCTGCAAGTTCATTGGCAATCGCACCTAATAAGTACGTTTTCCCAACACCGAATTTCCCATAAATAAATAAGCCTTTTTGCATTTTACCTGGCTCATATTCCATAATGAACGACATCGCCTTACTTAAAACACCCAAGCGTTTGTTTTCATTATCCGTTTGGGTAAAGTCCTCAATGGTCGCCTTTAAAATATCCTTCGGTACATATAGGCTGCGGATCAATTTTTCCCGTTTCCGCTTTTCATCCTCTGCCAATTTCCGCGGGCAGATTTCATAATTCAGGTTCAGCGCCTTCCCTTGAACCACCAATTTGGGATAATACCCTTGCATCATATTGATGCAGCCATTCAAGCTTGGACATTTATCACATTTATTGCTTTGTGAAGTGAACTCATAAAGCTTCCCCAAGTTTTTATCAATCATTTCCTTCGTGACCGTCGAACTGTTGGCATTCAAAAATAACCGAACTTGTTCGTCTTCAAAAATCTCCTGTTTTAGCTTTTCATAACGCTGTTGAAATTGGTTTGTATTGGCCAATTTATTAAGGGATCTATTAATCTTTTCCATCGTTCATTTCACCTCCTGCTTTCCACTGCTTCCATTTCTCCTGAAGCTCGCGTTTCTGGGCATTCAATTCAGGCTGATCTGCATTCTGCTCCTGCTGTGCTTCTTCTTTTTTCTCAAGCCACTCCGGAACCACTTCTTCCCGTATCGCCTTTTTCCGGCTGCCCTTCGCAGCATTCCTGCTTCCTTGAGCCCATTCCTGATATTTCCTATGTTCATTTTTAGCTAGTTCCATCGCCTCGACGACCGTAGAGACTTTCAGCCGTGCCCAATGGCCTGCCAGCTTTTCCACATAACCCTTGGTGAACTTCATATCCGTTTTCAGCATGACGTATTCAATCAAGACATTGACGACACCCGGATTCAGCTTTTGATTGATCATCACGCCCTCAACCACTTTCAAATCACCGCTTGATGGCTCTGCACCGCCAGACAATTGCATCAGCCGCTCCCTTGGGGAAATCGTCTCCAAATGACGGATTAACTCTTGTTCCTGTGTTTTCGGTTCTTCTTTTTGTGTCCGTTCACGAATCGGCTGCACCCGATTGACTAGTGAAGGCATATCTGCCTGCCGTTCGATCTGATACCAGTCCCTTGCCGCCTTTCTGAGCACTTCCTCATCGATCTCATCATCCAATGAAACGGCATCCATTACTAGTTTTTGCATTTCCAGCGGATCAATGCCATATAAAAAAGCAAGCTTGGCAATCGTACTTTTTATTTTCGGAGTAAAGGCCTTTTTCGGTACGATCGAGGATTTCATCCCGGCCAATAAAAGGTCAAAATCAAATAAGTCGTCAAACCCCGATGGCTCGACGCCTTCCGTCCGATCGATGAATTGCTGTTCAGGCATCGGTTTCCATTCGTTTTTCGCTTCATCCGTTACATATAAAGAGTCCAAATGATCTGATGAGAATACATCCGCAAAAGATTTAGTCACACCTTCATATTGATCGGTTAAGATATGATCATCACAAAAGAATCTCTTTAACCGGTTGAATTGCGCTTTGCCGATTTTTTTGTACAAGTAAATATTCAGCATTCCATCCGTGAAAAACTGCTGGGGGGAAAGCGGCGGGTTTAACTCATAGATGAATTCCTTCGTTTCATTTTTCGTTTTCTTATATACATTCAACAGACCAATTCCTTCAAGTAAAAGGCGTGCTTCGTAAATATCACCTAACTTAAGGCCGATGGTATTCATTAATTGATAATGTGAGGAGGTTTCCGACCATAGCCTGTTTTCCTCCAGCTCACTCCATAACGTCATATATAGGCTAATGCAGATAGGTCCAATAAGAGGTTGATATAGTCGGGTCAGTATTTTCCGATCATAATCATGAAGCAGCCCCGCAGATGAGACCAAATATGAATCCGCCGGGAGCAATTCTTGCCAATGCATTGACATCTCCATTCAAACCTTTCAAAAGATGTAGTGAAAAAAGAGCCAAAGTGAATCTTCAGCTCTACTTTCTTTCTTTATTTATTAAATCTTTCAATTCATCGATAAAGACATTGATATCTTTAAATTGTCGATAGACGGATGCGAACCTTACATAGGCAACCTCATCGACTTCCGCCAGCTTGTCCATTACCATTTCGCCGACATTGTCGCTTTTCACTTCCGATATGCCCTGGTTGCGCAGTTCTTTTTCTACATAACTGGTAATTTGCTCTAGTTCCTTCAAGGGAACCGGGCGTTTTTCGCAAGCCCTGATTAAGCCACGCAGGATTTTATCACGACTGAACTCTTCCCGTGTCCCGCCCTTTTTCACTACAATAAGCGGTGTTTCCTCCACCTTTTCAAATGTCGTGAATCGAAAACCACATGCCTCACATTCACGGCGTCGTCGAATCGATTTACTTTCATCGACTGGCCTGGAATCGAGCACTCTTGTTCCATTATATTGACATGATGGGCATTTCATCATTATCAGCTCCGTATTTTATGTAGGACTCCCCTATCTAAATGTTCCCCAAGGATTTACTTCTCTATCTTAATCTTATATTAAAAGGAACGGCCAGTACAAGTAAAAAGTGTAACTTCCAGCAGCAGGCACTTTTGTTCTGCCCTTGGAGCACCTTTGGCAAGGTCTTTGTGCTACAAGGCAATCCTTAGCTATAAAGTGAAGCAGGCTGCCAATTCATTGCATTAAAAAAGAGATGCACCCATGGCATCTCTGTGTATACGTGTTTTTTATAGGGCACTTATATTGGCTTTTTTCATTTGTACAGGACCTAATCCACGTGGTAATTCTATGTTTTCACGTGTTTGCGCATTCAAAGCTTCTGCAATATAATCTGCCGCAATATTCGGATCCAAGTTACCGCATGTATAGACATCGATGCTCGCATAGCCGTGTTCTGGAAAACTGTGAATCGTTAAGTGTGATTCAGAAATGATGACAACCCCGCTGACCCCTTGTGGAGCAAATTTGTGAAAGGCAACTTCTCGTACCTCTGCACCTGATTTCAAAGCAGCATCAACAAAAATCTTTTCAATTAAATCGATATTGTTCAGTTTTTCAAAGTCACAACCCCAAAGTTCAGAAATGACATGTCTACCCATTGTTTCCATAGTGTAAGCTGTTTCCATTTTAAGCTTCCCCCTTACCATGATTTAAAAATAAGTTCTGATAACTACCACGGGGGAAAGTTAGTCCAAAGAGGTCCTAACCCTTTAAGTAGCCATCATGCAAACCGCTTTTGAAGAAGTTCACGATTCATAGTATATATGCTTTGAATTTTTTTTGCAACTCCAAATTGAAATTTTGGAAAGATAAACTTTATATGTAATAGGGATATAGCGAAGGTTCCAATGTGGGGAAAATTCTGTTTTCCGGGTTTATTAAGCGCCTTAAAGCAGCCAGGAATTGATGGATCACTGCATTAAAAATAGCCCGCTAAAAAATTTTAGCAGGCTCGATTTTTTCATTATTTATTTTACTGATAGTTCGACTTCGGAAGCTTTTTTCAACTCGGATCCCACCAATTTCACAAGGTCCACTACCCGGTTGGAGTAACCCCACTCATTATCATACCATGCAAGGACTTTCACTTTTCTGTCCCCAATCATCATCGTCGTCAAACCATCGATGATTGCAGAGTGAGGATTCGTTTTGAAATCACTGGAAACTAAAGGTTCCATCGTGAATTCCATAATTCCTTTGAGTTCATTTTCTGAAGCATCGATGAAGGCTTGGTTCACTTCATCAATCGTGACATCACGGTTTAAGTCCACAACAAGGTCGACTAGAGATACGTTAGGTGTCGGTACGCGGATCGCCATTCCATGAAGCTTGCCTTTTAATTGCGGCAACACTAGTGAGATGGCTTTTGCAGCTCCTGTAGTCGTAGGAATTATGCTTTCCGCAGCGGCACGGGCACGTCTTAAGTCTTTGTGCGGGTTATCGATATTATTTTGATCATTTGTATAAGAATGGATCGTTGTCATTAAACCGTTGTTTATGCCGAATTTTTCATCAAGCACTTTTGCAACCGGTCCAAGACAGTTAGTTGTACAAGATGCATTGGATATGACGAAATGCTTGTCGATTTCCAGCACTTCCTGATTTACACCCATTACAATGGTAACGTCTTCATTTTTACCCGGCGCTGATAAAATAACTCTTTTTGCTCCTGCATCTAAATGAAGAGCCGCTTTAGAACGATCATTGAATTTGCCCGTGGCTTCAATTACAATATCTATGTTCATCTCTTTCCAAGGCAATAGCTTTGGATCGCGGTTATTTATTAGTTTTACTCGGCGGCCATTCACTACTAGTGAATCATCTTCCGCTATAATGATACCGTCGAATTTACCATGTATCGTATCATATTTTAGTAAGTGTGCTAAAGTTTCAGCTGGATAGCTTGCATTAATGGCAACAATGTCCAAACTCTCATCTAATATGGCCTTTCGGAAAACCATTCTTCCAATTCTCCCAAACCCGTTAATCGCTATTCTTGAATTCATTGTTCGGACCCTCCAGAAAATATTAGTGTTATACTTATTACCTTTCACTATGTAATTAGTATAACATAATTCGAAGGAATTGTGCTAATAAAAATGCGGATTGTACTTATTTTTTCAACACAAAAAGAAGAAACCGGACGGTTTCTTCTTTTTATCATATTTATATGACATGCCATTCACTAAGTATGGACTTCACTTGCCTCTTCGTTTCATTAATGTCCCCATTATTGTCGATGACGGCATCCGCTAAAGCCTTTTTATCGGCCAAGGGCATTTGCGAATTGATCCTGGCAAGTGCCTCCGTCTCCGAAAGACCATTCCTGTTCATTAATCGCTGCAATTGAACTTGCTCATCTACATAGATCAAAAGCGTCTTTTCCACCATGAATGTCAGCTTACTTTCGAATAGGAGCGGAATATCCATGAACACCGTTTCTTCCCCTGATGATAGTGCCTCTTCCGTTTTAAGGCGCATCCAATTCCTGACGGCAGGATGCACGATGCCATTCAATAGCAATCTCTTTTCCTGATCATTAAATATGATCGACCCGAGCTTTACGCGATCTATATTCCCATCCGGCAATAAGATATCTTCACCAAATGCCTTCACAACTTGATGATAGGCTTCCTCCCCCGGCTCAACGACGGCACGGGAAGCCAGATCTGCATCGACAATCGTGAATCCGAGTTCCTGTAAATAAAGGCTGACGGTGCTTTTCCCACTGGCGATGCCTCCGGTGATTCCAATGATTTGTCCCATAAGCTCCCCCTTTTAACCATGTATCATAACTTGAATATACCGATGATAATCAATAGTACACCTGGAAGAAAGGTCAAATGCTGGACAACTTTATTATTTGATAGTAATTTCCCGCTTTGAATTCCGCTCCAAATGAAAATTGAACTCATAACAGCGATGCACCCTGCGAGGATAATCGGTGAAATGCCGATCATAGCCGCTCCAACTCCGGCCCCGAACGCATCCAGCGAAAGTGCAAACCCCAGAACAAGCGCTTCAACGCCTGTAATCGTACCTGATTTATCAAAATCGGCATTCAATGGTTTTTGTAAAATATTAATGACTACCCCAAGTGATTTAATTTCAAAATTAAAGATGATCTTCTCATGATATCTATCGTCTTTCAAATCTTTTTCAGGCTTAAAATACTGGTATACCATCCAGGCACCAAGAAAAATGAGGATGATGCCACCCGTTTTTTCAGCCGCCCCGATCGATATGAGCTGACTGATGAATTGTCCGATGACCATCGCAATACCTAAACTCAATGCAGAACAAAATGAGATGACCGCTATTGACCTTAAGGGGATTTTCATCTTCCGCATACCGAATGTCAAACCTACGCCAAATCCGTCAATACTAACTGCAAAAGCCAGAAAAATAATTTGTAGCCACATCGGAATAATACTCCTTCCCTACTCGTTGCTACCCTAGTATATGGATGGAGCCCATCCGATGTGTTTGAAAAAAACATTACCTATTTTAGCTTCTGGCATGACGGGCAAATATGTGTGCCGCGACCTGCAACAACCAGTTTTTCAAGTGGCGTGCCGCATGTTTTGCAGTTCTCGCCTTTTCGTCCATAAACATTAAGTTCCAACTGAAACATGCCGATTTGCCCTTGGGAATTAATGTATGAACGAATCGTACTCCCGCCTTTTTCCACAGCTTCACCTAATGTCGCAATGATTTCTGCATGCAACGTTTTGATTTCCTGCAAAGAGAGTGAAGAAGCGATTCTCTCCGGATGGATACCGGAACGGAATAACGACTCGTCTACATATATATTCCCAATCCCGACGACAACCGTTTGATCAAGGAGAACGGGCTTGATTTTTCTGTTGGTTCTTGCCAACTTGCTACTTAGCCCCTCGACAGTAAAATCTTCAGACAACGGTTCAGGCCCTAAATGCAACAGTGGCAGCCGCTCAAGTTCTTCCCCTTTGGCAAATAGATGCATCGTTCCGAATTTCCGGACATCCCTGTACCTAAGTTCACTGCCATCCGTGAAAGTGAAGATCACATGGGTATGCTTATCATACGGCTCTTCTTTTGGATGCACGCCGTATTTCCCTTCCATTCTTAAATGCGAAACCAACGAATAATCATCCAAGGTGAAAATGAGGAACTTGCCCCGACGGCCTATTCCAGAAATTGTCTGTCCCCTTAAAGCATCCTGAAACTGTTCGACAGGTTCAGGCGCTTTTATGATCTTTGGCCAGAAGACTGATACTTCCTTGATCTCTTTTCCGAGCACGAGCTGCTCTAACGTTCTTCTGACTGTTTCCACTTCTGGAAGTTCTGGCATTGCAATCACCTATCTTTTATTATTTGGCATCAAACCATGTTGGCCCGAAAGCATAATCCACTTTAAGGGGCACGTTCAATTCAATGGCATTTTCCATTTCCTCCGGAACGATCACTTTTAGGATTTCGAGTTCCTCAGGAGGAGTTTCAAAAATCAATTCATCATGCACCTGAAGAAGCATTCTCGTTTTAAGACCTTCCCGTTTCAGGCGCTTATTCATGTTTATCATGGCTAGCTTGATGATATCCGCGGCACTGCCTTGAATCGGCGTGTTCATCGCTGTCCGTTCGGCAAAGCTCCTGATGTTGAAATTCCTGCTTGTTATCTCAGGTATATAGCGCCTTCTTTGCATCAGAGTCGTGCTATATCCTTTTTGACGGGCCTCATGTATGCTTTCTTCCATATATTCCTGAACACCAGGAAAGCTTCTTAAATACTTCTCGATGAACTCTCCGGCTTCTTTTCTCGTAATCCCAAGACTTTGCGATAGCCCGTAGTCACTTATACCATAAACGATTCCGAAGTTGACCGCTTTGGCATGGCGCCTCATGTTCGACGTGACTTGCTCTGCCGGTACATGAAATACATCCATAGCTGTCCTTGTATGGATGTCCATCCCGGCCTGGAATGCTTCCACCAATCCGCTGTCATTGGCGATATGCGCCAGGACGCGTAATTCGATCTGGGAGTAGTCGGCAGCAAAAATGATCCAATCCTTTTCGGAAGGAATGAATGCCTGCCTGATTTTCCTGCCTTCTTCCAGTCTGATCGGGATATTCTGCAGATTGGGATCTGTAGAACTTAACCGGCCGGTCTGGGTCAATGCTTGGTTGAACCGGGTGTGCACCTTGTCCGTTTTGCCATTGACCACTTTAAGCAACCCTTCAATATATGTGGATTGCAACTTACCAAGCTGGCGATACAGCAATATCTCCTTAACGATATCATGCTTGCTCTCCAGTTTTTCCAGCACATCGGCTGAAGTCGAATAACCTGTTTTGGTTTTCTTCATGACTGGAAGCTCCAACTTTTCAAACAGGATGGCCCCGAGCTGTTTAGGTGAATTGATATTGAACGCCTCTCCAGCCAATTCAAAAATTCGGGCTTCGATGTTTCTTAAGCGAATGGCTAATTCCTGTCCCATGTTTTTCAATCGGCCTATATCCACCTTGATTCCCTGCCATTCCATATTGGCCAGGATGATCGCCAGTGGCAGCTCCAGTTCCGTAAATAGGTGAAGTTGCTCGAACTCTTGCAGCTTATCAATCATCGGTTCTTTCAGAGAAAGGATCGCCTTCGATTTTCTGGCGATATGCTCCCTCAATTCCGCTTCCTCAGGTATTTTGCGTTTTGCACCTTTTCCATAAAAAACATCATCTGTTTCAAGACGGATCGTACCTTGAGTTTTCGTGATTTCTGCCACTTCGTCCACTGACTCTGCGGGATTCAGGATATAGGATGCCAAAAACACATCAAAATCGATGCCCTTTATTTCGACTCCTCGATGACGCAGTGCCACAACCGTACGCTTCGCATCGAAAACCGTTTTCTTTTTTGTTTCATCCTCTGCCCAGGATTTAAATGCCCCGGAACTCAGAGCATCATCCCCATTGAAGTAAAAATCACCTTGTTCATTACTGATGGCGATCCCCATTATATCGGCACGATGATAATTATCTTCTAAAATCTCAATATATAAGGCACTTTCATCTGCAAACATCGCTTCTGTCATTTCGGCCGTGTGCACCTCTATCTTCTCCTGTTCAAGCGGTGCACTTTCCGTTACATCCAATTTATCGAGCAAAGTCGAAAAGCCAAGCTCCTTATAGAATGAGATGACTCGATCCTGATCCATGCCAGTGTACTCGGTCTCGTTTACGGAAACTTCAAGCGGCGCTTCCCTCGTTATCGTAGCCAGCTCTTTGCTCAATAGGGCCAGGTCTCTATGTTCTTCTATTTTCTCTTTCAATTTTTGTCCGCTTACCTCATCAATCGACTTCAGAAGGTTTTCAACCGTTTCAAATTGATGCAATAATTTAAGGGCAGTCTTTTCACCAACACCCGGAATACCGGGAATATTGTCGGAAGCATCTCCCATCAACCCTTTTAAATCAATGATCTGCAAAGGGGATAGACCGTATTTTTCATGTATATGCTTTGGAGTGTATTCCTCAATTTCAGTAATCCCCTTTTTCGTGATGGAAACCGTCGTACTAGGGGAGGATAATTGTGTTAAATCCTTATCACCGGAAATGACCTTCACTTCAAAACCATCTTTTTCCGCTTGTAAAGACAGCGTACCGATAATATCATCGGCTTCGTAGTTCTCCAGTTCATATCTTTTTATTTGAAAACAATCAAGCAGCTCGCGAATGAAAGGGAATTGCTCCGATAATTCTGGCGGCGTTTTTTGGCGCCCGCCCTTATATTCTTTAAATGATGCATGTCTGAATGTCGTTTTACCCGCATCGAATGCCACAAGTATGTGCGTTGGCTTTTCTTCTTCAAGAATGCGGTTGAGCATCATGGTGAATCCGTACACGGAATTCGTATGGACCCCCTTATCATTATTCAAGAGCGGAAGCGCAAAAAACGCACGGTATGCAATGCTGTTTCCATCTATGAGTACTAACTTTTTATCCAAATCCGTCTTCCTCCAGTCATACATGTTTATGTAGTTATAGCTTCTATATAAAAACGCAAAAAGCCGTTCATTTTCTTTCTCTATTCTACCATGAGTAGAAGCGGAAAGAAAAATGACGGCATCAAGGTTATTTAGTATTTCCCATTAACAAGCTGGCATAAGGGGAATCCGAAGGCAGAACGATGACCGTTTGATCACCAATCGTTTTTTTGTAGGATTCAAGAGTCCGGTATAGTTTATAGAATTCGGGGTCTTTGGAAAACGACTTATTATAGATTTTCGCTGCTTCCCCTTCTCCTTCAGCCCTGATCACTTCTGCATCAGCCTCTGCAGTAGAGAGCAATTCTTTCACTTTCCGATCAGTATCCGCAATGATACGGTTTTTCTTCGCATCACCTTTGGATAGGTATTCTTGCGCTTTCGATTCCCGCTCGGAAATCATCCTTTTGAAGACCGATGCTTCGTTTTCGGAGGGCAAGTCAGTCCGCTTTATCCGGACATCCGTCAAGCTGATTCCATAACTGTCCTTTTGCAGCAGTTCGTTGACTTTTTCGGTTATGCGGTCGTTTAAACTTCCCCTGGATGACTTCTCATCATTGATGATCTCATCATAATTCAGCTGGCCCAGCTCTGAACGAACTGCCGAATAGATGAACTCTTCCATTTTCGTTTCGGCATTCTCAAGTGTCCTTGCATTTGTAATCAATTTCTTCGGATCTTCTATTCTCCAAACTGCATAGTTATCGATCAGCATCCGCTTTTTATCTTTCGTATTGATTTCCGCTTCGGAAACATCAGAAGTCATCTGATACTTCGGCAAGGTCATGATACTCTGTATGAATGGCACCTTCGCCTTCAATCCCGGGGTCTTATCGATCCTTACCACCTCACCGAATTGGCGGACGACTTTGTATTCGCCCTCTTTGACGATATAGACATTGGTGAGGATGATTAGCAGCAACGCGATGAAAATAATCAGGAAAATGCCGATTCTCACATAGCCCCTCCAATGAAAATCCCCTTTTTTCAACTCAGAGAAATCTATTATTTTTCCGCTCATTGTTTAGTGCCCCCTTCCCCTGTCGCTTTTTCTTCCGATGCATTCCCTTTTTTCGTTTCTTCTTCAGGTATAGCGGCTTCATCAGGGGCAGGAGTTTTTTTCGTTTCCTCCTTTTCAAGCGAGCGAAGCGGCAAGTACTTCATTGTGTTTCCATCATCATTCATAATATAAATCTCTGCATTCGGCAATACTTCCTCAATGGTTTCAATAATAAGGCGGTCCTTCGTAATCCCCTTATTACCCTTATACTCACTGAGTAATTTTTCAAAGACCGCTACATCCCCGCGGGCAGCTTCCGTACGGGCAGCTTTATCCCCGTTAGCCTGTGAAATGAGGGCATCTTTTTCCCCTTCCGCTTCATTCATACGCTTATTTTCATATTTATCCGCTTCGTTGATTTTCGTATTCGCCGTTTCCCGGGCATCC
The DNA here is from genome assembly GCF_042788005.1 of Peribacillus sp. YIM B13472. Classification (NCBI taxonomy): domain Bacteria; kingdom Bacillati; phylum Bacillota; class Bacilli; order Caryophanales; family Bacillaceae; genus Peribacillus; species Peribacillus sp. YIM B13472. The sequence goes on from NZ_JBHZPG010000008.1 coordinate 38,511, forward strand.
GTTACATTGGTAAATGCTTTCCGCACTTCTTCATTAGGTAACTCCACGTCCTGGAGTTTAACCGCAGATATGGAAATCCCGACATCATATTTATCCATTAGCTGTGATAATAAATCGCGTACATCCGCTTCGATTTGCGCTTTACCGGATGTAAGGGCATCATCGATTTTCGTGCTGCCGATAATGCTCCGTAATGCAGCTGAAGTCGTATCGTATAATATTTTTTCTGGATCATCTGCATTGTATAGATATTTTGGAGGGTCGGTGATTTTCCACTGGACCACTAGGTCGGCCAGCACAATATTTTCATCACCCGTAATCATTTTGGTCTCACTCGGGTAATCCTTCACCTCTCCATCCTCTTCCTTATATCCAAATTTAAGACTGAATGTTTCTTTGGATAATTTCTCGACCGATTGAACGGGCCAAGGCAGTTTAAAGTGAAGTCCTGGTTCCGTTATCGTCTGCTCCACTTTACCAAACGTCATTATGACAGCTTGATCGGATTCATCAACCGTGTACCAGGTCGATATCGCAACTACACCTAAAATTAAAATAAGAAAGACAAGTCCTGTGATCGTATATATCCTTTTTAAGCTAACGATATGTATCACCCCTTCTTTGCGGTTATATCTTATTTACGCAAGGAAGGGCCTAAAGTTTCATAAAAATCAAATATTTTCCTAGGAAAATAGGATAGAGGAATGGTTCCCGGGGAATATAGCCAAAATTAAAAGACAGAGACTATGTCTCTGTCAATGTTTAACTCCTTGGATGAGGGGTTGTACAACCATTGTACCCCTGCATTGTGAAGTCCGTTTTAAGGAATTGTAAAGGACATGTAAATAAGAAACCCGCTACATTTTTCCTTTTAAGCTTTTATTTAAAGTGACTGTAAAAGTCGTCCCGGTTCCAGGTGTGCTTTCCACATTGATTTTACCTTTATGGACTTCTATTATATGCTTGACGATTGCCAGTCCAATGCCCGTTCCTCCTGAATCGCGGCTCCTCGCCTTATCGATCCGGTAAAACCGTTCAAAGATCCTCGGCAGTTCTTTTTCTTCGATGCCGATCCCGCTGTCTTGAACTGCAATATCGACCGTCTGTTCATTTTCAATGATATCAACGGTGACCCTGCCGCCATTTGGTGTATAGGTCAATGCGTTCGTAATCAAATTGATGAAAACCTGTTTGATCCTGTCAGATTCCCCTTCAATGAATACTGGTTCCGGTGATGTTTTAATTTCAAGGGATACTTCTTTTTCTTTCAGCTTGCCTATGAGCATCTCTTGTATTTCGCCAAGCACTTTCGTAATATCCACGACCCCTGCGTTTAAAACAAATTCCTGTTGCTCCATTTTGGATAAATTCAGAAGCTCCTGGATTAGTTCTTGCAGCCGATCACTTTCTTTCAGGATAATCGATAAAAAGTGCTTTAAGGTCTTTTCATCTTTTAAGGCGCCATCTAACAATGTTTCAGAAAAGCCTTTAATAGAAGTGATCGGGGTTCTCAATTCATGGGACACATTAGCCACGAAATCCTTCCGCATCTGCTCGAGCCTTTTCAATTCGGTGATATCATGGAAAATGAGGAGGATCCCCTTCCATTCATCATGATTCCCGATAATGGGAGCCCCGTAAATCTCAAAATGCTTACGTTCTATGGCAAGAGGTATCTTCACCTGTCGTTTAATCGTTTTTTCCGTTCGAAAGATTTCTTCGATGATGGCTATGACTTCCTGATCTTTAATGACCGAATAATATTCCTGAAACAAAAACGTAGCTGAGTCCACACGGAAGCTTTTCTTGAATTCCCGGTTGATTAATGTGGTATACCCTTTACTGTCTATCAGCAAGACACCACTACCGATGTTTTCAACAAGTGTTTCCAAACGATCCTGATTCATTTCCCTCGCTATCTCTGTTTCCTGAAGATTCCTCGCCAATATGTTCAAGGAAGTTGTCAGCATTCCCGTTTCATCGGAATGCCGCCCGAATGTCCGGGTTCCATAATTCCCTTTTGCCAGTTCAATGGCCGCCATCGTCGCCTCCTCGATCGGACGCGTATAATATGAAGTGATTTTGCTCGCAAGCATGAGAATGATGATCAAGGCAACCCCTAAACAAATGATCAATATTTTCCACATTTGTTTATTCACTTGATTGATGGCCTCTATTTCATTGCTATGAACGACAAAGCCTTCAATCTCTCCATCCTTTTCAACCGTCTTCCAATAATAATGGAGGTCCGATTCGCCTTCGACCACCTCATACCCTTCCCCATGCTTAAGCCCTTTTTCCAAAGTTATTTTACGAAGGACATTGGCATGGTCTTTAAATATTTCATTGGACGATGTCGAATCGTATAATATTTCCCCATTCGTGGAGAGAATGGTTAAATTCGAATCTAAAAGGGGTGTCAGTTTTGCCGTCTTCCCTTTTTCCAAAAAGGACTCGATCCCGCCATGCTCCTGAATATATGTAGAAATGAAAAATGTTTCGTTCTGTATACGGTCATTGAACGTTTTAATATAATAGCTTTTGAACAAGTGTCCTAATAAAAAGCCCACGGCCATCAGGACGACCATCACCAATGTGATGAGGGTATATAAGAGCTTTTTACGATAGGTCGTCATTCTTTTTTAGGCTCCTCAAGCTTATACCCCAAGCCCCTTATCGTTTTAATATATAGAGGTTTTTTTGTATCTTTTTCTATTTTTTCACGAAGATGGCTAATATGGACATCGACGATTCGTGAGTCTCCCGCGAAATCATAATTCCATACCGCACTGAGCAGTTGATCCCTGGTCAGCACTCTTCCTTTATTCTTCGCCAAGTATAAAAGTAATTCAAATTCCTTTGGAGTCAATTCTAATTGCTGTTCATCAAAGAATGCTTCGTATCGTTCCGGGAACACTTTCAATTCCCCTAATTTCAAGAGGCCATCTTCTTGATCCTGACCTGACTCACTGCCGTTCGATTGTAACTGGGATCTTCTTAAAATGGCTTTAATCCGGGCCACTACCTCCCTAGGACTGAATGGCTTTGTCAAGTAATCATCCGCCCCTAGTTCAAGTCCGAGCACCTTGTCAAATTCATCGTCCTTAGCTGTCAGCATCAAGATCGGTATATTGATTTTTTGCTGGCGAAGCTGCTTACATACTTCAAGCCCGTCCATTTTAGGCAGCATCAAATCCAATACCACTAAATCGGGGCGTATATCCACGGCAGCCTCCAGCCCTTGTTCTCCATCCAAAGCTGTGATTACCGAATAGCCTGCTTGTTCTAAATTGTACTGAAGTAAGGTAACTATTGATTGTTCATCATCCACTACGAGAATTTTCTTTGACATTAGATCCTCCTGAATTATGTATTACCCAAAAGACCAATTTCTTGGTCTACTCATCCAATTCCATTATAAAGAATATTATATGAAATTTACACATAAAAAAACGGAAAGAAGTTATTCCTTATCTTCAGCAGGGATATTATAAGTTCCAGCGGACTTTTGAAGCGGATAAAAAAACTGCCCGGATTCGGAAAAAGACCATGGCCTTTTCTTCCTATATCCGAACAGTCTGATCATGATCACTTATTGAAGGACTTGCATTACTGCTTTAACTGATTCAACTGATTTTGAAAGTGCCGCTTTTTCGCCTTCAGTCAATTCAAGTTCGATGATTTGTTCAATACCGTTTGCACCAAGTACAGTCGGCACTCCAAGGTAGATACCTTCAAATCCGTATTCACCTTCAAGATAAGCGATGGACGGAAGAACGCGACGTTGGTCTTTAAGGATCGCTTCAGCCATTTCCACTAGAGATGCAGCTGGTGCATAATAAGCGCTTCCGTTTCCAAGAAGGTTGACGATTTCTCCGCCGCCAGTTCGGGTACGAGCCACGATTGCTTCTAAACGATCTTGAGGGATCAATGTTTCCAAAGGAATTCCGCCTGCATAAGAGTAACGTACCAATGGAACCATATCATCTCCGTGTCCGCCAAGTACGAAACCAGTTACATCTTTAACCGATAAGTTTAATTCTTGAGCTACGAAAGTACGGAAACGAGCTGTATCAAGGACACCTGATTGTCCGATAACGCGTTCTTTAGGGAAACCTGATTCTTTGTAAACAGTGTAAGTCATTGCATCTACAGGATTAGTCAAAACGATGATGGTTGTGTTAGGGGAATATTTAACGACTTCTTTAGTTACTGATTTCATAACTTTTTGGTTAGTCTGAACTAAGTCGTCACGGCTCATGCCTGGTTTACGGGCAATTCCGGCAGTGATGATCACTACGTCGGAATCAGCTGTTTCTTCATAGTCGGATGTACCGATGATGTTAGCATCGAAACCTAGGACAGGTCCTGCTTCCGCCATATCAAGGGCTTTACCTTTAGTAGGGTTTTCAGCTTGCGGGATATCAACTAAAACGATATCGCCAAGTTCTTTTTGAGCGGCTAGGAATGCTGCTGTAGCACCAGTGAATCCAGCACCTACAACTGTGATTTTTTTACGTTTAGACATGTTATTTCCTCCTTAAAATATATAAATACTTTTGGAATACTTTTAACATCCTCATGAAAATATATATAAGCCTCCTGGAAAAGCAGCCCGTTCAGGCACTTTTCCAGAAAGCATGTAATGAATTATTTAAGGTTTTTGATAAGCTCGTCTGCGAACTCAGAACATTTAACTTCCGTTGCACCATCCATTAGGCGGGCAAAGTCGTATGTAACAACTTTAGAAGCGATTGTTTGTTCAACTGATTTAGTGATGCTGTCTGCAGCTTCGTTCCAGCCAAGGTGCTCAAGTAAAAGAACGCCCGAAAGAAGAACTGAAGATGGGTTAACTTTATCAAGACCAGCATACTTAGGAGCTGTTCCGTGAGTTGCTTCGAAGATGGCATGTCCAGTTTCGTAGTTGATGTTTGCTCCTGGAGCGATACCGATTCCGCCAACTTGTGCAGCTAATGCATCAGAAATGTAATCTCCGTTCAAGTTCATTGTTGCAACAACATCAAACTCTTTAGGACGAGTCAGGATTTGTTGTAAGAAGATATCAGCAATCGAATCTTTAACGATGATTTTGCCTTCAGCTTCAGCAGCAGATTGTGCTTTGTTAGCAGCTTCAGTGCCTTCAGCATCTTTAATTTTGTCATATTGGTTCCATGTGAACACTTTATCGGCGAATTCTTGTTCTGCAACTTCATAACCCCAAGTTTTGAATGCACCTTCAGTGAATTTCATGATGTTACCTTTATGAACAAGCGTTAATGACTTACGGCCTTCTTTGATCGCATAGTTAAGTGCAGAGCGAACAAGACGTTTCGTACCTTCTTCGGAAATCGGTTTAATTCCGATACCTGAAGTTTCAGGGAAACGAATGTTTTGAACACCGAATTCATTTTGAAGGAATTCGATTAATTTCTTAGCTTCGTCAGAACCTTTTGCATATTCGATACCAGCATAGATGTCTTCAGTGTTTTCACGGAAGATTACCATGTCAGTGTCTTCTGGACGTTTAACTGGTGAAGGTACACCTTCAAAGTAACGTACTGGACGAAGACATACGAATAAGTCCAATACTTGACGCAATGCAACGTTCAATGAGCGGATACCGCCACCGATTGGAGTTGTAAGAGGTCCTTTAATAGCGATTAGATATTCGTTAATGACATCAAGAGTTTCTTGTGGAAGCCATTCGCCCGTTTGGTCAAATGCTTTTTGTCCAGCTAAAACCTCTTTCCATTCGATTTTCTTTTCGCCATTGTAAGCTTTTTCAACTGCTGCGTCTAAAACGCGGGATGCTGCAGCCCAGATATCAGGACCGATTCCGTCTCCCTCAATATAAGGAACGATTGGATTGTTTGGTACGTTAAGAGCACCGTTAGTAACTGTGATTTTTTGGCTTTGTGTCATGTCTCTTACCTCCGATTCAAATTCAAAGGTTAGATGGCCTGCCATTTAATGAAGCAGAACCACTAACCTTTTTTACTCACATCTATTAATTTACTACAAATTCGATGAAATAAAAAATGATTTTTCGAAAAAACTTTTAATTAGCGTTTTTCAATCGGTACGTATTTTTGCATACCTGGTCCAACATACTCTGCACGCGGACGGATAAGGCGGTTGTTTGAATATTGCTCAAGGATATGAGCGATCCAGCCTGAAGCACGGCTTACAGCAAAGATTGGTGTAAATAGGTCATGCTCGATACCTAAACTGTGGTATACGGAAGCGGAATAGAAATCCACGTTCGGCGGAAGATTTTTTTGACCGGTTACGATTTCATGAATTTTGATGGACATATCATAATATTGCGGTTGTCCAGTAAGTTCAGTCAGTTTTCGTGACATTTCTTTAAGGTGTTTAGCACGAGGATCACCTTTACGGTATACACGGTGGCCAAAGCCCATGATTTTTTCTTTATTGGCTAATTTTTCGTTGATATATGGCTCAACGTTTTCAACTGAACCAATATCTGTAAGCATTTTCATGACTTGTTCGTTAGCTCCGCCATGAAGAGGGCCTTTTAAAGCGCCAATGGCAGAAGTTACGCCAGAATAGATATCAGATAATGTAGCCACACAAACGCGTGCAGTGAATGTAGAAGCGTTTAATTCATGGTCAGCATGAAGAACCAATGCTTTGTTGAATGCTTCTTCTTCGATTGCCGTAGGTTCGTTACCGCTTAACATATATAAGAAGTTAGCAGCAAAGCTTAAATCTGTACGTGGAGCAACAGCTTCTTTCCCTTGACGGGTGCGAGCGAAAGTTGTTACCAATGTAGGGATTTTTGCTTGGATGCGGATTGCTTTACGATAGTTAGCATCTTCACTCATTACATCTGCTTCTTCATCATAAAGACCCAGAAGAGATACTGCAGTGCGAAGAGCTCCCATTGGATGTACTTTATCGATTGGGTATGTTTTGAAGTGATTAACCACTTCAGCTGGAATTTCAGCATTTTCAGCAAGCTGTTGAGTTAATTCTTCTAATTGGCTTTTGTTCGGAAGAGCTCCGTGCCATAAAAGATAGATTACTTCCTCGAATGTTGCGTTAGAAGCCAAATCATCGATGTCATAACCTACATACGTTAATGTGTCATCGATAATGGAGCTTACTGATGAAGTTGTTGCTACCACACCTTCAAGACCTTTTGTTGCTGTCATACTAAATCTCTCCTTTTCCTAAATATTCCCCTATGCCCTGCTATTAGCGTATAAATATAGCGCTTCCAAGAAATTAGCTATTGTAAACAACCATCTATTTTTTAGCAGAAGACATACATCTTGTATTGGAAGCGTTCACAGAATATGACCCCAACAATAGTAAAATGTACGATAATCTTTTAAACGAAATTCTAAAAATAATGCTTGTAGCTATTCCTAGTGAGCGCTTGCTCAATAACTACATCTTTTTTTAGGATTCCTCAAAAATATCAATGATATTCTGAATCCCAATTTTAATAAATCAGAGCAGTTACAACATTATTATAAACAATAAACACTTTTTTGGGAATGAAAAGCACTTAAAATGTGAAAAAATTATTATTTTATTAGAAAAATTAGCTACATATTCTCTTGCTTTTTTTTATGCGATTCAAAACGATTTTTTGAAAATTTGTCTCAAAGCAGAATAAATGAGACATTAAATAGAAAATTTATCATCCCCAGGACTGACGGGCTTTTCTCCCCTTGGCCACTCGCTTCATTTAAAAAAATTGAAGATCTGCATGCATAAATAAGCAATTCCCGCCCCGATTAACGGACCGACAGCCACACCTTTGAATAATGCGACAGCAAGAATCGTCCCAAAAACAAGAGCCGTGGTAATGTGCGGATCATGCGATAGGAGCGTAATCCCATTTTTCGCTATGAGCGCAACCGCTATTCCAGATGCAAGCGCAATCCAGGCATAAGGAGATTTTATTGCGTCTCCGAGTTCCTTGAAACCTATCGCCCCGTTTGCTATGGGTATGAGTACCGAAATCGTAATGATTGTAACGCCCAGGTTGATTCCTTTCGCTTCCAGGTATGGGAACACTTTAGCGTCAAGGCCAATCAGTTTCATGCTTAAAAGAAAACCCGCAGCCATGATCAGTGAGGTGTTTTTCCCAAACCAACCGATTGCAGCAAGCAGAATTAAAAATACGACAGGACCGTTGATCATTCTCCCTTCACCTTCTTCCTTCTGTTTTTGTTATTTTAACATAACAAACTCCCCTGTTTCCTGGGAGAAAAATGATTTATGGAACGATGCATCTGCGGAAAAAAGTTAAGCCGAAAGATGAAAGAATCTTTCCTTTCTTTTCCATCATCGTTACAATTATAATACAAACTTTATGAATGAAGGAGGATATGACTTGAATCCGGTATATATGTATCGTTTCATTCGCTCTTTACTGGTCATCGGAGGGATAATTTTAGGCGGAATTGCCTTGTTTTATTTATCTAAATATACATATCCATTCATCATTGCCATGATAATCGCTTTCTTGATGAATCCCCTGGTCACTTTTTTCGAAAGGAAAGGAAGGCTGCCACGGGGGGTGGCTGTATTCGTTTCCCTTTTACTCATTTTCCTTTTATTTGCGGGTCTTATCACCTTACTGGTCACCGAGATCATTTCAGGGACCAATTACCTTGCCGGAGTCATCCCGAAACATATTGAAACCATCGTGGATTATATAGAAACATACATCGCGTCCACCGTCATCCCTTTATATAATCAAATAGCTGCCATGTTCAATAATTTGGATACCGAACAGCAGGACACAGTCCTCAAGAATATCCAAAATATCGGTGAATCCATCACTACCGGAGTAAGCGGCTTCATTCAAGCTTTCTTGAAGAACATCCCCACAATCATCGGATGGTTTCCAACTACGGCAACAGCACTCCTTTTTACCCTGCTGGGCACTTTCTTCATCAGCAAAGATTGGGATACCTTTAGCCGCATGAGCGGAAAAGTGTTGCCTGATAAGATTTTTGCGGGTGCCAAGCGTTTATTCAGGGACTTAAAACGGGCTTTGTTCGGATTTATCCGTGCACAATTCACTCTTGTTTCATTGACGACTGTCACGATTTTAATCGGATTTCTCATTTTGGGGGTGAATTATTCAATTACCATTGCCCTGATATGCGGACTGGTCGATATCATCCCCTATTTAGGGACAGGTACGATTTTCATTCCTTGGATCATCTTTGAATTCATCGCCGGGAATACAAGTCTTGCAATCGGTTTGTCCGTTCTTTACATAATCGTCGTTGTCCAGCGTCAGTTAATAGAGCCAAAAGTACTTTCTTCCAGTATTGGTTTGGATCCGCTTGCCACTCTCATCGCCTTGTTCATCGGCTTCAAATTGATCGGTTTCCTAGGTCTGATTGCAGGACCTGTCGTACTTGTCATATTCAATACACTTCAGCGTGCCAATGTCTTCAAGGCCATATGGACCTTCATCATCGGGGATACGAAAAAAACGACTTAAGATATTTCAGACATCTATTAGGATTCACCCATTTCCATTTAAAAATCCGCCTCGGGTACAAGGCGGATTTTTGGTTTTAAGCTAAAATTATTTTGACGTCTCGAATTGTTCTGTTTCAGTAGAACCTGCAAGCGCGGTTGTGGATGATGTTCCACCAGAAACGACTTGTGCCACTTCATCAAAGTAACCAGTTCCCACTTCACGCTGATGACGTGTTGCTGTATAGCCGTCGGGCTCACTAGCGAACTCCGCTTGTTGAAGTTCTGAGTATGCAGCCATGCCGCGGTCTTTATAACCAAGAGCAAGGTTGAACATGCTATGATTCAATGAATGGAATCCTGCAAGTGTAACGAATTGGAATTTATAACCCAATTTACCCAATTCCACCTGATAATTTGCAATCTCTTCATCACTTAATTTCGCTTTCCAGTTAAATGATGGGGAACAATTGTAAGCTAGCAGTTTGCCCGGGAACTCTGCATGGATCGCTTCGGCAAAGCGGCGAGCATCCGCTAGATTAGGTTCAGAAGTCTCACACCAGATAAGGTCGGCATACGGCGCATAAGCAAGGCCTCTTGCAATTGCTTGGTCAAGACCTGCATTCGTGCGGTAGAATCCTTCTGGAGTCCTTTCACCAGTGATGAATGGTGCATCGACCGGATCGATATCATCGGTGATCAAATCTGCAGCATCAGCATCCGTACGGGCAATCAAGATAGTCGGTGTACCCATTACGTCGGCTGCCAATCGGGCGGAAACTAAATTACGTACTGCCGTTTGGGTTGGAAGAAGGACTTTACCGCCCAGGTGACCGCATTTTTTCTCGGAAGAAAGCTGGTCTTCAAAATGAACTCCTGCCGCTCCAGCTTCGATCATGCCTTTCATTAATTCGAAGACGTTAAGGGAACCGCCAAAGCCTGCTTCAGCATCCGCCACGATTGGAGCGAACCAATCGATATCATCTTTTCCTTCAGCAAAGCTGATTTGGTCTGCACGCTGAAGTGTCTGATTAATGCGTTTAACTACTTGCGGCACGGAGTTGGCTGGATATAAACTTTGGTCAGGGTACATTTGCCCTGCGATGTTAGCATCTGCCGCCACTTGCCAGCCGCTTAAGTAGATTGCTTTTAAACCAGCTTTCACCTGCTGCATGGCTTGGTTGCCAGTCAATGCTCCTAATGCATTGATGAAATCCTCCGTATTCAATAGATTCCATAGTTTTTCAGAACCACGGCGTGCCAATGTTTGTTCAATATCGATGGACCCTCTTAGTTTAATAACTTCTTCGGCCGTATAAGGACGTTTAATACCAGTCCACCGTGAGTCATTTTCCCAGCTTTGTTGTAATTTTTGCGCTCTCTCATTCTTCATCATTATTTCCTCCTAATTCACCAATTATATTTTGAATATTAAGATAATTTTTCGTATGCCGCATTCGTTAAGAAATCTGCAAAGTCATCCGCTTCAATCAATTGTTCAAATAGTTCAGTAGACTCTTCAAACTTTCCTGATTTGAAAGTTTCTTCCCCTACTTCCGATTTAATGACCGCCAATTCTTCTTCTTTGATTTGATGGAATAATTCCTCGGTTATTTTCCTGCCATCTTCGAGAATGCCTTTTGGATGACGGATCCATTGCCAGACTTGAGCCCTTGAAATTTCTGCGGTTGCAGCATCTTCCATTAAGTTATTGATGGGTGCCGCACCTCTGCCGCTTAACCAGGAGGCGATATATTGGATGCCTACGTTAATATTCGTCCTTAATCCTGCCTCTGTGATCGTTCCCTCCGGTACAGCCAGCAACTCTTGAGCTGTTACATGGACATCTTCCCTTTTTCGGAAAATTTGATTCGGTTTTGGGACGAGCAGGTCAAAAACCTCTTTTGCCGTGCTTACCATACCTGGATGGGCAACCCATGTTCCATCATGACCGTCTCTTGCTTCGCGTTCTTTATCTGCCTTTACTTTTGCAAAAGCCTCATCGTTCTTAACCGGGTCATTTTTAACAGGAATTTGCGCCGCCATCCCGCCGATAGCAGGAGCATTTCGAGTGTGACATGTTTTGATTGCCAGTAAGGAATACGCCCTCATGTTCGGGACGGTCATCGTGACCTGCTGCCGGTCTGGGAAGATGACATCATCCGAGTGACGGAATTTTTTCAGGAAACTAAAGATATAATCCCAGCGGCCACAGTTCAGGCCTGCCGAATGTTCTTTCAGCTCGTACAGAATTTCGTCCATTTCGAATGCAGCAAGAATCGTTTCTATCAAGACCGTTGCCTTGATGGTTCCTTGCGAAATTCTCAAATCATTCTGTGCATATACGAATATGTCATTCCATAATCTTGCTTCGAGATGGCTTTCCATTTTTGGTAAGTAAAAGTATGGACCGCTTTGTTTTTCGACCAACGCTTTTGCGTTATGGTAAAAGTACAGTCCAAAATCAAAAATGCTGGCTGATATAGGCTGTCCATCCAAAAGGACATGTTTTTCCTCCAAATGCCAGCCGCGTGGCCTTACCTTTAGGACAGCTGTTCTTTCATTTAATTCATACACTTTTCCATTTGGATTTTTAAATGAAATGGTTCCGCGGATTGCATCCCGCAGATTCAATTGGCCATCAATGCAATTCTCCCAAGTGGGTGAATTGGCATCTTCAAAGTCCGCCATGAATACATTGGCACCTGAGTTCATGGCATTAATGATCATTTTGCGATCAACAGGTCCAGTGATTTCAACCCTGCGGTCCTGCAAATCATTCGGGAGGGGCGCAATCGTCCAATCACTTTCGCGAATACGCTTCGTTTCTTCAAGGAAATCAGGAAGCTTACCTTGATTCAGTTCTTCCTGAACGCTTTTCCGCCGTTCTAGAAGTTCTGCCCTTCTTCCACTGAAATGCCGTTCAATTCTTTCGATGAATTGAAGAGCTTCCGTTGTAAGTATTTGTTCATATCCTGGCTTAATGTTGCCTGTAATTTGTAAGCCTTTTGCTTCCGTAATCATGTTGCCTCTCCACATCCTTTCCAACCTCTTTTATGTTATAATACAGTTGTTTTATTTCCTGTTTGTATTATATAACACGTTGTATAAATTTGTCACCAGTTTTTTCTAAAAAATCTAAAAAAAAGATTTTTTGGCATGAAGAAGCCTGATTTACCAATGTTTCCGAAAGGTTAATCTTTAAAAATCCTGTTATCATACACTTTTTCATTCTCGTGGAATTCATCATTTAATGGTGAAACAGGCAAAATCCGATTAACAATGAAACTCCCATTTGTTAATCAAAAAAGCACCCTATAAAAAACTTGGATGCTTTTGTTGACCTTTTTTCCAGACCAAAAAAGGCTGCCTAAAAGCTTGAGCCTTTAGACAGCCTTATATTATTTATGCTGAATGATGGTAACTTTCCCTTTATTCATCCTGTTCATGATAAACCGGATAACAATCGGTTTGAGGAGATTCCGGGTTGGCGGAAACACAAGGATCAATCCCAGGATATCCGAGATGAGCCCAGGGGACAGCAACAGTGCAGCTCCGATAAAGATACAGATTCCATCAATGATTTCATTTCCTGGCATCATTCCGTAACGAATCTGTTCCTGTGCCTTTTTCCACGTTTCCATCCCTTGCCGTTTAGCCAAATAGGCTCCAATCAAACCTGTGGCTACGATCAGGAACAGCGTTGGCCAAAAACCAATCAGGTTGCCTGACAGCAAAAGGACAATAATTTCAACGACCGGCATCGCAATGATAAACATTAAAAAATATTTCATCTACATTCCTCCTGCACAGCCCATTTCTGGTGCGGTACATCCATCTTACCTCATCGGCACGGAATCAGCCAAAATTTCGTTTTATAAAACGTTGGCATGTCCATCGTAAATGACTCCGCGACCTGCATCCACTGTTATTCTTTGACCATCCTTGAAAACCTTGGTCGCGTCCTCCGCCCCAACGATGACCGGTATGCCCAATGTAACTCCTACAACAGCTGCATGGCTTGTCAAACCGCCTTCTTCCGTAATCAATGCCGCACACTTTTCAATCGCCGGCATCATTTCACGGTCAGAACCGATCGTAACCAATACAGAGCCTTCCGTCACTTTTTCCAAAGCTTCCTTGGCATTCTTAGCTATAACCACTTCACCTTTCGCTGATTTCCTGCCGATTCCTTGAGCCTTCAAAAGAACCTCTCCCAACACATGAATTTTCATCAAGTTAGTCGTACCTGTTTCACCTACAGGCACACCGGCTGTAATGACGACTAAATCCCCATGGGAAACTAAGCCAGAATGCAAGCTTTCATCTATTGCAGTTTGAAGCATTTCATCTGTAGTCGTAGCTTTTGGACCAATCTGCGGATAGACTCCCCAAGCCAATGCAAGCCGTCTTGAAACGTGATCATTGGATGTAACCGCAATGATCGGTGCTTTAGGGCGGTATTTGGAAATCATCCTTGCCGTATGACCGCTTTCTGTAGGGGTGATGATTGCCCCGGCATTAAGATTAAGCGCGGTATGGGCAACGGATTGACCAATCGCATCAGTGACATTATGGCGGTTCACTTTGCTTCTGACTGATAATATATCCCGATAATCCAGGGCAGTTTCAGCACGTGAAGCAATGTTATGCATCGTTTGCACCGCTTCGACAGGATAGGTCCCGGCAGCTGTTTCACCAGAAAGCATGATTGCATCCGTTCCATCAAATATGGCATTGGCCACGTCACTTGCTTCTGCACGAGTCGGCCTTGGATTACGCTGCATCGAATCAAGCATCTGTGTAGCCGTTATGACTGGTTTCCCAGCATTATTACATTTTTTGATCATTTGTTTTTGGACTAATGGCACTTCTTCTGCGGGAATTTCCACTCCCAAGTCTCCGCGCGCTACCATCAAGCCATCTGAAACTTCCAAGATTTCATCAAGACGGTCTACGCCCTCTTGATTTTCGATCTTAGGGATGATTTGAATATGTTCCGCTCCATTTTGCTGCAATAATTCACTTATTTCAAGCACATCAGAAGCCCTGCGTACAAATGAGGCAGCAATGAAGTCGATACCCTGTTCGATTCCAAAAAGGATATCCTGTTCATCTTTTTCCGTTATGCCAGGCAGGTTAACCGAAACTCCAGGAACATTCACGCCTTTTTTGTTCTTAAGTGTACCGCTATTCAAGATCTTGGTATGGATTTCTTTCCTTACCTGATCTATCTTCAACACTTCAAGCCCAATCAATCCATCATCCAAAAGGATTTTAGATCCTGGGTGGACATCATGCAGAAGCCCTTCATAGGTGATGGAGAATTTTTCAGTTGTTCCCAGGACTTCATTCATGGAAATATTGATTTCATTGCCGGCTACAAGCTCTATGGAATCATTTTCCATATTATTTGTCCGTATTTCAGGTCCTTTTGTATCCAACAGGATGGCAACCTGTTTACCCGCTTTTTCGCTCGCTTCTCTAATATTGCGTATTCTAGCGGCATGTTCTTCATGATTTCCATGAGAAAAGTTAAGCCGTGCTACATTCATCCCCGCCTCTATTAATTGAACCAGCTTTTCTATACTTTCACTTGCGGGGCCAATCGTACAAACAATCTTGGTTTTACGCATATTGTCATCCTCCTTTAAGGAAAACTGCCGCCTGTTTTGAAGACAGGGGCGCAGTGTTTTATGTCTTCTTTAAACATTCCTATCGATCAATAATGATTAAATGGATAGCTCAGCAGATAATTCATACATTTTCTTATCAATTGTATGCGGTTTAGCAAGAGCTTCGATGATATCATAATCAACGAGTTGATTTTGTTCTATCCCGACAGCCCTGCCTCCTTTTCCTTCAAGAAGCAATTCAACGGCTTTTGCTCCAAGCCGGCTTGCCAATACACGGTCATTTGCCGAAGGAGATCCTCCGCGCTGGACATGGCCAAGGACCGTTACACGGGTTTCAAACCCTGCCTTTTCCTCAATTTTCCTGGAGATATCAACGGCACTTCCAACACCTTCAGCTACAATGATGATACTGTGCTTTTTCCCACGGTCATGTCCGCGGTTCAACTTCCCAATCAGATCTTCTATATCATATTCATATTCAGGACAAAGAATCGTTTCAGCTCCGCCAGCCAATCCAGCCCAAAGCGCAATATCGCCGGCATCTCTTCCCATCACTTCAATCACATAAGTCCTTTCATGAGAAGTGGCCGTATCCCGAATTTTATCGATAGCATCGATGACTGTATTAAGGGCCGTATCGAAACCAATCGTGAAGTCCGTACCCGGTATGTCATTATCAATCGTTCCAGGAACTCCGATACAAGGGAAGCCCCTTTCCGTTAAAGCTTTCGCTCCGCGGTATGAACCATCGCCACCAATGATGACAATGCCCTCGATACCAAGTTTATTCAATTGTTCAATCGCTTTCAGCTGGCCTTCCTCCGTCTTAAATTCCGGACAGCGAGCCGTATGTAACATCGTGCCGCCTCGATGAATGATATCCCCGACCGACCCAAGTTCAAGCTTCTTTATATTTCCATTTATCAGTCCCTGATAGCCATGATAAATTCCGAAGACCTCAATTTCATGAAAAATTGCTTTCCGGACAACCGCTCGGACTGCCGCATTCATGCCAGGAGAATCTCCTCCACTTGTCAATACACCTATTCTTTTCATAAATGTCACCTCTCTACAGCACTTAATCAATTTTTAGCCTCGTTATATCATTGTACCCTTTTTCAAGCTTCAATAAGCAGTAACTGTTTCACTTATACTCACTTGATGTTATAAGCCTAACCGATTCTCATCAGAAATTGAAGTAAAATGGCGTAAAAGTTTACATTCTACACACAAACCATATTCTTTACACGTTTCTGTTATGAATACATATGCGCCCATGAAAGGATGAAAAAACGTGTTGCCCCAGGCAGCACGTTTTCCCTTTTGTAAATGTGTTTATGAATGCTGTTCAACTTCCTTAGGTTCTCCCTCAGGTTGTTTTGCAAATTCATATTCACCGATTTTCTTGAATTTCATATAACGCTTGTTGATAAGATCATCACTATTCAATGGCAGAAGTTCATTGAATGAACGTTTCAGGATATCCTTGATGGCTTCTGCCTGTAAATTTGAATCCCGATGGGCGCCGCCCCTCACTTCAGGAATGATCTCATCGATGACTCCTAAGCGGTTTAAATCGGGAGCCGTGATTTTCATCGATTCCGCAGCTCTCTTAGCCTGAGAGGCATCCTTCCACAGCAAGGCTGCAGCCCCTTCAGGGGAAATTACCGAATATGTTGAGTTCTCAAGCATGAAAATTCGGTCCCCGACGCCAAGTGCCAATGCACCGCCGCTTCCGCCTTCACCGATGACAATACAGATGACCGGCACCTTCAGCCCTGCCATTTCGAAAAGGTTTTTCGCAATGGCTTCACTTTGCCCGCGCTCTTCAGCAGCTTTACCAGGGAAAGCTCCCTTCGTATCAATGAAACAAATAATCGGACGGTTGAATTTTTCCGCCTGTTTCATCAGACGTAAAGCTTTCCGATAGCCTTCAGGATGGGGCATGCCAAAGTTACGACGGATGTTTTCCTTCGTATCCTTACCTCGCTGATGACCGATGACAGTCACGGCAAGTCCATCAAATTCTGCGATTCCAGCGACAATCGCTTCATCATCCCCATAATAACGATCACCATGAAACTCGATGAAGTCATTGAATAATAGCGGAATGTAATCAAGCGTCGTCGGACGGGCTGGATGCCGGGCAATCTGAACACGATCCCACGGTTTAAGATGGTTATAAATATCCACTTCCAGCTTCTCCAGCCGCATTTCCAATGTTTCGATTTCAGCTGTAAGGTCTACATCAGCGTCTTTCGAAATGGTCTTTAGCTCTTTAATTTTATTTCTAAGGTCCGTAATGGGACGCTCGAACTCTAATTCGTAAATCATAACCATTCACCGCCCGGGGCATGGATTTTAAGGATCGTCGTCAAGGTTTCCTTCATTTCCGTACGTTTGACGACCGCATCCAATTGGCCGTGCTTCATCAAGAATTCAGCCGTTTGGAAATCTTCAGGAAGCTCTTCATGGATCGTCTGTTCAATGATTCTTCGTCCCGCAAAACCAATGAGGGCTCCAGGTTCGGCTAGATTAATATCGCCAAGTGACGCGAAACTTGCCGAAACCCCGCCTGTGGTAGGATGGGTCATCATTGATATGATCAGCCCGCCTTCATTGCTGAATATCTTGAGTGCCGCACTTGTCTTCGCCATCTGCATCAAGCTTAAAACACCCTCCTGCATCCGGGCGCCGCCTGATGCCGTAAATATGATGAACGGTATCTTCAATTCACCTGCACGTTCAATGGCACGGGTAATTTTTTCCCCAACAACGGATCCCATGCTTCCCATCCGGAAATTCGAATCCATGATCGCCGTTGAAACTTGGTGCCCATTGATGCTTCCCACTCCTGTGACAACCGCCTCATTAATCTTGGCTTTCTTTCTATCTTTTTCCAATTTTTCTAGGTAATCCGGAAAGTCAAGCGGGTTAACTGAAATCATTTCTTTATCAAATTCATTAAAAGTGCCTGCGTCGAATAAAAATTCGATGCGCTCATGGGAAGACATCGGATGATGGTACCCGCAATGCAGACAGACTTTCTTGTTTTTCACCAATTCTTTTGTATACATGATTTTTTTACAGCCGGTGCACTTTGTCATGATTCCTTCCGGTACATCTTGTTTCTCCCGATCTATAGGAACCGTTGCATATTTCTTCTTAGACTTCGCAAATAGCTCTTTAAGCAAGCTTAATCCTCCCTTTACCACCAATTATCTATTTTATGATACTTGGTACACACTATATCAGAAATAAAATTAGTATCATGTAAAAAGGTGTCACTCGTCCTTCGACATCTTTCTAATTCTAATAAGATAAGTTTCGATGGCTTTTTCTTCATCACGTTCGAGCAAATATGTAAGAAGTGCCAGATAATCTTCTTTTTTCACATTACCCTGTACCATCTCTGATGTTCTAGCATAGCTGTTGACAATGCGCCAAATTCTTTCCAGCAATCGATTGCGATTCAAAATGGCAATTCTTAAGAAGAAATCATCATCATGAAACTCATCCGCTTTGACCCAGACCATTAATCTTTTGATATCCTCAGCCTTAGCGAAAAAGGCGACGATTCGCAAACAGTCAATTTCAATCAGCCTTTTCGTCTCAGACAAATCTTCTTGTACTTTTTTATCTTGCAAAAAAAAGGTTCCCAGAAGCTCGACTAGCTTATGCTCCTGGAAATCCCTGATAAACGTCCCTTCACCACGCCTTGTTTCTATTAACCCTAATAGTTCTAAGGCACGCAATGCTTCACGGACAGAGGAACGGCCAACATTAAAACGATCCGATAACTCCCGTTCTGATGGGATTTTATCTCCCGGCAGGAGGCTGTCCGCTTCAATCATGGTACGTAGGCTCTCAACGACATCGAGATAAATTTTGGATGAAGAAGTACGACCTGCCAAATTAATTAATCCTCACTTTTTCCAATGATCGCTAATTTCCTTGTTTTTTCTTTAATTTCCTCTGGATCTACATTAATTCTAGCTACTCCCGTTTCCATCGCTGCCTTGGCTACAGCAGCCGCGACGGCAGGTGCTACCCTCTCATCAAATGGAGCAGGGATGACGTAGTCTTCGTTTAACTCATGTTCCTGTATTAAACCGGCAATGGCTTGTACTGCAGCAACCTTCATTTTTTCATTGATATGAGTCGCACGTACATCTAAGGCACCACGGAAAATCCCTGGGAAAGCAAGGACGTTATTGACCTGATTAGGGAAATCCGAACGGCCTGTTCCAACAACCTTGGCACCTGCCGCTTTTGCATCTTCCGGCATGATTTCCGGATCTGGATTAGCCATCGCGAAAATGATCGCATCCCGGTTCATTGAAGAAACCATTTCTTTGGTCAATGCACCTGCAGCAGAAACACCTATAAATACATCAGCGTTTTGAATGACAGTTTCCAAAGGTCCTGAAACCTTATTTCGATTGGTCACTTTCGCCACTTGTTCTTTTGTATCATTCATACCTGTCGAACGGCCCTCATAAATGGCACCCTTCGTATCACACATGATGATGTCACGAACTCCATAGCTATAAAGCAATTTAATGATGGCAATGCCCGCAGCGCCTGCTCCATTCGCTACCACTTTAATTTCTGACATTGATTTATTCACTAGTCGTAACGCGTTCACAAGACCGGCAACAGTAACAATGGCTGTACCGTGCTGATCATCATGAAAAACAGGAATATTCATTTCTTTCTTGAGTCGTTCTTCAATTTCAAAACAATTTGGTGCGGCTATGTCCTCTAAGTTCACCCCACCGAAAGTCGGTTCGAGTAATTTAACGGTCTCTACAATTTTGTCCACATCCGTCGTTTTTAAACAGATTGGGAAAGCGTCCACTCCAGCGAAACTTTTAAATAGAACGGCTTTACCTTCCATAACCGGCATGGCAGCCTCCGGACCGATGTTTCCAAGTCCCAATACAGCCGTTCCATCAGAAATAACAGCAACAGTATTCCCCTTCATTGTATAGTCATAAACGGTTTCCGGCTTATCGTAAATATCTTTACACGGTTCTGCGACACCAGGAGAATAAGCCAGGCTTAAATCAACTGCATTCCTTACCGGTACTTTCGAAACTGTTTCTAATTTTCCTTGATTCAAGCGATGCATATGTAATGCTTCTTCTCTTAATGTCATAGTTTCACTCCTAAACCAAATTGGGTATCCAATATCTTATATGCTGAAATCTAGTGGTCAGACCACAGCGGCCTGTTTTCAATATAACATAACTATTAAAGTTGTAAAACAGTTATTCTTTCTTGTAAACCACATTCCCTTTTCCAACCAAGTCAAATAATGCCTGCATCAGTCTATCTGTAGGATTGACCCAATCCCAATAAGATAGCTGTACATAGCGGTTTTCCCTCTCGTAAAAAAGCATGACCTTTGTTTCACCGCTATGCTGCATTAAAATTTTTTTTATTTTTTGCAGTGTATCCTTCGTTTGCTTGCCAGGCTCAATTTTCAGGAATATCGTTCCGTTTTTTTCCTCTTTCATCTGCTTCACTTTTTCAAGCGGGTATACGTTCCTGATCAGGAGCTGTGTTTTTCCATCCCGCTCTTCCAATGTTCCTTGCAGCATAACGAGTTGTCCGTGATTCAAGTCGGCAGAGTGATTTTTATAAACATTTGGAAAAACGACCGCTTCAATATCCCCCTCTTCATCACTAACGCTCAAGAAAGCCATCACATCGCCCTTTTTTGTCCTTATGGTTTTAACCGACGTAATGTATGCGCCAAGCAAGACTTTTGATTCCTTTTTATTGGTGGCTTCATCTATGGTCAAACAGCCGAAGTGCTGAAAAAGTTCTCTGTAGCTTGTCACCGGATGATTCGATAGATAAAGCCCCAATGCGCTTTTTTCCAATGAGAGTTTGTGCTCGATAGGGATAGGCTCGACCCGGTTGTATTTCGGTTTGAGTGAAAACTCGCCATCCGAAAACATATCGAATAGGTCATCATCCGGATTGACCAATTCCGTATGATTGATCGCTACGTCCAAGCTCGCCAACAATGTTGCCCGGTCTTCACCGAATTCATCAAATGCACCTGAATGAACAAGCGCCTCCAACACTTTTCTATTTACGATTTTTCCCGAAACGCGCAAACAGAAATCGAATAAATCAGCGAACTTCTTCTGCCTCCTTGCAGCAAAGATTTCTTTTAGGACCGTACCGCCTATCCCTTTTATGGCTCCAAGGCTATAACGGATCCCTTCCTTTTCCGGTAAAAACGGGTAACCGCTCCGGTTAATCGAGGGAGGCAGAACCATTATCCCTTTCTTTTTGGCTTCACGGATATATTGCGAAATCTTTTCATCATTCCCGACGACCGATGTCAGGAGTGCTGCCATGAAATATTCCGGATGGTGGGTTTTCAAGTAACCCAGCTGATAAGCGATGAAACTATACGCCACCGCATGGCTTCGGTTGAATCCATAGTTAGCGAAGCGGACAATCAAGGAATAAATCTCATCTGCCGTTTTTTCGGAGTATCCTTGATTCAATGAACCGTTCACGAAATGCTGCCGCTCTTGATCCAGAACATCCTTCTTCTTCTTCGAAACGGCACGACGGAGCAGGTCAGCCTCCCCTAATGAAAACCCGGCTAAGCGGGAGGCGATTTGCATGATTTGTTCTTGATAAACGATGACCCCGTATGTAGGCTCGAGAATATCCTTCAAATCCTCGTGCAGGTAATCAATCGGAGCCAGACCATGTTTTCGCTCGATGAACAGCGGTATATTTTCCATCGGACCTGGACGATATAGGGCATTGACCGCGACGATATCCTCGAATCGGTTCGGTTTCAGCTTGATCAAAACCTTTCGGATGCCATCCGATTCAAATTGAAACACTCCGGTTGTTTCGCCTCTCCCTAAAAGGGCTAGCGTCTCTGGGTCATCCATTGGGATATGGGACAAGTCGAGCTTTTTCCCCGTTCCCTTTTTGATGTTATTCAAAATATTATCGATGAGCGTTAAATTGCGGAGTCCAAGAAAATCCATTTTAAGAAGTCCCAGTTCTTCGAGAAGGTCCATTGGATATTGAGTCAGATGGATGCCTTCATGCCCTCCCTGAATCGGAATATGCTCGGTCAGTGCCTGATCGCTGATGACGACGCCGGCGGCATGTGTCGAAGCGTGGCGTGGCAGCCCTTCAAGCAATAAAGCGGTTTGAAAAAGTTTTTGATTCAGGTCACTCTCATTAACGAATTCCCTGAGCCTTTTCGATTCCTTGAAAGCCTCGGGAAGCGTGATGCCCAGGCGGCCTGGAATCATTTTCGATACCGCTTCCTGTTCCTTTGAATTCAAGCCGAAAACACGGCCTGTGTCCCTTAACGCAGCCTTGGCAGCCAATGTTCCGAATGTAATGATTTGTGCTACATGAAGTTCCCCGTACTTCTTCGCGACATAGGCAATCACTTCTTCACGGCGGTTATCCGGAAAGTCAATGTCGATATCCGGCATCGAGACACGTTCCGGATTCAGGAAACGCTCGAACAGCAAGGAATGTTCGATTGGATCGACATCCGTTATCGACAGCACATAAGCGACCATCGATCCGGCGGCAGACCCTCTTCCAGGACCAGTCAGGATTTGATGGTCCTTAGCGAATTTCATGAAATCCCAAACGATCAAAAAGTAATCGCTGAATTTCATTTTGGTGATGATATCCAATTCATATCGCAGGCGCTCTTCATATTGAATGGATGGCTCCGGCAATCTTTTCTTCAGCCCTTGGAAACAGATGGCTTCGAGCATTTCCTCGGCCGTGACTCCATCTTCAGTAGGGTACTTAGGAAGCAGTGAACGGTGAAATGGAATTTCCAGATTGCATTGCGCGGCAATATGTATTGTATTTTCGAGTGCATCCGGTCTGTCATGGAATAGTTCTGCCATCTGGGACCGGCTTTTCAAATAAAATTGATTGGATTCAAGAACCGTATGCGTCTCATCCGCCAGCTTGTCGCCATTTCCAATTGCCAATAGGACTTCTTGAGCGAGTGCATCGCTTTCGTTCAAATAATAGACTGGATTCGTCGCGACAATCTTTATCTCTAAATCTCTCGCCAACTGACTTATGGCTTTGTTACCTTTTTCCTCATTCGCGATCGAAAGTCTCTGTATGGATACATAAAAGTTATCCTGACCAAAAATTTGCAGAAATCGCCCCGCTGCCTGTTTGGCCTCCTCAGGATTTTCTTCTCTCAACAGCGTTTCTATTTGCCCCTCCGCACCCGGAGTGATTGCTATCAAGCCCCGGGAATAGGCTTTAAGCCAATTCATTGGAATGCCTGACGGGGATTTCGTTTTTATGGCACTGCTTATTTTTAGCAGGTTTTGATATCCTTGTAGACTTTTTGCCAATAAAAGAAGTCCATGTGGCGAATCCCGTTCATCAAGGACATCCGCAAGTATGCCGATGATCGGCTTTATACCCTGTCTCTTGCATTCTTTATAAAAATAGACCGAACCGTACATAACATTTCGATCGGTTAAGGCAAGACTTGTACAGCCATCCGCTTTCGCTTTGGCCACAAGTTCAGTGATCTTCACCGTACTTGTCAGCAGGCTGTATCCGCTCTGAATATGGAGATGAGTATACACGTTTTTTCTCCCACCTTTGTAAGGCATGTTTCTTTTCATTATAGTGTTTATTTCAAAAAAAGAAAATATGTTCTCATTACCAATGCAATTTAACTTCCTGATTTCCGGCGACTATCATAATACCTCTGCACGTCCCATATAAATAGAATAGAAGAATATCAAGCTAAAAAGGATGATGATACATGAATGAAGCCTTTGTTCCAGCCTTCATCAACAGCTTTTTCATATCGCTTGGCGTATTGCTTGGCGGCTCGATAATCGGGGGCCTCGCCGCTTTTTTTACTGGACAAGCCCCGATGACGACTGTATTCCGACTGTCGGACAGCCTTCGTATTTGGGCGATTGTTGCTGCAATCGGGGGTACTTTTGATATGGTCTATAATTTCGAACGCGGTATTTTCCACGGGGAAACGAAGGATATAGTCAAGCAGGTCCTATTGATTCTATCTGCACTTGGCGGAGCACAGACAGGAGCACTGATCATAAACTGGTTCACGCAGGAGCATATTTCATCATGAGGATTCCTCCCTATCACCGGTCTCCCACCTGGCAGCGCTTCTTTGCCGGAGCCGCACTTGGCGGATTGATCAGTTGGGTGATTTTCTTTTATATGCATGGTGTCCAGCAGGAGCAGCAGATCCGGACCCTTCACGAACAAAAAGAAGTGATCAAGGATTTAAACGGGAAAATCGCAATTTGGGAACAGGATTATAAAAAATTGAACCAGAAAAACGAGGAGATATTGACGATTCAGGAAGTGGAAGTAACCATAACGAATGAAAAATACAGTCTGGATCGGCTGAGTATTGCAGAAGCCGAGGATGTGATCGAGGACGACCTTTCCTCTCTTCTTGCCAAAGATGTCGCCAGTGTCTATGACGGAAAGGTGCTTTTGAAAAAATCCATCGAAAATAAGATCGTGACCATCAATAAAAAGCGCTATCGACTTGAAGTCGTCGAGATCATGTTCTATACGAAAATGAATATTGAAATCAAACTAAAAAGGACTACTTCTTAATAATATCCACTAAATTTAAAGACCAAATCATATACGATTTGGTCTTTAAGTTTTTTTCATTCCGATTTATTCAACTCTTCCATGTCGGCAAGGATATTATCCACTTCATCCCAAGAATGAATCGAAGCCCCTGCTGCAAGCGGGTGGCCTCCTCCGTTATATTTACGGGCAATCGTATTGATGATCGGTCCTTTAGAACGGAAACGGACTCTGATTTCTTTATCTTCTTCAATGAAAAAGACCCATGACTTAACATTTTTAATCGAGCCAAGCGAGGAAACGAGCTGAGATGCCTCAGATGTAGAAGCCTGGAATTGTTCAAGTATATCTTTTGTGATGATCATTTTCCCTGTGCCATATGGAAGGATTTCAAAATGCTGCAGCACATAGCCATTCAACCGTACTATGCTTTCCTCGACGTCATACATCTCCTGGTATAACTGCGGGCGGGAGAACGAATAGTTAATCAATTCACTGGCATAGGCAAATGTCTTTTCAGTCGTATTCTGGAATAGGAAACGACCTGTATCGCCAACAATGCCTGCATATAGAAGGCGTGCCGCTTCATCACTCATCTTCAAGCCATGTTCTTTACCGAACTGGTAAAACTCATAAATCATTTCACTTGTTGAACTTGCCGATGTATCGACCCAACGCATATCCCCATATGGATCTTCATTAGGATGATGATCGATCTTAATCAGTTTATCACCCGTCGTGTACCTTGCATCACAAATCCGGTCCGTATTTGCGGTATCACAAACGATGACCAGAGCACCTTGATATGTTTCATCCGAAATCACATCGAGCCTTCTTAAGTAATTCAATGACGCTTCTTCTTTCCCGACCGTAAAAATTCGCTTTTCGGGGAAAGATGCTTTCAGGATTTCCGCCAATCCCCCCTGTGAACCATAAGCGTCCGGATCTGGACGGACATGACGATGGAGAATGATAGTATCATAACGCTTTATATCTGCTAATATTTCAGCTTTCATATAGATCTCCCCTTAACATATGTATTATCGAGCTTTATAAAGATGATATATTTCATTTAATCAAAAAATTGGGGAAATAGGAAGACTCATCTTGTTTACTGTGGCATTCTCTTTCATTTCCCGCTACAATAAAAAGGTACATATGTTAAATTGGGGGAATTTCAAACGATGCCTATTCTTGTCACCTTGATCGTTCTTTCACTAGGGGTCTATCTGTTTTATAAAATCAAATCGGTCCGAACCAGGATGCCGATGGAGAAAAAGTGGATTTCTGGGAAGTCTTCCATCGCCCTTGGTGCGTTTGTCGCACTATTCGGAATCAATCAGCTTTTTCTGTTCCACACGACCATCACCTATATCATTGCTGCCGTTTTCATCTTCGTTGGCCTATTCAGTGTTTGGGGCGGCTATAAAATGTATAAATTTTATTTGCCGCATGCAATCGAAGAAGCTGCAAACCAAAAAGGATAATCGGATTTCGATTATCCTTTTTATTTTTCATGATCGGTCCAGCAATTGGCAAGTCAACATCGCCTTGCCGACAAGTTTGCCTTGGTTAAACACCTCGACATCCACTTTTCCGAATTTACGTCCTACATCAAGGACACGCGGATGGATTTCAAGCGTACTGTCGATCTGGACTGGCTTGATGAAGTAGATCGTCATGTTTTCCACGACCAAGTCACCGCGCTTATAGCTTCGAAGTGCACGGTTTGCTGAGTCGGTGACCAATGTCGTGAACACACCGCTTGAAATGGTCCCAAGGTAATTGGTCATCTGCGGTGTGACGCCATAGTTATACACTTCCTCGCCCTTGCCACGATTCGAAGTCATCACAAGCTGGCTTGTGATCGTATCGTCGATCGTTTCGCCGACCTGTGGCTGCCTTTGACTCATTTGCAGTGCCTTCAGCACATCCTGCCTGCTCACGATTCCCTTCAGGATATGACTGTCATTCACGACCGGGATTAACTCAATCCCTTCCCAAACCATCATATGTGCAGAAGATGCCACACTCATTTTATCGCCTACGGTCATCGGGTTTTTCGTCATCACCTTATCAATGAGCGTAAGCTCTTCCTGCCCGATAATATCTTTTGATGTGACCATTCCTTGGACCTTCATATTGTCATCGACAACAGGGAAACGGCTATGCCCGGATTCCTGATTCAGTTCATGCCAAGTCTGAACCCGGTCACCCACAGTCAAAAAGGTCGTTTCCTGTACGGGTGTCAAAATATCCTCCACCAGCAAGATTTCCTTTTTGATCAATTGGTCATAGATTGCCCGATTGATCATCGTTGCGACGGTAAACGTATCGTAACTCGTTGAGATGACTGGCATCTCCAATTCATCGGCTAACCTTTTAACGGGCTCTTCCGTATCGAATCCCCCGGTGATCAGCACCGCTGCACCTGCTTTTAACGCGTGCTCGTGGGCCTGTGTACGGTTCCCGACGATCAGCAGGTTTCCTGCCCCTGTATATCTCATCATGGCATCCAGCTTCATCGCCCCGATGACGAATTTATTTAATGTCTTATGAAGTCCCGTTTTCCCACCAAGAACTTGTCCGTCAACAATATTGACTACTTCTGCGAAAGTGAGCTTTTCAATATTCTCTTTTTTCTTTTTCTCAATACGGATCGTGCCTACCCGCTCAATCGAGCTCACGTAGCCCTGGTTTTCCGCCTCTTTAATTGCCCGGTATGCCGTACCTTCACTAACATTCAATGCTTTCGCAATTTGACGGACGGAAATCTTTTCGCCAACAGGGAGCCCATCGATATGTTTTAATATTTGTTCATGCTTTGTAGCCAAGCGCTTCACCCTTTTCACGGTATTCCTATTCTCCATTATAAGGTCAAAGAGCCTAGTTTATCAAACAACTACTAGTATTGGCGCAACCTTTTGTATTCCTGCTTGCGTTTTACCTTTTGTTTCTTAGGAGAATATAGTATGCCCGTCAAGTTTCCAGCTACCGCCAACAATGCAAACAACAGCCAGGTTCCAGCAAACAGACTCTCCAGACCGCCACTTTCCAACGACAAACGCGGCACGGCATAATACAGCATCACACCGCATAAAAGCAAACACAGCAATAATCTCTGTTTCATCCAATCCCCCCTTTTTTTTCATCTATTCATTTTATGCCTGTGAAAGGAAAAAAGACTTGGATGCAGGGAGATCAGTCAATTCGGTCGGCTATGCCCGCACGTTACACAAAAAAACGGAAGCCCCTGCAGGCCCCCGCTCCTATTAAAATTCTATTTCATCCCCGGCTTCCATGATCAGTCCATTTCCCTCTTCAAGCAAGTCGATGAATTTGTCAGGATCCTGTTTGATGACAGGGAAAGTATTGTAATGAATCGGCACGACTTGTTTGGCTTGAAGGAATTTCGCAGCAAGTGCTGCATCTTCTGGGCCCATTGTGAAATTGTCGCCGATTGGCAAGAATGCCAAGTCAATCGGATGTCTCTCCCCGATTAGTTTCATATCGGAAAATACCGCTGTATCCCCTGCATGATAGATCGTTTTCCCTTCTATCATAAGCAATACGCCAGCAGGCATCCCTAAATAAATGATTTGCCCCTCTCCGTTATTGAATCCCGTTCCATGGAAAGCTGGCGTCAGTTTCACTTTTCCAAAATCGAACTCGAAGGCTCCGCCGATGCTCATCCCGTGGGTCCTGACCCCTTGAGCACCCAGGTAGTCGGCAATCTCTGCAATGCCGATGACAAGTGCATCATGCCTTTTGGCCAATTCAACCGTATCACCGACGTGGTCATTATGGCCATGTGTTAAGATGATCACATCCGGTTTCACATCTTCCACCTTCAAATCCGTCAATTCGTTTCCAGTAATGAATGGATCGATTAAAATCGTTTTACCATTCGTTTCGACTTTTACAACTGCATGTCCATGAAAAGATACTTTCATTTTTGATGCTCCCTTCCCATACCCACTAATTATTTTATGTAGCTTTCTTAGGCCTTTCCCATTTACTATACTTTTAAATATTGCTAAGGTAATTATATCTTATTAATGGAGGTATCGTCATGAATGAACGTTTGACAGAACTACAAAATTGGCTACAGGCCAACGAGGCTGAAGCCGCTTTACTTACATCTACAGAGAGCATCTTCTATTTGAGCGGTTTTTATAGTGATCCTCATGAAAGACTGCTAGCACTTGCCATTTTTGCAAATGCCGACCCATTCCTTGTCTGCCCGCAGATGGAAGTTCCGGATGCTAAACAGGCTGGATGGGCTGGAGATATCATTGGTTACACCGACATTGAAAATCCATGGGAAAAAGTTAAGCAAGCAGTGGAGAGCCGCGGGTTATCCATTAATAAAATGGCCATTGAAAAAGAGCATATGAATGTAGAACGTTATGAAAAGGTCCAACAACACTTCGGAGCGCCAAAGCTCGTTTCCGCAGAAGAAAAACTTCAGAGGATGCGAATGATCAAATCGGAAGAGGAAATGGTCAAAATCCGTGAAGCATGCCGACTTGCCGACTTTGCGATCGAAGTGGGTGTCAGCGAAATTCATGAAGGTAAAACGGAAATGGAAATCCTTGCAGCGATAGAATTCGAATTGAAAAAGGCCGGAGTCAGCCAAATGTCTTTCTCCACCATGGTCCTGACTGGTAAAAATGGCGCTTCCCCACACGGCACACCTGGGAATACAAAGGTTCAGCGCGGCGACCTTGTCCTCTTTGACCTGGGAGTCGTTCATGAAGGGTACTGCTCTGACATCACTAGAACGGTTGCTTACGGAGATATCAATGATAAACAGGCAGACATATATGAAACTGTACTTAAAGCACAAGAAGCGGCCGTTGCAGCCAGTAAACCTGGTGTATCCTGTTCCGAGATAGACTTGACTGCCAGAAACATCATCAGGAATAAAGGATACGGTGAATTCTTCCCGCACAGGCTCGGTCACGGACTTGGGATCAGCGTCCATGAGTATCCATCCTTGACTGAAACGAATTCCCTCGAACTTCAATCCGGAATGGTTTATACCATCGAACCTGGCATATATGTTCCAAATGTTGCGGGCGTCAGGATTGAAGATGATCTACTGATCACCGATACCGGCTGTGAAGTTTTGACCAAATTCCCGAAGAGCCTGCAAATCATAAAGTAATGATGTGTTAACCATTTAATAAATCGAAACCCGGATACCCCCGCCTTCATTTAAGACGGGGGTATTTATTCAACATATCAGCTAATCGGTCCGCACCAGATAAACTCTTCCTTCATCATCATTTAACCATCTTTCAGTGGTGAACCTTGATTCATATTCATTTACCCCTGACATAACCACACTATAATAGAAGAGAAAAGCCAAGGCTTGAAATGGTTATAAATCAATCCTTTTATTATGCTGATCTCAAGAATATTAAACTATGCATAATATTTATACGTGCTTTTTCATGCTTTGATATATTTCATTTATATTTTTCACATCACATAATAAGGTTAGAATCATCTTTTCATTTTGCGATTTCCAGATCATTGGCTAAAACATTCGCTAATTTGTTACAATTGAAATCAGATCAATTAGGTAAATCATAGTATAATAGGAATATAATAGAAGGAGGAGATTCACTTGAATAGTATAGATTATAAAAATATTCTTGTAGCAGTGGACGGTTCGGAAGAAGCAGAGTGGGCCTTAAAAAAGGCAATCTATTTAGCAAAACTCAGTGACGCTACCCTTGTGCTCACACATATCGTGGATACAAGGAATTTCCCTACAGTCGAAGCTTATGATATGACTATCCGTGATCACTCTGAAACCTTTGCCAATGAGCTATTGGACAAGTATAAAACGGAAGCCATTGCATCCGGGATTGCAAAGGTCCAAACAGAAGTTGCATATGGTTCTCCTAAAGTTCAAATCCCAAGGGATTTAGCGAAAAAGCATTCGATCGATTTAATTGTTTGCGGTGCAACAGGCCTAAATGCAGTCGAACGTTTCCTCATCGGCAGCGTGTCGGAAGGCATCGTTCGCCATTCAAACTGTGATGTAATGGTCGTCCGTACGAATTGATAAAAGAAAATGATAAAAAGCTCGTTCGCCAAATTGGTGAACGAGCTTTTTCCTGTTATTCACTTACCAGTTTTTCCGCTTTTTCAATCGCCAGCAAGACTTGGGCAAAACCAGTACCGCCCGCACTGTTACGGCGTTTAACTGCCTCATAAGGATTTAATGCATCATAAATATCCTGTTCAAACAACTCGGAAGCTTCCTGGAATTGTTCCATGCTTAGGTCCACTAAATAGCAGCCATTCTGGACACAGAACAACACAAGCTTCCCGACCACTTCGTGCGCTTTACGGAAAGGCATACCCTTTGAAGCTAGGTAATCAGCTAATTCCGTCGCATTCGAGAAGTCATTTTTTGTTGCTTTTTCCATTACATCCGTTTTCACTTTCATCGTTGAAATCATGCCTGCAAATATTTTAAGTGAACCAACAATGGTCTTAACCGTATCAAAAACGCCTTCTTTATCTTCTTGCATATCTTTGTTGTAAGCAAGCGGCAGTCCTTTCAAAACAGTCAATAACCCCGTTAAGTTCCCATAAACCCGTCCTGTTTTACCACGGATCAATTCCGCCATATCAGGGTTTTTCTTTTGCGGCATGATGCTGCTTCCAGTGGAAAACGCATCATCCAATTCAATGAATTGGAATTCCTGGCTTGACCAGAGAATGATTTCTTCGCTGAAACGGGATAAATGCATCATCATTGTCGCACTGTTGCTCATGAATTCAATGGCGAAATCACGATCACTCACCGCATCAAGGCTGTTTTCGTAAATTCCCTCAAACCCCAATAACTCGGCACTGAAGGCACGGTCAATCGGGAAAGTCGTCCCAGCTAATGCCCCGGCACCCAATGGAGAAATATTGATCCTTTTGAAACTCTCGGTGAAGCGCTGCTTATCACGCTCAAGCATCCAAAAATAAGCCATTAAGTGGTGGGCAAATGAAATGGGCTGTGCACGCTGCAAATGTGTATAACCGGGAATTAGTGTTTCCACATTTTTCTTGGATTGTCCCAAAATCGCCATTTGCAAATCATTGATGAGTTCCAGAATCACTTTCGTTTGGTTACGCATATAAAGATGAAGGTCGGTTGCAACTTGGTCATTACGGCTTCTTCCTGTATGAAGCTTTCCGCCAACTGGACCGATTTCGCTTATAAGCATACTTTCCAGGTTAAGATGGATATCTTCCATCTCAACCTTAAAAGTCAATTCACCCTTCTCAGCTTTTTCCTGTAAAGTTTTCAGACCCGCAATGATCTGATCCGCATCTTCTTCAGGTAAAATGCTGCATTTCTTTAACATGGTTACATGAGCTAAACTGCCTTGAATATCTTCAAGGACAAGTTCCTGGTCAAAGGAAATGGAAGCTCCAAACTCATCTACCCATTCTTCGGCAGATTTCGTGAATCTTCCTCCCCAAAGCTTGCTGCTCACACTGTCACCTTCTTGTTAGCGACCATGCTGTTCACTTTCGTTGGAAGTCCCCATAACTTAATGAATCCAACTGCTGCATCATGATCGAATTCGTCCGCTTTTGTATAAGTAGCCAATTTTTCGTCATATAGGGAGTACTCGGATTTTCTTCCTTCAACAATCGCATGACCTTTGAATAGTTTCACACGGACCGTACCCGTTACATTCACTTGTGTTTCTTTCAGGAATGCAGCCAAAGCTTTTTGAAGCGGAGAGAACCAAAGCCCTTCATAAATCAATTCAGTCATTTTCTTCTCGATCACCGGTTTAAAGTGAGCCAATTCTTTTACAAGCGTGATATCTTCAAGTTCTTTGTGTGCAGCTATCAATGTCATTGCACCAGGAGCTTCATAGACTTCACGTGATTTGATTCCTACTAATCTATTTTCAACGTGATCGATACGTCCAACTCCGTGCTTGCCGGCAATTTTATTCAACTCGACGATCAGGTCAGCCAATTTATAGTTTTTATCATTCAATGTAACCGGCACACCTTGTTCAAAACCAATTTCAATGATATCAGCTGTATCTGGCGTACTTTCAAGGCTTGCAGTCAAATCATATGCCTCTTCCGGCGGAGCTGCCCATGGATCTTCCAGGATTCCACATTCGTTACTTCTTCCCCAAAGGTTTTGATCAATCGAGAATGGACTCGCCATGCCAATCGGAACGGGAATGCCATTTTTCGCTGCATATTCAATCTCCTCTTCACGAGACCATTTCCAGTCACGAACAGGTGCAAGAACTTGCAAATTAGGGTTCAAGGCAGAGATGGATACTTCGAAACGCACTTGGTCATTTCCTTTTCCCGTACAACCGTGCGCAACGGCTACCGCGTTTTCCGCTTCAGCCACTTCCACTAATTTCTTCGCGATCAGCGGACGTGATAAAGCTGATACCAATGGATATTTGCCTTCATACAAAGTATGTGCCTGAAGAGCCGTCAATGCGAATTCATCAGCGAATTCGTCCTTCGCATCAATGACATAGGAACTTACCGCACCGACAGTGATCGCTTTTTCTTTAATGAAGTCCAAATCTTTCCCTTCACCGACATCCAAACAGCATGCCACAACTTCGTACCCTTGATCTTGTAACCATTTAATTGCAACGGAAGTATCCAAACCTCCGGAATATGCTAAAACAACTTTTTGATTTTTCATTTCCATCGTCCTTTCGTGTGAATAAAAATTCATCGTTTGTTATTTTTATTCAATCTATGATTAGTACTTTATCATCTTTATTAAAGGAATACAAGGGGTATTTTAAAGATTTTGCTAAATAATCCGCTAATATTTTCAAGGAATTTACACATTGTATGCTTCCGCGTGAATATAGTAAACTAGGAGTATGATAAATCGAAAAGCGGAGGGCATATGAAAGAACTATTTCTCTATGATGAACGGCTTGGCATCTCAATTCCCGATTTGAATCTGGAGTGGGATGAATATACAAAAGGCGAGCAACAGCAATTACTCGTACTTTGGGAGAATATCCGGGGAAGCATCCCGGACCGCATCAAGGAACTGGAATCCACCATTAACCGAAAGCAGCTTCGGCTCTCCGATGAGAGTAATTTCACCAAATCATGCCAGCTCAATTCCGAAATTGCGGAACTTGCTTCCATCATCAATGATTTATGGCTATGGTATCGTGCGAATCAAGGCGTGACTGAAAAGATGCATAATTAAGGCCTATTCCATGCAAAAAAAGCCACAGTTTAAAACTGTGGCTTTTTTTGCATCCCTCTTATAAATCCTTGCGAAGTTCACCAACGACATGTCCCAATTCCGGGAGAATCAATTTATTCATCGCAAGCCTAACCGCCCCTGAAGAGCCTGGGGTGGAAAAAACCGCTTTGTTGTTCACGACTCCTGCAATCGCCCTGGATAGAATGGCGGCAGACCCGATATCCTCTTGATAGCTGAGCATTCGAAAAATCTCGCCAAAACCGGGAATTTCCTTGGTCATCAACTCTTTGACCGCCTCGATCGTCACATCCCTATTGGCGATGCCAGTGCCTCCATTTGTTAATATGACATCGACCGTGCTGCTTTGGCAGCCGGAAGTGACCGCATCCTGAATCGCTTTCCGCTCATCTTTAACGATTACATAATCCGTCACTTCATGCCCGTTCGACTTCAGCAATTCCATCATCAGTGCTCCGCTTTTATCCGTTTCTTCATTTCGCGTATCGCTGACGGTTATCACCATGCAGCGAACTGCCTCCGTGATGGCTTTTTTATGATTCTTGACACTCATTCTTCATCAGCCTTCTTCTTCAGTAAATAACGGAATTGATAGAACTTCTGGGCAAATTCACTGACACTCCGGGTCATTTGATAATTGGATCCAGCCCCTATGGCCATGCTGATGAACGGTATGCCCCGAACCAGTTTTTTTCGGAAAACAGTAATGGACAATCCTTTCAACAGCTGCTTCAGCGGCTGTTCCATCCAGGTAGGGTTTGTCAGTTCTTCGATTCCTAAATAAAAATAATCATCTTCTGCGGTCTGGACCTCGCGAATCAATTCTTCCCAAGCTATTCCTTGGAGCCTCTTTGGCATCGCTCCTGCATTGAATACCTTAAGGGCCAGCATCATTTCAAACGGTGTATTCACCTCAACACCATAAGACATCGCAATCAGCTGTACGATCCTGACATTGATGACCGTCATGGCCGGAATATCGCTCCCTAGCAGAAGCAGGCCACCTGATCCGCTCATCCCGCCTTGTGCAAATGAATATAAGCGATGCTTAGCGATATGCTGATTGGCTATGTAATTCAACTGATCGATCGATAAGTGATTCAAATCACTCAACGTTTCGATTTCTTCATTAAACACGCGCGCAGATGCTAAAATACGCTCTCTTGCATCTATTTGAACTTGTGAGCTCTGAACCATGGCATGCAAATGAAAAAGCCAAGTATCAAGCTTGTCAAAAAACTGTTGTTGGACGTTTTCCGGAAGCAGGGCAAACCCCTGCTCCAACCACTTATCATACAATGCAGCCAGATCCGTTGGCTCATATTGATAAAGTTTTTCCTGCCATTCACTAATTTCATTCCAAAGTTTCATTTCCCGGTTCGTGAATTCCATGCATCAAGCCTCCTAAGTACAGAATTGGTGGATTCTCCCTTAAGTATAACATAGAGAAAAGGTTTTCAAAGAATAGATGATGGGAATCCAGTGTTCAAGAGGATGGGTTTGCATGGAGATAAAATCCATGAGAAGGGGGATTTTGAGGATGAAATTTCATGGGAAAGTCCCCTTACCAGAGAGATAAGGGGGTCATTATAAAACAGGAAGTCATGTTTTCCAAGTTTCGCTCAAAGCTATTTTCATGGTATCCCTGACAATCATGATTTCTTCATTAGTGGGGATGACCATGACTTTCACAGGGGAATAGGGTGCATTGATGAACACTTCCTTACCCGAGGTGCGATTGAGATCCTTATCCCAATATACCCCCATGAATTCAAGCCCCTCCAAGATTCGCCCCCTAATGGTTTGACTGTTTTCACCGATGCCCGCTGTAAAAATGATGCCGTCCACACCTCCCATTTTAGCTGAATAGGAGCCTATGTACTTGTGAATCCGGTCTGCGAACACGTTAAGTGCGAGTTCAGCCCGCTCATTGCCTTTATCCGCTTCAACTTGAATATCGCGCAGGTCGCTGGAAAATCCGGAAAGGGCCAGAATGCCGCTTTTCTTATTCAGGACATCCAGCACTTCATCTGCTGTTTTTCCCGTCTTCTCCATGATATAAGGAATCAGTGCAGGGTCGATGTTCCCTGAACGCGTTCCCATAGTAACACCGGCCAATGGTGTAAATCCCATTGATGTATCAATTGATTTGCCGCCCTTTATGGCCGTAATGCTTGCACCATTCCCTAAATGGCACGATATCAACCGAAGCTGTTCAATTGGGCGGCCAATCATTTCGGCAGCCCGCTGCGATACATATTTATGTGAAGTGCCATGAAACCCATACTTCCTTATTCCGTATTTTTCATAATATTCAAGAGGTAAGCTGTACAAATAGGAACCTGCCGCCATCGTTTGATGGAAGGCAGTGTCGAATACCGCAACCGCTGGCACATCATCCAGTATTCGCCTGAAGGCTTTGATCCCGGTGATATTGGCGGGATTATGTAGGGGCGCCAATTCGGAAAGCTTTTCGATTTCCTCTATTACGTCCTCCGTAATCAAAACCGAATCCGTGAATATCTCACCGCCATGCACCACCCGATGCCCTACGCCATCTATCTCTTCAAAGGAGTCAATGATGCGATGGTCAATCAGCTTTTTTAATAAAAGCCCTACAGCTATTTCATGATTGGGTATATCCATCGTTTCAGAAACCTTTTCGCCTTCGACACTTAAGGTAAATGCGGAATTTTTCAAGCCGATTCTTTCTACAAGACCTTTTGTCATTACTTTTTCACTTGGCATCTCAAAAAGCTGAAACTTCAATGAAGAGCTGCCCGCATTAATAGCCATGATTTTTGACATCCATCCTGCTCCTTTACTCTAAGCTAGTTCGTCCAATGTACATCTCAACGAAACGTGCAGTGTATTGTACAATCTTAGCATGGCAAGCGGATTCAACCAAATAATAATGAAAAATTGCAAATAATCACTCTTTCAAAAAAAAGAAAGCCAATGCCTGCGGCATCAGCTTTCATTGACTATTTTTCCTCTTTAAACCAATCGTCCATCTGTTGCATGACAGACCTGGTCGCTTCGAAATCCGACAACTTCGGAAGTTGTACGAGCAATGCCTTCTTCGGTGCTTCGATACCCTCTTTTTTCTTTTGGAGGATCAGGATGCTTTTCGCAGCCGCTTCACTCTTAAACATGGAAAGCGGCAGTTGCACCATCCCTTGGATATGTGTATGCTTCTTCAGGAAATCATTGAGTTTCGGAGCTTCCTCTGAGACGAACAGGTTATTCGGGACAATGAAGAATAGGTGTCCGCCATCCTTCGCGTGTTTAACACCTTGTTCAATAAACAAATGATGTGCATACGAATGTCCCTTATCGGCCTTCAATTCATACTCAGCTGCAAGCACATCATTCGGGTAATAACCTATCGGCAAATCACTGACCACAACATCTGAAGGATCGATAAAAAGCGGCTCCAAGCTGTCCTGGTTGAAAAATTCCAGCGGGTGTTCTTGCAGGTTGGCACCTGCATATGCAAGCCTGATCAAGGTTTCATCAATCTCGACACCATATGAAGCGATGTTTTTATCAGTAAGTTGATTCAAGATCGCAAATAGTAAATTCCCCGTTCCAATGGCTGGGTCGAGCATGACTATCTCTTTTTGATCCTTGGTGAATTTACCGACTAAATAGCTGACGAACATGCCGACTGCATCAGGGGTCATATGATGATTCGGCTGAACGCTCTGCTGCATGCCTTTTAAAATAGCAAGCTGATACGCTTTACGGATTGCTTCCTTCTCATATTTCTCTGGTGAAAAATCTGCATAATGCTTCACTAATCTTTTCTTCGATACTTCACTGATTTCCTCCTGCAGGACTTTCCCTTGGAAGAAATTCTCGCCCGTTTCACCAAGGGCGTCCAGATACGTACATGATAGTTCACTTTGCAATATTTGGGCTGTTTCATCAAATTCATAAAATAATTGTTCAACTGGGGTAGACTTCACTTATTAATTCCTCCTGTTTGCTTCTGTCCCTATTTTAAAGGTAAGAAGAAAGAGATACAAGCCGTACGTCCTGCTTATCATTCTTCGTTTGTTTAACATACTGTTTTCCGATTTGAAAGTTACATATATGGAATCTCGCGCGCGCAATTTCAACCACGAGCAATTAAAAGGTAAATTAAACACAGGGTGTAAAATTTGGACGCTGATTTCCACTTAGGCACGCGCATAGTTACGTTTTCCGAAGCCCTTTTGTCTACAAAAAAGAAATACAGGGTTGTTGCCCTGTATTTTTTATTAATTGGAAAGGCTCAATGAATGCCCAAACAGAATACCATACATGAGGTGGTGATTATTATGGATAATCAATATCAATACTATCATGGGCAGGTTAATCCGATAAATCAGCAACATGATACACAGTCAACAGATGAATTTAACAGGCAACAACAAGGGTTTCAACAAGGGTTTAGACAAGGATATCGACAAGGGTATCGACAAGGGTATAGGGATGGATATCGAGCAGGGCAACAAGCGGGGTTTTTTCCAGGACCTCATCAAAGACAAATGCCGTCGTGGCCTAATGAAATTGACATAAAAGTTGGTACACCTAATGGTCAAGAGTGGTCTGGCAAAATTGTTTTACCACTGAATGGCCCGAGTTTGGAGCCATAACTAAATCAAGCATATTAATGATAAAAACAATGTATTAGAAACGTACTTTATTGGTCGACACTCAAAGTTTAACTATACACAGCTCCATTGAAAATCAGGCAAGACATCCGTTAAATAAAGCTAAACAAGAAACCGGGCACATAGCGCCCGGTTTCTTAGGATTGCATCTTATTTTGCCGCTTTAGCCGCTTCGATTGCACCTTCGTAATTTGGATGGTTGGTACCTTCACTCACATATTCTACATATGTGATTTCATCAGAGCTGTTCACTACGAATACAGAGCGGGCCAATAGACGAAGTTCCTGCATGACGACACCATATGCTTCACCGAATGAAAGGTCACGGTGATCGGAAAGAACTTGAACATTGTCCAAGCCGCTGGCAGCACACCAGCGTTTTTGCGCGAAAGGAAGATCGTTACTGATCGTCAGTACTTTCACATTATCCAACTTTGCCGCTTCTTCATTGAATTTACGTGTCTGTGCATCACATACACCTGTATCCACGGATGGAACCACGCTGATAATGCGGACAGAACCTTTGGAGTCGCTTAATGTAACCGGTGAAAGGTCATTAGCCAATACTGTAAAATCTGGTGCTTTGTCCCCAACTTTTAGTTCTTGTCCCACTAAAGTGATCGGGTTGTTTTTAAATGTAACTGAAGCCATTAATAATTCCTCCCTTTTCTGCTATATGTACAAGCATAATCATATTTGTTTTACCGGAATTTTGCAATTAATTGAATTGGGAAATGTGAATGGTGCATGCACATGACATCCATGCTTTTTATGTTGATGCAGACTGCAGCAAAAAGAAAACTCGGCGGGTGCCGAGTCACAGTTAGAAATCTATATCCTGTTTAGGTTCTTGGTATCTCTTTACAGCTGGTTGACTGCCGCCTTGATTACTGTCTTTCTTGGATAGCATGGACTGAATTTTATCGACGACTTGAGGAGCTAAATCCATCATTTTTTCGA
Organism: Peribacillus sp. YIM B13472; assembly: GCF_042788005.1. Taxonomy (NCBI): domain Bacteria; kingdom Bacillati; phylum Bacillota; class Bacilli; order Caryophanales; family Bacillaceae; genus Peribacillus; species Peribacillus sp. YIM B13472. Next base: position 78,134 of record NZ_JBHZPG010000008.1, read on the forward strand.
GAAGATGCGTCCCTTCATCCAGATGAATCATTTTCACCCCATGGGAACCGACAATCAAAAAGGCAATTGGTGTTATGGAAACCCCACCGCCGCTACCGCCGCCAAAAGGCTGCTTGGAACCACCTTGCTGTCCTTGATGGTTCCCATCCATCATAAATTCGCTGCCACCGGCTGCAAAACCAAATCCCACTTTGGATACGGTTAAAATGACACTTCCATCCGGAGTCTCCACCGGATCCCCGATGATCGTGTTCACATCGACCATTTCTTTCAGATTTTCCATAGCTTCTTTCATTAAACCTTGGATCGGATGATCTGACATTTAAATTCCTCCACTCTAGAACGATTGTTTATTGGAATCACCTGATAGCTTCGCTAATTTCCTCGACTTGAAATGCGGCTTTCCGCCTTCCCTATAACGAAGCAGTTTTATTCCAGTCACCATAGCATGCCCGATTCTAAATTGTAATATGCAGGAAAGCGACGTGTTTGCCTGCCATCTCTGAAAGTCGGGTGTAATGGAATAGGAGGGCATGATCCGGAAGTTGAAATAGGTTGTCAGCAACCCGATGATTGAACCTTTAAGTGCCCAGCATGCTCCAGTTAAAACACCGGTGTGTGCAGCGTTTTTAGTACCGACCATACTATGCCAGGTGAATTTTTTGACTTGGACTTTCCCTGTGAATTGACGGACGATCCTATGAAATCCGATTATATGCTGAAGCATCTCCAGACTGTCTGCGAATCCGTCACGCAAATCTTCGACTGTGATTTTTTTCTTTTCTTCCTTTTCGGTTTTTCCGTTCATTTCTTGCTCTTCCTTTACTACTATAGCTGCAGAGTTATCATCCATTTTGATGACCGGAACCTTGAATGTATAGTGAAAAAGCCCATACCAAGCTGATAATTTAATATGTATTTGGTCATTCGTTTGGATACGTTTGTAGTCGATGTACACTCTTACTTTAGTGAAAACAACAATCAGCAGCACCAAAATGAGGATACCTATAATCAACAATAGCCACTTCATGCCCCCACACCCCTTCAGCCTATCATTATCGGCATATGCAAAAAAAAATAAACCTGCAAAAGCGAAAATCCCGCTCTTACAGATTTATCAATGGAAGAAATCATCTTCTGATCAACACAACGCCCGTATCTGCAAATACATCATGCAATGCCTGTTTCTTCGGTAAAAGGCCTGCCAAGAGATAGCCAATCCAAGTGACTTTTGAAATATAGCGGCCAATCAGCTCCCTGAACAATATCGTACCCCATGAAATGGTTTTTTTCTCTTCCTTCAATGCCACGACTTTCAGTCCAAAAATCATCTTGCCAAGGGTTTGGTTCAAGAATTTGGTCATCAAAACAAAGTATAAGAAGAATACGACCCCCGTTAAGAAGCCCTCTGCGGAAAACCAGAGATCATCTGTCCCTTCATAAAACTTGAAGATCGGATGAATCAAAATCCGGTTCAAACTTCCGATAACCAATAGATCGGCTAAATAGGCCCAAAACCTCATCCAAAAACCAGCAAAATGCACTTTCTTGACTCCGTCATCATCCACGGTCTTACTGGCTGGTGTAAATTCCTGCTGAACGGGAACCTCTTGATCTGCCATTAGATTGGATGAAGCGATTTGTTCATTGTTTTCATTTCGTTCCGTCATCCTTCAGCCCCCCTATTCCGCATACAAATACATTAAGCGTGGAGAATTTGAAGAGGAAAGGATTTTTGTCAAGACCGCCGTTTCCACATCATTTCCCAACATTTTTTGCGCACCCATACTGAATAATGAACCGAAACCTGCCTCATCTGTATAACGGATAACTTGAGCATCCTTTTCACCGATATCCGTTTTCATTGCGGCAATTACATCATCCAAATGGCCGAAATCATCGATTAGATGGTTTTCTTTAGCCTGACGCCCATCATAAATGCGGCCATCGGCAATTTCCCTTACTTCCTTCTCTGTCATACCGCGTCCGTCTGCAATGACTTTTACAAATTGATCATAAGAATTATTAATCATATTTTGCAGGATTTCACGTTCTTCCCCAGTCATTTCCCGGGTCGGGCTCATAATATCCTTGTGTGGTCCGCTTTTGATGGTTTCGAACTCGACACCATACTTCTTGGCCAGCTTCTCGTAATTATACCCATGCATGATGACGCCAAGTGAACCCGTCATCGTTTCTGGGCTGGCGTATATCTTATCGGCTGGTGCAGATATATAATATCCGCCGGAGGCCGCCATTGACCCCATGGAAACATAGACAGGTTTTTTCACTTTCTTGATATCAAGGATCTTGTCATAAATCTCTGCACTTTCGACGACACCGCCGCCTGGAGAATTCACCCGAAGGATGATTCCTTTGATATCATCATTTTCCTCTGCCATCTTCAGCTTATCCATGAAGGCACGGTGATTATATGTTGCTGAACTAAGTAATGAGGCTTCACCTGTATCTTGAATCGTGCCTTCTACATCAAATACGGCAATAATATTTGAGTAATCATCACCTTCTATGACTTCCTCGTAAAATGCACTTTCGGAAGCAAATAATTCATCAATGATATTTTCCGTATCCGCTGTAAATAGAGTCGTAGCCGCCCCAACAGCAATAGAGACAAAAAATAAAACGGCTGCGATTCCAAGTGCCGCCCAACGCTTTCCATTCATCTGTTTTCCCCCTTAAATATATGTATCCTTCTTACCATACGAACTAATAATGAAAATGTTTCATTCCATGATAAACTAAGACATATAAAATTGTAGCAAATAATCCTCTAATTGGAAATGCATTGGTGCATTTTGCACAATTAGCCTATACCTTTCTTCCCTATTTATACAAAGGAGGGATGATGATATACATGCAAATAAAAATTTTTTCTCAAGTTTCAAATTTTGAGCCGGAGCAGTACATTCTTTAAACAGAAAATCAGCCAAACTAAAAAGCTGCCGGGATTCCCGGCAGCTTCTATATTTATTGCTTAACTTCGCCGTTCCTCCCCCGCTGATTATAGCATCCGCTCCGTTTTCCTATCCAATTTCGCAAGTTCCACACCCTTCTCCAAGTCTCCTTTGGAATACCCAATTTCTAAATCTGGATAAAGAGGCACGCACGCTTTAATTATTGGAATCATTGATTCATACGGGGCAATGATATGCACTTTCATACACATAACCTACTTTCTTATATACCCGAAGCCTATTCACCATTTGGTCAAATACCCTTTGTATGGCAGGGATTGAAAAAGCCCTTATTGATAATTAATTATTCGCTTTTCACTTCCTAAAAGGAACTGCTTCGCTATCCAGTTAGTCATTCTTTCTTCGATACTGCTTCCCCAAACGAATAACAAAAATGCTTCATTCCATGATAAACTATGTCATATAAAAGTGTACGAAATATGCAGCTGCATTTTGTACTGGCGGCTTTCCCTTCTCGAAAGAAAAGAAAGCCCTTTCATCACCATACATACTAGGGGGGAACATGATGAACACTCGAAGGAATATTTATTTTTTCCATGCACCGAATGCAGAGATGATTAGCAAGGTAGAATACTTGTCAGACTTGGCGAAGCAACATTCGTATGAAGTCATCCAGGATTTCACGAAAGCAAACATCATCGTAAGCATCGGTGATGACGGCACATTCCTGCAGGCAGCCCGTAAAACCGGATTCAGGGATGACTGTTTATATGCGGGCATTTCCACCACAGGTAACTTGAATATGTATTGCGATTTCCACTTGGAAGACAGTGATAAGATGATCGATGCCTTGACAAATGAGCAAATCGAGGTGCGTAAATATCCAACCATCGCTATCCAATTGGACGATCAGCCCTCCTTTTATGCCCTTAATGAACTCAGTATCCGGTCTTCCATCACCAAAACGTTCATCATGGATATTTTCATTGATCAACTCCATTTTGAAACTTTTCGCGGGGACGGAATCATCATTGCGACTCCGACTGGAAGCACCGCCTATAATAAATCGATCAATGGGGCCGTTGTCGATCCCCTCCTCCCTTGCTTTCAAGTGAGCGAGCTTGCTTCCGTCAATAATAATACCTATCGGACCCTAGGTTCTTCATTTATTTTAAGCGGTGATAAGACGTTGACCGTCCACCTTGAAGAAAACGGACCAAGCTATCCGATCATCGGAATGGACAATGAAGCACTAAGCATCAATCATGTCGAAAAGGTAAAGGTGCGGTTAAGCGGTAAAGTCATCAAGACCGTTAAGCTAAAAGACAATTCCTTTTGGGAAAAGGTTAAAAGGACCTTTCTTTGAACTAAAAAAGGTACCGGGCATGGTAACCGGTACCTTTATATATGATAAAAATCTTTCGTATTTTGATAAAGGATTTCATAGACATCCTCAATCGTCGATCCTTTAATCGAAGCAATCTGACGCACACTGTCATGCATCATGCCGGGATGGGTCCATTTCCCATTGAAAACCCCTTCAAACGGCCATGGTCCATCCGTTTCAATCATCATCAGCTTAAGTGGGTATGCCGAAACTAATTCCTGTATTTCCCTCTCATAACAAACATCAGGTGTAATCGAAATGCGATAGCCCTTTTCGGCCATTCTTTCGACTGTCCGGATATCGCCTTTAAACCAATGAAAGTGTGCCTTTGTGATTTGATGCTTATCCAAAAGGTCGCAAACGATGGGTGCATCGTCATGTACGGCATGAAGGATAACCGGCTTTTCAACCTCTTTAGCTAAGATCAGGAACCTCTCCAGTAACTCTATATATGCTGAGTTATCAATATCGGGATTTTCCTGTCTTAAGTAATAGGGAAGCCCAACCTCACCTATGGCAACCATATCTTGACGATGTTCCCGCATCCAGTTCAAAAGTTCGTTCACTTCTTCATCACTTGGGAGGGGCTGCTCTGGATGAAAACCAAAGGCAGGCTTTATTCGTGAATCCTTCAGTGAGAGCTGATAATTTTTAATAGAAGAAGCCAAATTCATGGATACAGTCAGCAAGGATTCCATATGAACCTTTTCCATGTCAGTCAGAATCTGCTTCCGCTTAACAACATCATACCGGTCCAAATGGATATGACTGTCGATGATCCTCAAGTTTAATCGCCTCCCTTAAGTAGAAATAGTTGGCTTCAGTGCTGCATATAAGTCTCTCTTCAAATGAAAAAACTCATCACTAAGAAGCTGTTCTTCATTTCTTGGCCTTGGAAATGGAATTTCCACTTCTTTAATGACAGCAGCCGGTTTTGCTGATAACACATAAATTCTATCTGAAAGGAAAACCGCTTCATCTATGCTATGCGTAACAAATAGCACCGACCTCCGATTTTCTTCCCAAACCGACAACAGCCATTTTTGCATTTGCAATCTTGTCAGTTCATCCAAGGCAGAAAAGGGTTCGTCCAGGCACATCAAGTCCTGTTGACTTAAGATACTCCGGATGAATGCGGCCCTTTGCTTCATGCCTCCAGATAATTCATGCGGATATGCTTTCTCGTACTCTTCTAATCCGGCCTTCATCAAAAGGGCTTTTGCCTTTTCTTTATCTCTGATCCCAGCAAGTTCACTTCCAAGCAAAACATTTTCCAATACCGTCCTCCAAGGTAAAAGGGAAGGCTGCTGAGGCATATAGCTGATATGGCCCTTTAAGCCATTTATCTTTTTACCATCCAGTGAAATGATGCCATGATCCGGCTTCAAAATGCCGCCGATCAAGTGGAACAATGTACTTTTACCGCTGCCCGATGGCCCAAGGATCGTGACAAATTCCCCATCATCCACATGGAAATTCATATCCTCCAATATATTCTGTTTACCATCGAAAGAATAGGAGACGTCTTTAATTTCCAGCTTCATCCTTTTCACCCTCCTTTCTCTTCCAAGAAACTAAATATTTCTCCAGGAAGGTGATGATTCCAAAAAAGATCAGGCTCATTCCCATGATGATGAAAATGGCAACAAACACCCGATCTGTCCTGAACGCAGAGGAAGCGAGAGTCATATAAACACCAATCCCCGATTTTGCCCCAAGCCATTCCGAAATAACTGCACCCATTACACTATAGGTGGCAGAAATTTTCAGGCCGGAGAAAATGAACGGAATCGAGTGAGGAAGTTCCAGCTTCCAAAATAACTGATTTTTTCCCGCTCCCATCATCTTGAAATAATGCTTAAGTTCGTATGGTGTCTGGCGAAAACCGTCCAATGATGCAACCGCAACCGGAAAAAAACATACAAGCGAAATCACTATTAACTTAGGCAGCATGCCAAAGCCAAACCAGATCACCAAGAGCGGCGCCAAAACAATGATGGGTATATTTTGTGATAGTATGAGCAGAGGATAAACCGCGTCCTTCACACCGGGAAATAGGTGTAAAATTGCCGCGATCAATAAGCCGATGCAGCTACCAATAAAAAAACCCGACAACGCAAGCTCGGTTGTGGATATAAGGTGTCCGTAAAGATTGCGGGACGACTCAATTCCTTCAATGAAAATGGACGATGGAGCGGGAAGCAGCCATTCTTCGACTTTCAATAAGACTGTCACTGACTCCCATACTATCAGCAACAATAATAAAAGAAAGAAGGGAGCCCCCTTCTTCCAAATTCCCCTTTTGATCATGCCCGATATTTCTCCGTTAACGTATCCATCGTAATCCCGCTTGGCTGATATAATATTTTCACTTGGGAAATGACATTCGGCGATCCTATTTCAATCATTCTTACATTCATTTTTTCTATCACGGCAAAAAGTTCGGAAAGCTCACCCTCCATTGTCGTTTCAAGCGGGTGAACCTCATACTTGACACCTGATTCTTCAATGATCTTGATTGCTTCGTCGACCATAGGAATGACATTTTCCCCTTTAGGAATAATCTGTATACTAATTAATGAGTTGGCCATTGTATTTCCTCCTATTTTGGTAAAAATTCATTGGTAAATGCCTTTTCAGGATCGAAATCACCTTCAAGAAGCTTATTTTCAGTCATCCAATCACTGTAATTCTTCCAAATTTCAAGCTTTTGTTCACCCCATCGCGGAGCATCATCCTGATACTTGTCTGCAAGCCACTCCTGGCTTTTCTTCACTAGTTTTGCATCAAGATCCGGTGCAGACTTAATTAACATGTCTGCTGCATCGTCAGGATTCTTAATCGCAAACTGGTACCCTTTCGATGCTGCATGAACGAATGCTTTAACAGTCTCGGGATCTTCTTTTATCATCTTTTCATTTGTTGTCAAAACAGGCGTATAGTAATCAAGCTTATCAGAGTATTCGGTTAAGTAAACCATATTAAGCTTTTCATTTCGCAACTCCGCCTCAATGCCTGTCCATCCATAATAGATCCAGGCAAAATCTATATCCCTTTTAACCGAAGTGAAAAAATCCGTGTCTCCTGTATTGACTATATCCACTTTATTTACATCCGCATTTTCTTTTTTCATGAGTGAATCAATAATGGCCTTTTCAACCGGGGACCCCCAGCCACCATACGTTTTCCCTTCAAAATCCTTGGGAGTTTTAATGTTCTTTGCCTCAGGGGAAGCGAATCCCGAGGTATTATGCTGGATGACGGCAGCTACCGAAACAATCGGCACGCCCTGCACGCGGGCTTGCGTTACGCCCTCCTGGTAACTCACGCCAAATTCAGATTTCCCCGAAGCGACAAGCTTATCAGCTCCAGCTTCACCTGGCATGATGATTTCCACATCAAGACCTTGTTCTTTAAAATAACCTTTTTCCTTGGCTACATACAATCCTGTATGGTTTGTATTCGGTGTCCAATCGAGCACGACCGATACCTTTTTTAATTTTTCATTTCCTTCATTTTTAGATGCTTCTTCTTTTTCATTAGTTCCGCCTGCTCCGCATCCAGCCAAAAGGAACAACGAAGTTAACATTGGTAAGAATTTATTCAAGTCATTATCCTCCTACACATCATATAAGATCCATATGCCGGAACCATAATGGGGCTCCAGGGTCTATTCAAATACTGGATAAAAAAAGCAAAAAACGCCCGAAGATGAATTCGGGCGTTAACATACAAAACAAAAAATCAGTAATAATATGTTCCCTCCGCTGGCATCATCCAGATCAGGTTCAAAGAGTCAGCATCTAAAGGATGCAATCTCAGCCAGCAGTACTGGCCCCCCTACATTTCTCGAACATATGAACTTTTCTCTCTCATTATATCAATTCATGGTGAAAAAGGAATACTAATTTGCTTCTTCTCGCTAATTGGAAAGGTATTCCTTGCACTCTAGGATATCTAGCAAAACATCTTTTGGAATGAAAGCAACAAAATTCTGCCTCTTTTCATTCCAATCATTCGCGGCTGCAACGGTGGCTGACCTGTTCCAAATAGTCAATTCCTTGCTGGCATTCATATAATGAGCATTACATGTAGACATTTTTGTTTCCCGGTTTTATAAACCATTAATTTCATAAGCAAAAGGTGGATATGATCATGATAAAGATTAATCACAAATGGTTAGATGTCAGTCAAATCCAACCAGGAATAACATCTGCTAAATCGCTTGAAATTATCCAATTGCTGGCGGAAGATTCTACCGTTTTTGAATACCGGAACTTTGGAGAGTTTAATTTCGAGATACAACTGAGGAACCGAGTCATTGCGGCAGCTATTGCGTTGGATAAAAGTGATGCCGAATTTTCCACACTTGAGGAATCGGAATCCAATAAACAATATTGGCGCCTTTCAAAGGGTGGTACCTTTACCCTTCAGCCAGGGATTCTCCCTCATGCTGCACTCGTTGACATTTTCATAAATGGAAGGCTTTATGCTTTCGAATGCGGGACAGCGATGGTCGTCACTTTTTTAAAGGCCATTTTGGATTTAATCGGCCCTAGGAATTTCGACAACCTTTTTTCAAAACTAGTTTTATATGACTGGCACCCTCCACAAAATATGGCTCTCGATATTCACCAAGGAAGGGATTATTTACCAGGTGATTGTGTTTACTTCAAAAACCCTGATCACGACGAGGCAACTCCTGAATGGCAAGGTGAAAATGCCATATTATTAGGAAATAACCTCTTTTATGGCCACGGGATCGGGATTACCAGTTCACAGGGAATCATCGCTGAATTAAATAGCAATAGAAAGCCGTTCGCCACCATATCAGCATTCCTGACAACTCATATCATTTTCCTGGATAGTTCCTTCTATAGTCAATTCCAACTAAATATCCCCCGCGCAAAGCCCGATCACAGTCCTGTCAGCCTTTCCAATTGTATTGTTTCTGAAATAGGTTCGAATATTTTCCTTTCATGACCCTGGCATTTCCCCTATGCCGTAAAACTGTTTCATTAAATACCGGCATAAAAAAATGCTTGGGGAGAAATCTCCCAAGCATTTTTTGTTATTCACGCACCAATATTCCCTTTGCCTTTGAACCTGCGGGCACTTGCCTGACCCCATTTCGTTATGGATAATGTATAAACAGCCAAGGCTGACCATATGAACAAAAAGGCTAAAAGATGTGCTTTAGTAAAACTTTCATGATAGACGAATACACCGATCAATAAAGATAAGGTCGGAGCGATATACTGAAAAATGCCAAGCATCGATAACGGGATCTTCTCCGCCCCTTTGGCAAAATATAAAAGAGGCAATGCCGTGACAATCCCGCCGCCCACCAACAGCAGGCTTGTGCTTCCCTCTGTAAAGAATTGCATTTCTGATTGGTTCATCAAGTATATCAGGTAACCCAGGGCAAGAGGCGTTACCATCATCGTTTCGAGCGTCAGCCCGATCGCGGATTCGGCCTTGATCATTTTTTTTGCCAGACCGTATAATCCGAACGTCATGGCCAACACAAGAGAGATCCACGGGATCGTGCCGAAATGAATGCCAAGGATCAAGACTCCGATTCCTGCAAGCAGGAATGAAATGATTTGGGCCCTGCTCAATTTTTCTTTTAAGACTATCACTCCCAATAGTACACTGACTAGCGGATTGATATAATATCCAAGGCTCGTGTCGAGGATCCGTCCTGAGTTAACGGCCCAGATGAACACTCCCCAATTAGCTGTAACAAGCAGTGAGGCCGTTAGTAATGCCGTAAAGAGTTTGGGATTTCCCATTATGTTTTTGACATAAACAAGAAACGCTTGCCATTTTTTCATGAACATCAATAAAACCAGCATGAACACGAAAGACCATAATACCCTCTGAGCTAAAATTTCTGTTGCACCGACTCCCTGAAGGAACTTCCAGTAAATCGGCACGACTCCCCACATCATGTAAGAAAGGGCTGCATAGATCGCCCCTTCTTTTTGTTCATCCACTTTCATAACAAGCCTTCTTTCCATTTACATTCCTTTATCTAATTCCATCTAACAATTTTGTATTTCCATTTCTTTTTTTGCAACTGTTATTTTTTATCATACATGATTTTGTCATCGATGACCGTCATGACCGCCTCAGCTTTAAGGAGATCATCCGGCGCAACAGCAAAAACATCCAGATTAAACACGGTAAAATCGGCATCGTACCCTTCAATGATCACACCGCGACGTTTTTCCTGGCCGATTGCTGCAGCACTCCCTTTTGTATATAGTGAGAATGCCTCGTATACGGAAAGCCTTTCGCCCAAGCCATATACAGTCCGGTCCTCACTGTTGATTTTCATCCTTGTGACAGCTGCATGAATGCCCAAAATTGGATTTAATGGTTCAATGGGTGCATCCGACCCTCCCGCACAAATGATGCCCAACTTCAAATAGGTTTTCCAGGCATAGGATGATTCCAATAGATCGGCTGGAACCTTTTCTTCCACCCACGGAAAATCGGACGGGACGAAACCCGGTTGGATATCAAAGATCACCGGCAGCTTTGCCGCTCGCTCCAACAGATCCGGCCGGACAATCTGCGCATGGATGAGCCGGTCCCTCTGCCCCTTTTTCGGGGGGAGGGCTTCTATTGCATTCAAGACGTATTCAAAAGCGAGATCGCCAATCGCATGGACAGCAATCGGCATTCCGGCATCCCTTGCTTTTTTCACCCATTCCTGAAGCTCGTTTTCAGTGAATATCGCGACTCCATTCGTATCCTTTTGATCTACATAAGGCTCGCTCAACAGGGCTGTGCGTCCGCCCAAGGAGCCGTCCGTAAATATCTTCATGCTGTCGAATTTGATATATCGCGTACCTTTCTGATAGCCGCCGCCTGCTGCCAGCATTTCTTCAAACGCTTCGTGATGGACGAGCAAATTGGCGCGAAAGGCCATTTCCCGGTCCTCGATTACCGATTTAAACGCCTGATATGTCGGCATGAAGCCATTGTAATAATGGAGGTCCTCAGTATGTCCGCCAGTCAAACCTAGCTTATATGCGTCTTCTATGGCCTCTGTGAGCGCGTTTTCGATATACTCTTGATCAATGCCGGGAAGGCTGTCTAAAATAAGGTTCTGCGCCTGACTTTCTTTAAATAACCCATTTAAACGTCCGTCAGGATAACGGCAGATCACCCCGCCTGAAGGCTCTTTTATATCTTCTTTAATATCCGCTTCCAAAAGGGCACGGGAATTGACCACCAAGGCATGACGGCAGATCCTTTTCAATACGATGGGATGTTCTGTCGATATCGCGTCAAGCTCATTCCGTAATATCAATTCAGGACTCGGCCATTCATTTTCATTCCACCCTTCGGCAACAATCCACTTTCCAGCCGGGGTTTTTGAGCACTTTTCCTTCAAGGATTTCATGATGGACTCCCTGCTATCCATCAAAGAGAGGTCTAAACGAAGCAGCCTTTCACCATGCCCGACCAAATGAAGGTGACTATCCACTAATCCCGGCAGCATCGTTTGTCCATTTAAGTCGATTTCCCTGGAAATATTGCCGGCATATTCATTTTTCAAATAGTCCAGGCTGCCGGTATCAACAATTACCCCCTTTTCAGTGAAGACTGCCTCCACTTGATCGTTTTCTTTAATCATCGTATAAATCGACCCATTGAACCATAACGTTCCCATTCCGGCTTTACACTCCTTATTAAATGATTGTTACTGTGCAGATATGCAGTAAGTGTACCATCTCATATCATGAATTCCCATATTTATGCTTTTATCCAAGCACCTGTTAATAAAAAAAAAGCCAGCCGTGGGGGCTGACGGTAATGCTTTCAATCAATTGTTAAGGAGTGCTTCCTCCCTTTTCCGTAAATCCACCCGTTTGATTTTACCTGATGTCGTTTTGGGCAGCTCTTCTAAAAATTCGATTTTCCTTGGATATTTATATGGGGCAGTCAATTCTTTCACGTGCGATTGGAGCGTCTGGATCAAGCCTTGGCTGTTCGGATCGATATCCTCCATCAAGACTACATATGCCTTGACCACATTTCCCCTTATTTCATCAGGGCTTGCTATAACGGCACACTCTTTAACAAATGGATGCTTAACGAGTGCATCTTCCACTTCAAACGGTCCAATCGTATATCCCGAGCTGATGATGATATCATCAGAACGACCCTCAAACCAGAAATAACCATCTTCATCCTTTTTCGCTTGGTCGCCGGTGATATAATAGTCCCCACGGAATTGCTGCGATGTCCGTTCGGGATCTTTAAAATATTCTTTAAAGAGAGCAGGTGTATCTACATGTACGGCAATATCCCCCACTATGCCAGGAGAACAGGGTTTACCGGAATCATCAATGATTTCCACATGGTTGCCCGGAGTCGGTTTGCCCATGGAGCCCAATTTAATTTCCATGCCTTTCGTTACACCTACCAACAGGGTATTTTCGGTCTGTCCATATCCATCACGCACTTCAATATGGAAATGGTTTTTAAAGACCTCGAACACTTTTTGATTTAAAGGCTCTCCCGCTGATACAGCACTATGTAGATGGGATAAATTATAGTCATCAAGGTTATCCACCTTTGCCATCAATCGGTACTCGGTCGGTGTGCAGCATAATGCATTCACTTTGTAGTCCTGAAGCAGCTGAAGATACTTTTTCGCCTCGAACTTCCCATGATAGGCAAGACCGGTCGCTCCCGTTCCTAGAACCGCCAGGAAAGGACTCCAGATCCACTTTTGCCACCCTGGGCCTGCAGTTGCCCAAACCACATCCGTTTCGCTGATGCCAAGCCAGTTTGCTGCAGACGTTTTCAAATGGGCATAAGCCCATCCATGTGTATGGACGACCCCTTTTGGATTTCCTGTCGTTCCGGAAGTATACGACAAGAACGCCATATCCTCACTCTTCGTGTCGGCCATAGTCAGCTGATCTGATTCCTCATCGGCAAGCCCATTCAAATCCAGCCAATTTTCGATTCGTTTTCCGATTGAAAATTTCAGGAGGCTTTCCGCCCCTTCTATTTCATTCAATTCATGAGTATATTCATGATAACTGATGATTCCTTTGACATCACCATGGTTGACTCGATACTGCAAGTCCTTCGCACGAAGCATTTCGGAACAAGGTATGACAATCATGCCAATTTTCAATGCGGCTAAATACACTTGATAGGCTTCCACCAAGCGAGGGATTATGATAAGGACCGTATCACCTTTACCGAGTCCTTTTTTCTTGAAGGCATTTCCGATTTTATTTGCACTCTTTAATAAATTCTCATATGTAAGTTGTTTTTTGTCTCCGGTTTCGTTCTCCCAGAGGACGGCAACTTTTTCTGGATCTTTTGCAAAACGTTCCATTTCACTCACTAAGTTGTAATGTTCCGGAGCCAATAAGTCTTCACGCTTCATATTTTTCCCCTCCAATTATGAACTCTTAGTACCTACTCATTATACAAGATACTTCTCTAATATTTCTATTTATTTTTACAAATAATAAAGAGAGCGGGTGTTAGAACCCGCTCTCTGTAGCCATATTTATTAAATTATCTGTTGAATCCTCCGCCTAATTGTTGTTCAGCCATTTGAACAAGGCGTTTTGTGATTTCTCCACCAACTGAACCGTTAGCGCGAGATGTTGTGTCGGCACCAAGTTGTACGCCGAATTCTGTAGCGATTTCATATTTCATTTGTTGTAGAGCTTGTTCCACTCCAGGTACCAATAATTCGTTTGAGCTGTTGTTGTTTGCCATGTGTTTTTCACCTCCTTGTGATTATAGAGTGTGTTAAAACACATGGCTTCATTCGCACAATTTTATTGGTAATTACAGGATATTAAAATAAGTCTTCCATCGCTTCTTCATTTTCGAAAGTCTGACCAGGTTTAACCGTTAATATTTCTGTTTCGGTGACCGCTTTTTCAATCAAGGATTCAAAGTCGACGAAGCTTTCATAGTAATTGACTTTTTCACGTTTCGGTTTCGTTTTCGGGCTTGCCGGCGTAAAGACCGTACAGCAATCCTCGTACGGCAGATTGGATATTTCAAAAGTATCAAGCTCTCTTGCAATTTTGATGATTTCTGTCTTATCCATGGTAATCAGCGGACGCAGTATCGGTGTATTCGTCACCTCATTGATGGCAAACATGCTGCTCATCGTCTGGCTCGCAACCTGTCCAAGGCTTTCACCGGTAACCAGTGCCATGGCTTCTTCTTTTTCACGGATTCGATCGGCGACCCGCATCATTAAACGACGGGTTGTAGTCATTGAGTAGTTTTCCGGGATTTGTTTTTGAATCAATAATTGGATTTCCGTAAATGGAACGATATGCACTTTCATGCTTCCATTTATTTCTGCAAGCTTGCCTGCCAAATCAATGACCTTTTGACGTGAACGTTCGCTTGTGAACGGAGGGCTGTAAAAATGGATCGCTTCCACGTCCAATCCCCGTTTCATCGAAAGGAATCCCGCAACAGGGCTATCAATCCCGCCTGAAAGCATCAGCATCGCCTTCCCGCTTGAGCCGAATGGAAGACCGCCTGCCCCCTGGATGATTTCACCTGTCAAATACACGGCTTCGCGTCTCACTTCGACTAGCAGGTTCAAATCAGGGTTCTTTACATCCACTTTTAAATCTTCTGTATTTCGAAGTAAATGCCCGCCGATCGCCCTGTTAATTTCATCGGTATTATATGGAAAATCCTTATCCGCGCGTTTTGTCGTGATTTTGAACGTGTTGACCTCTTCAAGAGTATGATTAAGATAATACAATGCTGCCGTTTTCATCACTTCAAGATCACGCTCTATTTTTATTGCAGGGCTTAATGACTGAATTCCAAAAATGCCTTTCAACCGCTCAATGACAGGCTTATGGTCCGCACCGTTCAGGAGAACGTACATCCGCTCCCGTTTGGCAGTAAGCACTACGCCTTCTATATCTTTTAAACTCCAGCGGATATGTGCCTTCATTTTGTCCACAAAGCCTTTACGGTTTCTTTTTTTCGTGGAGATTTCTCCATAACGGATAATTATATGATCAAATTTCATTTTGCAACCCTCATTATTTTTTCTAAATTAGCGACTATTTTCTGTATCGCCGCCAGAACTTGCTTTGCTTCTTCCATTTCATTGCCATAGGTAGTACTGATTCGGATGACGCTTTCGGAACGGGCTGAATTATGGAACATCGCATCCACCGTTTTGCTTACCGTCCTTTTTTTCGAAGAACAGGCACTGGTCGTCGAAACATATATTCCTTCCGATTCAAGTGCATGCAGCAATACCTCGGATTTAAGCCCCGGAACGGAAAAATTCATAATATGGGGCGCACCCTCTTCAGGACTGTTAACCAGTACCCCGTCCATTTCCTTCAAGCCTTTATATAAATATGTTTTGATTTGCTGCAGCTTATCATGATACAGCAATTGATTGTGCATACTAATACGCAAAGCCTTCGATAGGGCGACGATTCCCGCAACATTTTCGGTGCCGCTCCTGATTTTCGTTTCTTGATTGCCACCATGGAAAAGCGGATCGACCCGAACGCCTTCACGAACATAAAGGATGCCCGTCCCCTTCAAGCCGTGAACCTTGTGGCCGGAAATTGTACATAAATCCACATTGGCTTCGCGCAATGATAACGAAACTTTGCCTGTACCCTGCACATTATCGACATGAAAGAGAACGTTTGGGTATTGTTTTAACAATTTGCCAATTTCAGCAATCGGCTGTACCGAGCCAACTTCATTATTAACATGCATGATGGAAACCAAAATGGTATCTTCCCTCAATGCTTCCTTAAGATCCGTTACATCAATTTGCCCAAATTCGTTAACGGGAAGATATGTGATCTCATAGTCCATTTTCGTCAATGATTTGCATGCATCTTCTACAGAAGGATGTTCAATCGCTGTCGTGATTATGTGTTTGCCGCGATTTCCCTGAGAGTGGGCGGCCCCTTTGATGGCAAGATTATTTCCTTCCGTCCCCCCGGAAGTGAAATATATTTCCGAACTCTTCACCTTTAATAATTCAGCAATCTGCTTTCTTGCAGCGGAAAGCAGTTTTTCGGATTGCACCCCAAGTCCATGAAGCGAGGAGGGGTTCCCGAAATAGTCCGAAGTAACCTTCATGAATGATTCGATTACTTCGGGATATGGTTTTGTTGTTGCACTATTATCAAAATAAATCATGGGTTCACCTTCCATGTTTTTGTATCTATGATGGTCACTCTACTAAATATAAGTTCCATTGTTGCTGTTGCAACTTCTAATATTAACATAATTGAATTTGAAAGAGAATGTAAAACACTGGTTCACTGAATGATAGGAGATCTGCTTCTTTTTAGTCCCGCAGAATGATTTAACTTCCCGCCTAGTCTATTCAGGGGCCGATAAAAGAAAAAACCCGCCATGGCGGGTTTTCAGGAAAGGACTTCTTCTATGTTCGCCCCGATTTTTTGTAAACTGCCCGGGTCGACCTTTTCTATGGCCGTGGCTGCCGTTTCCAATGCGGCTTGATATTCGTAGCTTCGGAATTTGGCCTCGGCCTCCCTAAGGCTCTCGGCAACCATATCGTGACTGCTTCGATAACGATTTCCGAATTGGATCACCTTTTCGGCCAAATACATATGTTCGATCAATTCATTGGCTTTTTCATGGACCCTATTCACCTGTTGAACCGCTTTTTCCAAATAAATATAAACAGCGGCCATCTCAAGCGGCTTTTCATCAAGTTTCCCCTGAACGTCATCCATGCATTCTTTAGCGTCCTGAAGCACCACTTTATACTCTTCTGGAAGACCTGGAATATTGCTTTTTGCAATTAAGCGTCCAGTATCGACCATTTTACGTTTCAATTCGGCCAGTGAATCCCTGGCATCCATTTCATCTTTTCGTAAAGCCTGTAATTTAACGGTAAAGTCTTTCTGATTTTCCTGTAATTCCTTCAACTGTACAGCAAGCCCCTGCATCTCTTCGCTGATAAGGGAGCTTGCCATCACATTATCCTCCATTTTCAAGACGAGCAATTGATGGCGTTTCGAAATCTGGGCAATCTGCTTTTCCATTTTCCGTTGTGCATCGAGCTCATTTTCCGTCAGATGATATGTGTGTTGAACATGTATGGTTTCAACTTTAAGTTTATCGTTTTCATATTCTAGGTCACTTATCGTTTTCCTGAGAACTTCATCATTTTTCAAGATATACTGTTTTGAAAGTACTTCTTTTTCCAAAAGGTCATAAAGCACCTCAATGCTTTCACGCATATCTTTAATGCCCTTTTCCACGGCTTCCGTTTCGGCATTTTCCAATTGTGTTTTATATAGTTCCAGTTCCTCCTCAAGCCGTGATATTTCCTGCTCGAATTGAATATGGCTCAACAGATACCCTTGTTCTGACATCTCCTCATAACCATCCTTCAATTCATGAAGCTGGGAATGCAGCTCTGATTGGCTATCTACCAATAATTTGGGGAGCATTTCCATTTTAACTGACAGAACCGCCAATTTTTCCTTAATGGATAGAACAAGCTCCCTCGCATTCAAATAATTGCCGTTCACGGTCTCTTCTTCATACTTCTGAAGGATCTGCACTACTTCATCCAAGGAATTTTCCAGCTTATCAGCCGCTTTCCCATAATTATGCCTGTGTGCAAGCAAGGATTTCTTCAATTGACGGTAGGATTCTTTGATATCCTCAATTTCCAATCGATTCTTTTCCTCACTGCCTACAAGTTCATTCAGTTCGTATAAGATCTTTTTGATCATTTCCTCGATTTCATTCAGCTTGACTGTAATTTTGCGCTGTACCTCTTTTGAACGGCTGAAACGGTATTTATCGACGAATTCCTCGGCATCGAATAAAAGCTCTTCGACTTCGGGCATATGATCCGTAATGATGGCGTCCCATTCAATGCGCCAGTTTTCGAACATTTCCTCTGTTTCACCTGTCATGTTCAATTGTTTGACTTTAGAAAGCTCTTCCAGCACGGGGCGGTGCGTGATGCTTATTTTCCAGGATTCCAGTCGATCGATTTCTTTAAAATATCTCTTTTTGAAAAAATAACCCCAAATGATGAAAATCAAAATTAATACAATTACCCCAATTATGTAATCCATGGTAAGCCCCCTGTTCTAGTCCTTACAGTCTTGCTCGTTTATATCAATTTTAAAAATGTTAAATTTAATGCTTTTATGATACCATGTTAGCAATAATTTTTGACGAGAAAAATGATTTTTTTGTAGAAAATTGCTACAAATACCTGTTTTTTGGGAGGGAAGGACCATGAAAGCTGACGGTCATGTGCACACTCCGTTTTGCCCTCACGGCTCTACGGATAAATTCGATGAATATATTACGCGGGGAATCGAGCTAGGTTTAAAGGAAATCACATTTACGGAACATGCTCCATTGCCACGAGATTTTCAAGATCCTACGCCTGAAAAAGACAGCGGCATGGACGCTGCCCTGCTCCTGGATTACTTTCAAGAGCTCCGCGTACTGAAAGAACGCTATAAAGACAAAATCCTGATCAAAACAGGCCTGGAGGTTGACTTTATAGAGGGGTATGAAAAAGAAACAAAAGAATTCCTCGATGAAATCGGAGAATTCCTTGATGATAGTATACTTTCCGTCCACTTCATCAGGCACCAAAACAGTTGGCATTGCATCGATTTCAGCGAAAATGGGTTTGGTGAGATTGCCAATGAACTAGGTTCAGTGGAATCGGTTTATACCAAGTATTACGATACACTGGAAAAATCAATAGAAGCTGATTTAGGCATATATAAACCAAAACGGATCGGGCACATTACGCTTGTCCATAAATTCCAGCATCGATATCCGCCGGCCTCAAGTTTTGACGAGCGGGTTTACAAGGTTCTCGACATGATCAAGGATCAAGGGTATGAACTAGATTATAATGGAGCCGGGCTTGTAAAGCCGCTATGCGGTGAACCCTATCCTCCTGAACGATTTGCAAAACGTGCTTTAGATCTCGGCATTCCGCTTATTTACGGTTCCGATGCCCATCAGGCTAAAGATTTGGGTCAGGGCCATCAGGCACTGATTGCAGGGTTTAATGGGTAAATCATATATACACTTCAGGCCGGCCGGCTAACAGTGGCTGTAAGTCTTCGGCAATGAAAAGGGTATCTTGCAGAAAACGTCCGACTTCATTGGCATAAATATTCGTGTAATAGGCTTCCTGCGGGAAGACATGAAGCACCTCCATCGCATAATGGGTATGCAGGACAGGGGCCGTCAATAATCCCTTCAACTGCAGCATATACATGGGAACGGAGACCTGCTGGAAACTCCTGCTCTTGATTCCTTGTTCCAAAATATATTGAAAATAAGACTTTTCCTTAGTAAAATAAGTCGAATGAATTTCGCGGTTTAAATTGGAATCGAGTGAAGATTCCCCATATATGAACCGTGCAGCAAGGAAGTTTTCCCTCTGGAAAGCGAGAATATCCTTTACAAGATTCATCAAGCAATGCTGCGGGCCTTTAAGTTCGAGCAATGTCATGTTCTTCTCAAGGACCAGGATATACTCTTCTAAATAGGAAATGAAACAGAATTCCAGCAACCCCTGCTTATTCTTGAAATAGTAGGCAATATTTGCAGCGTTCACTTTCGCTTTATTCGCAATATCCCGTATGGATGTAGCATGATAGCCTTTTAAATGAAATAAATGCAATGCAGCTTCCACAATGGCTTGTTTCGTTGGCGTCTGGCGATTCATTCAGGCAATCCCTCGCTTTCTTTGAGACAAGTCTTGTGAACTACTTCTTCACGAAAGAGCCTGAATCCTTTAGTAAGTTCTCGACAATTTCCCAACAATAAAGCATCATGATTAGATAGTGCTGTAAAAATATGCGGAAGACAGGTGAACGCTTTTGTTTAATGTCGAAATGTATCAAGGAAAAAAAGAAAAAAACTATGAACTGGTCCAAAAACAACTACTTGCCTTAATCGAAGATGAAACGAACCGGATAGCCAATTTAAGCAATGCGGCAGCTTTACTTAATCTGTTTCTCGATGAGATTAACTGGGTAGGCTTTTATTTATATGAAGAAGGCCAATTAATTCTAGGACCCTTTCAAGGTCTTCCAGCCTGTGTCCGCATTCCAATGGGCAAGGGCGTATGCGGGACTTCAGCTGCAACTGAAAAAACCCTGCGCGTAGAGGATGTCCATCAATTCCCTGGACATATCGCCTGCGATGCGGCATCAAGATCTGAAATTGTCATACCGCTCATGAAGGACGGCAAATTGCTCGGTGTCCTCGATATCGACAGCCCGATAACGGACCGTTTTGACGAAATGGATCAGCAAGGACTGGAGAAATTCGCTGAAATCCTTTCCAATCATCTATAAAATAAAAGGGAGCGGCAAACCTTGCCTGCTCCCTTTTCCATTACAGGACCCGTTGTACATGCACCCTGTCCTTTCCTGAATTTCCGCAATATAAAACCCCTCATCGACCCTTTTGACATTTTCAGCAAAGAAACAGGATTGAATCACCCCATGACATAGGCACCAGGAAATGTCTCAAACCATCCATGATTTTTGGATTCATTATCTCATAACGCTTACAATGGAAAAAACCTCTCTATAAATTGCATTTTTTTAATATATTGAATTTTCCTGCTGTGCTTCTCTTTATCTATTCCTTAATAAATCACAACTGGCCTTGACTCATTGAGCAGAATATTATACAATACTCCTTGTGTAAAATATTGCAGCCTATGTGACAGCCTTTATGTTCTCATTTTGTTCCTCAATACAGAGGTGTATCTCGTAACTCTCTGCTGCTAGGGCGAAGGTACATGAAAACAAAATGGTCATGATCGTACATTCACACGGTTTTTATTTTACCAAAATAAAAACATTTAAAGGAGGAGTCATCCTATGGCTCGTTATACTGGCCCAAGCTGGAAACTATCCCGTCGTTTAGGAATTTCCCTAACAGGTACTGGTAAAGAATTAGAAAAACGCCCTTATGCTCCAGGACAACATGGTCCTAACCAACGCAGAAAAATTTCTGAATACGGAATGCAACTGCAAGAGAAACAAAAACTTCGTCACATGTACGGAATCACTGAACGTCAATTCCGTTCAATGTTCGACCGCGCTGGCAAACTTAAAGGTGTTCATGGTGAAAACTTCATGATTCTTCTTGAATCACGTCTTGACAACCTAGTTTACCGTCTTGGTTTAGCTCGTACACGTCGTCAAGCACGTCAACTTGTTAACCACGGTCACATCACTGTAGACGGAAGCCGCGTAGACATTCCATCTTACAAAGTGTCTCTTGGACAAACTATCGCAGTTCGTGAAAAATCACGTAACTTCTCAATCATCAAAGAATCAGTTGAAGCAACTAACTTCGTTCCTGATTTCCTTACTTTCGATGCTGAGAAATTAGAAGGTACTTTCACTCGTTTACCAGAACGTTCTGAATTGCCTGCTGAAATTAACGAAGCTCTTATCGTTGAGTTCTACTCTCGTTAATAACTTCAAAAACCCCCATCCTTGGATGGGGGTTTTTTTTGCACCTAAACACCCTTGCATGACAAAGCCCGGCTGGGATTCAGCCGGGCCTTGAACAATCATTTCACTAATGTGTATTTCTTCTTGCCACGACGAACGAGAATGAACTCCCCTTCAATCTTGGCTGCTTCCGTCACTACATATTGCAGATCCGTCACTTTCTCCCCATTTATGGAGATTGCCCCATTCTGAATATCTTCACGGGCTTGACGCTTTGATGGCGAAATTTTCGCTTCAACGATTAAATCGACCAAACCGATATCTTCCTTGCTTTCACGTTCAAAGCTAGGGACATCTTTAAAGCCCAATTTGATTTCCGCTGCACTTAAATTCTTCACCTCACCGCTGAATAGGGCGGCAGAGATTTTGATTGCTTGGTCAAGAGCTTCCTGACCATGAATCAAACGGGTCATTTCTTCCCCTAAAGCTTTTTGCGCTTTACGTAAATGCGGTTCGGACTGTACGGATTGCTCTAACTCTTCAATCGCCTCACGAGATAGGAATGTGAAGAATTTCAGGTATTTCACAACATCAGCATCGGCTGTATTGATCCAGAATTGGTAAAATTCATACGGAGTCGTCTTTTCTGGGTCAAGCCAAATCGCTCCGCCTTCCGTTTTACCGAATTTCGTTCCATCCGCTTTCGTTACGAGCGGGATCGTCATACCGAATGCTTTAGCATTCTCATCATTGGATTTCCTGATCATTTCAAGACCGGTCGTAATGTTGCCCCATTGATCACTGCCGCCAATTTGTAATTTACAGTCGTAATTGCTGTATAAATGACCGAAATCAATTCCTTGTAAAATCGTGTACGCAAATTCAGTAAAGGAAATTCCCGTATCCAAGCGGGAAGCAACGGTATCTTTTGCCAGCATGTAGTTAATGCCGATGTATTTCCCGTAATCACGCAGGAACGTAACCATATCGATTTTACCTATCCAGTCATAGTTATTGACCATGACCGCACCATTTTCACCGTCGAATTCAAAGATGTGGGATAGCTGCCCTTTTATGCAGTCTGCATTATAAAGCACTTTTTCCAGCGTTTGCAGCTGGCGTTCCTCTTTTTTACCGCTTGGATCACCAATAAGTCCTGTCGCACCGCCTACTAGCACAAGTGGACGATGACCGTGCTGCTGGAAACGGCGCAATGTCAAGAATGGCAATAGATGTCCGATGTGCATACTATCCGCAGTTGGATCGACACCACAGTATAAAGAAATTTTCTCTTTTTCTAAAAGGTCCTTAAAACCCTCTTCATCCGTTTGTTGATAAATAATCCCTCTCCACTCGAGGTCTTTAAGCAATTCCATTAAATATTCCTCCTCCATCTTAGAAAAAAACCGCAAAAAGCACACAAAAACGCCCCTTCATAAAATATGAAGGGACGAATGAATTCGCGGTACCACCCAACTTGAGGACATAATATGCCCTCCGCTCAAGACGAATAACGGCCGTCAACCGTTTCCTGCTACTAATCATTTCACAGCAAATGCTCAAGGAAGTAATTCATCATACCATTTGTACCGATTTCCACTAACCACCGGCTCTCTGAAACAGGGATAGTCTGACTACTGGGTCCTATCATCGCGATCATTTAATCATTTTATTATTGTTAATAAACTTTTATCATACATAAGAATCCTTGTCAACATCACCCTTACAGATTCTAGAAAAATAAGAAAGATGCCCTTTCCCCTACCTGTTATATGCTATAATATATGTGATTTCAGGGGGTATGATACGATGAATAGTAATCAAAAAGATAGATTTCAAGCATTATGGAAGCAGTTGACCCATTTTTTTCAAAATGAAAAAACACATAAGAACGCGCGGGTTACATACCAAGTCATTTGGAATTTAACGCTGATCCTCATTATTGTCGGGGTTCTAGGATTCTCATTCGCCGGCGGCGTCGGAGCCGGCTATTTCGCTGCCCTCGTCAAAGATGAACCGGTACGCACAAAAGAAGATTTAAAAAAAGACATTTACAATTATGAAGAGACCTCTGAAGTATACTTTGCTGATGACGTATACTTGGGCAAGCTTAAGAGTGACCTTGAGCGTGAGGAAGTGTCCATCGATAAAGTTTCCGAGTATCTTAAAAATGCAGTCATCGCTACAGAGGATGAATATTTTTATGAGCATGACGGAGTTGTCCCGAAAGCCATCCTGCGTGCCGTTTACCAGGAATTTTCGAATGCAAGCGTCCAATCGGGAGGAAGCACCTTAACACAGCAGCTCATTAAAAACCAGGTCCTCACCAACGAAGTATCATTTGACCGGAAAGCAAAAGAAATCCTTCTTGCGCTCCGGGTCGAAAAGTTCTTTGAAAAGGAAGAGATTTTGGAAACCTACCTAAACGTCTCCACGTTGGGTCGAAATTCTTCCGGTCGGAACATCGCTGGAGTCGAGTCGGCTGCTGAAGGTATTTTTGGCGTGGAGGCCAAAGATCTGACTCTGCCCCAATCCGCTTTTATTGCTGGATTGCCGCAAAGCCCTTTCGGTTATACACCATATACTCAGCAAGGAAAACTGAAAGAAAATCAAGAACCCGGCATCAACCGGATGAAAACCGTTTTAAAGCGGATGTATAGTAACGGATACATAACAAAAGAAGAATATGATAAAGCAAGAACATACGACATAACAAAAGACTTTATCGGTAAAACGGAGATGCCATCCGAGAAATATCCATGGCTCACCTATGAAATTGAAAAACGCTCCATTGAAATCCTATCTGTCAGTCTCGCAAAAGACGATGGATATGAAGAGAAAGATTTAGAGAATGATGATTTAAAAGAACAATATGTAGCACTTGCTGATCGTAAGCTGCGTCAAAACGGCTATCAGATTTATACGACAGTCAATAAAAAGATTTATGACAAAATGCAGGAAGTAACGAAAAACTATCCGAATTACGGATACGATAAAGCGGGTGAGCCCGTTGAAGCCGGGGCCATTCTAATCGAAAATAAAACAGGAAAAATCATCAGTTTCGTAGGTGGCCGTGATTTCAAGCGGGAACAGACGAACCATGCAACCGCATCACTGCGATCGAACGGATCAACGATGAAGCCGCTGCTCGTATATGGCCCGGGAATCGAGTTAGGAAAGATCTCACCTGGAAGCGTATCGGCCAACGTACCCATATCCATTCCAGCAGGAAAAATGTGGCGTCCAGGAAACTATGGCGGCGGAAGCTATACGGGAGTAACGACAGCCCGTGAGGCACTGAAGAATTCCTATAATATCCCGGCAGCGCTCTTTTACATGAAAATAATCAACCAAGGTCCAGCTTCCTATTTGGAAAAAATGGGCTTCACCACAGTGACGAAAGAAGATTACTCTAATGCAGCCATGTCACTGGGAGCTATGTCAAAAGGTGTAACCGTTGAAGAGAACGTCAATGCATTTGGCACATTTGCCAATTCAGGGGAATTCGTCGATGCTTATATGATCGATAAAATCGTATCGAAAGATGGCAAGGTCATCTATGAGCATAAAGCGAAACCAGTGGAAGTATTCTCTCCGCAAGCTGCTTACTTAACGCTTGATATGATGCGTGATGTCGTAAACAGCGGGACGGCCGCTTCGGTCAGGAACCGCCTTGCTTTCTCAAGTGATTGGGCAGGTAAGACCGGAACTTCCCAAAACTATTGGGACGCTTGGTTCGTCGCAACCAACCCGAATGTATCATTCGGTACATGGCTCGGATATGACACACCGAAATCCTTGCAAGGGACCTATAATGGTCTGGAATATAATAAACGTAATATGTATTATTGGGCAGATCTGATCAATGCCGCATACAAAGTCGATCCTAAACTCATCGACCCCGATAAGCGATTTGAAATGCCGGGCGGAATTGTCAGCCGCTCCTTCTGTGGCGTTTCAGGACTGCTGCCTTCAAGTGCATGCCAAAAGGCAGGTCTTGTAAAATCAGATTTATTCATCGCCAAATATGCTCCATCAAAGGCGGATGATAGTTTCATAGATGGACAATATGTATCAGTCGGCAGCAAACGCTACGCAGCCCTTCCGCAAACGCCTGGCGAATTCACAAGCGGCGGGTTCATGTTGAATCCCGATTCCTTTGCAGATATCGGACTGAAATATGTCGATGACCCGGGATCCGTGATTCCTGGAGGCGGAAAATCAGGAAATGTCGTCGGGGCGAAAGCGAAGTTGAATGATAATGGCAAAGCACCAGATCCCCTATCCATAACGATCAGTAACGATAAGATTACATGGGGCCTGCATCATGAAGGAGATGTCGTCGGTTATCGTGTCTATAAGGACGGCAAAAAAGTGGCGAGCATCAATGCTGGTGGGAGTCTTGTTTACAAAGTCGGCTCAGGCGGTTCCTATTATGTAACGGCCGTAGACATAGTCGGTAAAGAATCAGCCCCTTCTAAACGTGTTGAAAGCGGCGCTAAGAAGACTGGTTCAAAAGAAGATTCCTCAAAAAATAAAGATGATCGCGGAAAAGATAAAATAGCTAGCGAAGATAAAAAACCAGACACAAAAGAAGAGAACGGTTCAGACAATGAAACAGATAAAGAAGCAGATAAAGAAACAGAAAAAGAAACGGATATAGATAAAAATAAAGAGCCAGCTCAAGACAAAGGTCAAAACAAAGAAAATACTGATAAAGAAAATCAAGAGACCGACAAAGATCAAGACACAGTCAATGATAAAGAGCAAGACACTGTCAATGATAAAGAGCAAGACACGGATAAAGCTGAAGAAGAGGAAGAATGACACTCTTTTTTGAACTAAAACAGGCTGTCGGGGTAACCCGACAGCCTGTTTTCTTATAATCTCGAAAAAAGGCATCCATTAAAGTGACAATGGATGCCTTTTTCCTTCTCAATAATCATCATGACTCAGTTTCTCAATCCTCCATCGATGATAAGTCACCAGTTGGCAAATCAAGTTCCCAAGCTTTCAGGACACGGCGCATGATTTTACCGCTTCTTGTTTTAGGAAGTTTATCCCTGAATTCAATTTCACGAGGTGCCGCATGTGCTGCTAGACCATGCTTTACAAATGTACGAATTTCCTCTATCAACTCATCGTTTGCATCGTATCCGTCACGAAGGGCGATAAACGCTTTGATAATTTCCCCCCGAACCGGATCCGGCTTACCGATGACCCCCGCTTCAGCTACGGCTGGATGCTCGACCAACTTGCTTTCCACTTCGAAAGGTCCGACTCTCTCCCCTGCCGTCATGATGACATCATCAACACGGCCTTGGAACCAGAAATAACCATCTTCATCCATATATGCGGAATCACCGGACACATACCAATCACCTGGCATAAAGTAAGATTCATATTTCGCTTCATTCTTCCAGACGGTCTTCATCATCGAAGGCCAGCCTTTCTTGATGGCAAGGTTCCCCATTCTATGCGGCGGAAGCTCGTTGCCTTGATCATCCACTATTGCCGCTTGCACACCAGGAATCGGTTTACCCATCGAACCCGGTTTGATTTCCAAGCAAGGATAATTGCAGATGACCTGAGCTCCGGTCTCCGTCATCCACCATGTATCATGGATACGATGATTGAATACCTTCATTCCCCAGCGCACCACTTCCGGGTTCAACGGTTCACCGACACTTAAAATATGGCGGAGAGTGCTTAAATCGAACCGCTTAACGATTTCGTCACCTGCGCCCATCAGCATCCTGAAGGCCGTCGGGGCACTATACCATACCGTGACACCAAAGTCTTCCAAGGTCTTGTACCAGGATTCAGGCTTGAACCGCCCGCCTACAATGACATTCGAGGTCCCTGTCAACCAAGGTCCAAAGATCCCGTAAGACGTCCCTGTCACCCATCCAGGGTCCGCTGTGCACCAATACACGTCCTCATCCTGCAAATCAAGGACCCATCTTGCCGTTTGATAATGCTGGATCATCGCATTATGAACGTGAAGCACTCCTTTTGGTTTGCCTGTGGAACCGGAGGTATAGTGAAGAATCAGACCGTCATTCCGATCCACCCATTCAATTTCGAATTTTTTGTCTGCTTCTTTTAATTTTTTATTGAAGTGATGGTACTTTCCTTCTTCTTTTATATGTTCCCCCACCAAGAAAATATGCTTTAAATGGGGCAGCTCATCCACTGGGACGCGCGGCAAAAGTTCAGGTGTCGTCACAATCACACTTGCCTCACTATCTTCAAGACGATCCCTTATTGCGCCTTCCATGAAGGCTTCGAACAACGGCCCTACGACCGCTCCCGTTTTAATCGCACCCAACAATGCAAAATAAAGCTCCGGGGAGCGAGGCATGAAGATGAAAACACGATCACCTTTTTCAACATTGGCAATGTTCTTGAACACATTGGCCGCTTGATTCGTATAATCTTTCATTTCCTTGAATGTATACTTTTCATTTCTTTTATCGTCTTTGTAATAAAGGGCTACTTTATTCTTTTTGTATGTTTCGGCATGGCGGTCAATTGCTTCATGTGCAAGATTCACTTTACCGGTTTCAGACCAGGAGAATTCCTTTTCCGTCTCGGACCAGTCAAACTTCTTGTATTTTTCATCATAATTCTTTAAATTAAAATTACCTTCCACTACTGGCAACGCTTTCACATTCATACGACAAACTCCCCCTTTATTCGGCTCTATATTTTTATTATAGTATATGAAGACAATTTTCTCAATTTTTAAAATATTAAGCACTTCCATATTAGGGAAAATCATCTTGCTGAATTTGGAAAATTACAAGTATGTTATATTTAAGGTGAATTCATGTTGATGGCTGGGAAAGAAGAAGCACTGTAACAAAAGATTCATATATGTGTTGAACTTTCTAAATTATACCCCTTGTTTTTATGTATAATTTATTTAAGCTTTCCATTCGGTCAGTTTTTAAAAGCAACGCTTCTTATACTCCAGAATGCTAGAGTGTAAGATTACAACATAACAAGGGTGGTGAAAGAATGGAATATAATAAGACCTTTTATACTAAGGAACTGCAGACATTAAGCGGGACGCTCATCATCGAAGGGCCGTTGAACGGCGAAAAAATGTCCGCTTATGAGTTTCATGAAGACTTGGTCGCCTTTCGCCCTCCTGCTTTGCAGCATAAAGCGTTAATAGAGATTGCAGACTTACCTGAGGGCAGGATCTTTATCGCCCGTGAAAATGAAACGATCGTGGGTTATGTAACTTACTTATATCCCGATCCCTTGGAGCGCTGGTCGGAAATTAAGATGGAGAACTTGATTGAGCTTGGTGCAATCGAGGTCATCCCTAAATACCGGGGTGCCTCCGTCGGGAAGAACCTAATCCGCCTTTCCATG
The DNA here is from genome assembly GCF_042788005.1 of Peribacillus sp. YIM B13472. Taxonomy (NCBI): domain Bacteria; kingdom Bacillati; phylum Bacillota; class Bacilli; order Caryophanales; family Bacillaceae; genus Peribacillus; species Peribacillus sp. YIM B13472. Next base: position 107,350 of record NZ_JBHZPG010000008.1, read on the forward strand.
GAAGACGATTCGGTTGAGGACTTCATCATCATCACCACTGAATACTATTGGCATTGGGATTTGAAAGGGACAGGTCTGAATATTTGGGACTATCGCAAGGTCATGGAAAAAATGATGAGTGCGGGTGGCTTGGTCTACTTTGCAACAGATGATCCTGAAATCAGTTCCCACCCGGCCAACTGCCTGATGGCCCGTATTGGCAAAAGAGTCCCGCCGGAATCCATCCAGAAGTTCGACCAATTGCGTTTTATGAATCGGTTTATGTATTAAAGAGGCGAGTAAGAGGAGGAAGGAAAATGATTGTAGAAACAATAATGAATGAGGATATTATCACCCTCACTCCAACGGATACAATCCATAGCGCTGTCATGATCATCAAGGAGAAGCGAATTCGCCATATACCCATTGTCGATGACAGCTATCAACTTGTGGGATTAGTCAGCGACCGTGATATTCGGGATGCTGCCCCTTCTATATTCCGTACCGCAGAATACAAAAATGATTTACAAAAACCATTATCAAGCATCATGAAAACAGAAATAATCACGGGGCACCCGCTGGATTTCGTGGAAGAAATCGGGGCTGTTTTCTGTGATAACAATATCAGCTGCCTTCCAATCGTAAAGGGAAGGAAGTTAGTGGGCATCATAACCGGTTCCGATTTACTTCATTCATACGTTGAGTTGACTGGAGTCAATCAGCCCGGTTCCCAAATCGAAATCAGAATCCCGGATAAGGCAGGTTCCCTTCATGATATTGCCCATATTTTCAAAAGGCGCAATTCGAATATCCTGAGCACCCTTGTTTATCCTGAAAAAAATGGAACCGATTATAAAATTCTTGTAATTCGTGTACAGACGATGAATCCATTTATGGTGGTGGAGGATTTGAAGAAAGAAGGCTATACCGTTTTATGGCCTAGTCTACCGGGGATTTCACATGAATGATACATCCCTTTTCGTCTATTCGGATGAACTCCTTACCTATAAATTCAACGATGAACATCCATTCAATCAAAAACGGCTTAAACTCACGCTTGATTTATTAAAAAAACACCATGCCATCAATGATGATCAAATTATCAAGCCAAGAATGGCTACCGATGAAGAATTGGAATTGATCCATGATCACCACTATGTAAACGCTGTCAAATTAGCAGGCCAGGGAAAGCTCCCCCCTGAAAAGGCAGTAAATTATGGGCTAGGAACAGAGGACACCCCTATCTTCCCCAAGATGCACGAAGCGAGTGCCTTGCTTGTAGGCGGTACCTTGACGGCTGTGGATGCCGTCATGACCGGTCAGTCCCTGCACGCACTTAATCTTGGCGGGGGCCTGCATCACGGTTTCCGCGGAAAAGCCTCGGGCTTTTGCATTTACAATGATAGTTCGGTCGCGATTAAATACCTGCAAAAAAAATATGGGGCACGTGTCTTGTATGTCGATACCGATGCACATCATGGTGACGGAGTCCAATGGTCATTTTATGATGATCCGGATGTATGCACCCTATCCATTCATGAAACGGGGCGCTACTTATTTCCCGGCACCGGCAATATTAACGAGCGGGGCCAGGGAAAAGGCTACGGCTATTCATTCAACATCCCGGTCGATGCGTTCACTGAAGATGAATCCTGGCTCGAATGCTATAGGGCTTCCTTTAAGGAGGTCATTGAATTCTTCAAACCGGATGTCATATTAACGCAAAACGGGGCCGATTCCCATTATTACGATCCGCTCACCCATTTATCTGCCACCATGAAGATTTATAGGGAAATACCAAAGTTGGCCCACGAAATGGCCCATAAGTTTTGCGAAGGACGGTGGATTGCAGTAGGCGGCGGCGGATATGATATATGGCGCGTCGTCCCGAGGGCTTGGGCGAGGGTCTGGCTTGAAATGACGAACAATGATATATCAGGTCCCCTATCAAAGGAATGGCTCGATTGCTGGCAGCCTGAGTCCCCCGTCACCCTGCCGAATGAATGGGATGATATGGAGGATATATACGAACCCATTCCGAGGAAGCCTGAAATTACCGAGAAGAATGCCCTGACGCTTGAAAAGGTCCTTTATCCCATCAGGTCTTCCAAGCAAACTTCGAAAAGCAATGAACAAAGTTAACCAAAGGATCGTTGAAAAACGATCTTTTTTGTTCGGGTTGGGAAACAAAAAGAGAGTGCCCTCCGGGACACTCTCCAAACAAGTTCATTTCGTTGATTGACGGTTTTCAATCCGATGCGGAAGGATCACTTTTTCAAGACCTTCCTCCACTTGTTCTTTATTCATCAACTTTGTAAGAAGCCTCATCGCAACCGCACCAATGTCATATAAAGGTTGAACGATCGTCGTGATTTGCGGACGCACCATCAATGTCAATCTCGTATTATCGAAGCTGATCACTTCAAAGTCTTCCGGCACATTATACCCTTTGTCCTGTGCGGCATGGACAATTCCAAGTGCCATTTCATCAGCACCGGCGATGAATGCCGTCGGTCTGTCTTCAACTTCCAAGTACTTTTCAAAAGATTCAATTCCTGAATCATATGTATAATCACCTTCAACAATATAACTTTCATCAAATGAAAGACCAGCTTCTTTCAATCCTCGTTTATAACCAGCCAATTTCATTTCATTAATCAGCGCGGAAGGGTTTCCGCTTACAAAAGCGATATGCTTGTGGCCTTTTTCAGCAAAGAATGTCACTGCGTCGAATGCCGCCGCCTCATAATCAATATTAACCGATGGAACTTGCCCGCTTTCATCCACCGAACCTGCCAGAACGATTGGAACCGGTGAATTCTTAAACTCTTTGACATGTTCATCAGAGATGTTGCCGCCCATGAACACGATACCATCCACTTGTTTTCCAAGCATCGTATTCAGCAAATGGAATTCCTTATCTATATTCTCATCAGAACTGCTAAGAATGATATTGTATTTATACATTGTGGCTATATCTTCTATGCCCCGTGCCAATTCGGCAAAAAAGATGCTCGAGATATCCGGGATGATGACCCCGACTGTAGTCGTTTTCTTTGAGGCAAGTCCCCTTGCCACTGCATTGGGACGGTACCCTAACTTCTCAATCACATCGGAAACTTTCTTCCTTGTTGCAGGCTTTACATTTGGATTCCCGTTAACTACTCGGGAAACGGTGGCCATGGAAACATTCGCCTCACGCGCCACATCATAAATGGTTATATTATTCATTCATCCATTCCTCCATTTCTTTCATTTTCCCCATAAAAGACCCGAATTATTTCGAAAAAAAAATCTTTTATGCGTTATTCTCTATAAGGAAGATTATTTTAGGAACGATCTGCCTAACAAAAAATGCAGTCCTACTCTCTTCTCAGTCAAATATTCAATACCCTATTCAAGTATAAAATTCACATAGATATCACTTTATGTATGACTCAATCTTCCGAACAGTTCTCATTCTTGTTATTTATCATACGATAGTCGAATCTTTCCTGCAATCCAATAGTGCTTATTTCGAAGCTTTTTCTGCAAAAACTAGTATTTTACCATTAAAAAAAGCCCTTGCCAAGTTGGTAAGGGCCGTAAGTAGATCATTTAAAGGCTTTCTTAGCTTATACAGTTACCCAGTTCAAACGTTTAATTTCATTGTAGAATTCATCAAATTGTTTGAAGTCCATTTGCTGGGCAGAATCAGATAAAGCAACGGAAGGATCTGGATGCACTTCAGCCATAACACCGTCAGCACCGATAGCAAGTGCCGCTTTAGCCGTAGGAAGCAGGAGATCACGACGTCCAGTTGAATGCGTTACATCAACCATGACCGGTAAATGAGTTTCTTGTTTTAAAATCGGTACAGCAGAGATATCAAGTGTATTCCTTGTTGCTTTTTCGTAAGTACGGATACCGCGTTCACAAAGGATGATGTTGCCATTGCCCTGTGACATGATGTATTCCGCTGCATGAATGAACTCTTCAATCGTTGCAGCCAGTCCACGTTTTAAAAGAACTGGTTTATTTACAGCACCTGCAGCTTTTAGCAAGTCGAAGTTTTGCATGTTGCGCGCCCCGATTTGGATGACATCGATATGATCGATCGCAGCTTCAATATCGTTGGCACTCACGATTTCACTGATGACAGCCAAGCCGTATTCATCAGCAACACGTTTAAGTATTTGTAAACCTTCCAAACCAAGCCCTTGGAAGTCATATGGAGATGTACGTGGCTTAAATGCACCGCCGCGCATCAATTTCAGACCTTTAGCTTTAATGACTTCCGCCACCGCAGCTGTTTGTTCATAAGATTCAACGGCACATGGTCCGAAAACGAAGCTAGGGATCCCGTTACCTACCAATTCACCCTTAATGTCGATGATAGTGTCTTCAGCCTTTTGTTTTCTTGATACAAGAAGCGTTTTCTTCTGATCATCTTTTTGCAGCTCCAAGCCCAATTTAAAGATTTCTTTGAAAATATGTTTAATCGAACCAAGATCAAGCGGTCCTTGATTATTGGCTTCGATAAGATCCAGCATCGTTCTTTCACGGACCGGATCGTAACGGTTTACACCTTGTTTTTCTTTAACGCGACCAATTTCCTGTACAAGTTCAGCACGTTGATTAATAAGATGTAATAACTGAAGGTTCACATCATCCAGTTGATTACGAAGTCCATCAAGCTCTTTGTTGCTCATTACAAATCCATCCCTTCGTTTTTTAAAATAGAAATCGGTTCAGCGGACTCAAACTAAAAAAATCCCTTCTGGATCCTCGAACATCCACCCCGATTGTTTTATCAATGAAAAATTTAGAATATTTCATGTATGATTAAATCAATTATAAATGAAGTACCCATAAATGTCACTATATTTTTCTTTAATAATTAAACGCTTTTAAGCATTAAAGTTATAAATACATAAAATCAGGTGTTATACATGCAAGAAAAACGATTTAGACTGAATATTGGAACAATCCATTGTAGGAATTATATTGGAAATAGAACAAGAAAGCTATAATTTAATTGAAATTTTATCTCTAGAGCATTGGACTCCATGATTAAATCGCTGCCACTTGCCCTGGAGCCATCCAGAACGCCTGAAGCTAAATGAACAGGAAGGGCCTTTAAAGAAAAGGTTTCCCCTGGAGACCGTCTATAATTCCCATGGCTACCAGATGGAATAATAAAAGGCCGGACCCCTTACTAAAGGGATCCGGCCTTCATTCATTCATTCAGTAATGGCCTTGCTCAATGAATCATATGTAATCCGCCAATGAGATTCATTCCAGGCAGGTTTTCCACTTTTAAACAGGATGGCCTGAGGTGATTGATGTTTGACATCAAATGTTTCTGCCACATAATTGGATAGTGGTCGAGCTTCCTGAACGGCTAAATAGGCCGTTTTAAGTTGTTCGTTCTCCAAGATGTACCTCTCATATTGTTCAAATGCTTCAGCACTGACCGGGCATGTTACACTATGCTTGAAAAGCAGGAATGTATCCTCTTTTAGAAGCTCATTGAATTGTTCTTCTGTTTCGATTTTGCTCATGACCATAAAACAGTCTCCTTTCCTTATCCATATAAATTTTACCATCAAAAAGGCGATGAAGCCATCAAAGCACTTCATCGCCTTATTCTTCTTCCCTTTATGCCTATTCATCCCCATTAAAGGAATCCAAGGAGTTTATTTCTTTAGATTATTCTCTGTTTCATCAAATGCCTTTTTCGCTTCATCAAGTTTTAATTTTGCCGCATTCTTGTTTCCGCTTGTAGGATCTGCAGGATTATTTTCCGAGTCATTGCCGTTAGCAAAGTTCGTTTCGACGGATACGATAGGAGAATCGGAAGTTCCGGTTACATCTATATCCTTATTGCTGGAATTCGTTGTATCATCAGCCGCGTCCCCGTTTTCTTTTCCCGTTTTTAGGCTTTTCACTTTATTGACGATATTTGAAGATTTATTGGAAACGATTTCCGTGACGGAGCTTGTTTTTTCTTTTGCAGTATCAGCAAGGACTGTTCCTTTTTCCATTGCCGTTTGTCTTAATCTTTCTGTTTTCTCTGAAATGTTTTTAGCTTGTTCATTGAAGTCATTCCTTAATTCCTTGCCTGTTTTCGGGGCCATGAACAAAGCTGTAGCCGCTCCGATCATCCCGCCGATCAAGGCGCCAATCATAAAGTCCTTCGAATTGATCGAGTCGCGTTCGTCCTCATAAGATTTCTGATAGTCCTTTGCCGCAAATTCTTTTTGAGTCATAATACATTCCCCTTTCAATTTTCAGTTCATTTTTTATTTAACTAGATTTTAAGATCTAGAACGTAAAAACCTTTTTTTAGGCAGGTTATCTGTTTCAAGCGCTTCCCTTTCTAACTCCGCCCTTTCGGTTGGGGTCGGGGCAGCCTGTTTGCTTCTTGCCTTCCACTTGTCCCTGATTTCCATGGCTACATTGCTCCATTGTACAATTTGTGAGATTCGTTCTTGATTATTATCAATCTCTGCCTGCACTTTATGGGAAACCTTTTGGATGGAAGAATTGAAGCTAGAGATGGATGTGCCAACATCCTTCACGGCATCCACCACCGTGTTCAGGTTTTCCGACTTTTGCTGCAAATCTTCAGCCAACGTATTCGTTTTATGTAATAACTGAGTAGTTTCGAGCGTGATGCCCTGCATTTGGCTCTCTAGTCCTGTCAGCGTCCGGGCCACACTGTCCAGGGTAGTTTGAAGTGATGTCAGTACCTTTGTTAGGAAAATAACAAGTACCAAAAAAGCTATCGCTGCAACAGCAGCACTTACGTATAAAATAATCTCCATTGGAACACCTCCGAAAAAAATCGACTTATTTAATTGCTGTTAGATATTAATTACCCCTTCCCTATTATTATAAACTTATTTATTTTTTCAATATACCCTATCAAACCCTAATCTGGAAATATTGTTGTCTGCATCCAGTTCCTCCGTGAAATTCATGGGTGACACTTATGGCAGGAAATCGGGTATGATAGAAAAGATAAGTCGATTTTAACAATGGAGGTATTTTTTATGAAAGATCCCAGAATTGGTACATTGGCCAAAAACTTAATCAATTATTCCGTGAAGCTTCAAAAAGGTGAAAGAATCTTGATCGAAAACTTCGGATTGCAGCGTGAGCTTGTTAACGCACTTGTGAATGAAGCCTATGCAGCAGGTGGTTACCCATTCGTCCTTTTAAAGGATCACCAAGTGGATCGTGCCTTGCTGATGGGTGCCAAAGAAGAACAGTACAAGTTGATGGGTGAGTTTGAATCAAACGTAATGAAACAGATGGACGCTTATATCGGGCTTCGTGCCGGGGATAATATCAATGAACAATCCGATGTCCCTTCAGAGAAGATGGCGATTCATGGACAGACAGTCGGTAAAGTACATAGAAATATCCGCGTGCCAAAAACAAAATGGGTCGTACTTCGCTACCCGACAAATTCAATGGCCCAATTAGCCAAAATGAGCACAGAAGCATTCGAAGACTTTTATTTCGAAGTCTGCAACCTTGACTATGGCAAAATGAGCAAAGCCATGGACAATCTTGTTGAATTGATGGATAAAACGGATAAGGTCCGCTTAACTGGGCCCGGTACGGACCTAACCTTCTCCATCAAAGACATTAAAGCCATCAAATGTGCGGGTGAGCTGAACATTCCTGACGGTGAAGTATATACGGCTCCGGTTAAAGATTCCATCAATGGAGTGATTTCGTATAATACTCCGTCCCCTTATCAGGGTTTTACTTTTGAAAACGTGAAGTTGACATTCAAGGATGGAAAAATCGTTGAAGCGGTTGCCAATGATACGGAACGCATCAACAAAATTTTTGATACTGATGAAGGCGCACGATATGTCGGTGAATTTGCAATTGGTGTAAATCCTTATATTCTACACCCGATGCAAGATATCCTCTTTGATGAAAAAATTGATGGAAGTTTTCATTTCACTCCCGGTCAATGCTATGATGATGCCTTTAACGGAAACCATTCAGACATTCACTGGGACCTGGTCAATATCCAGCGGCCTGAATATGGCGGCGGGGAGATCCATTTTGATGACGTCTTGATACGTAAGGACGGACGCTTCGTTTTACCGGAACTGGAAAATTTAAATCCAGAAAATTTAAAATAACTTAAATACCAATAAAAAAAACGACCGACCCGCTACTAACGGATGGTCGTTTTTTTTATTTTACCTGCAGTGAATGCTCGTAGGCTGCCTGGAACTTTTGAATGTCCCCCGCACCCATGAATAACACGACACTGTTTTCATGATGTTGCAATATAGATGTTGTGTTCTCCGTAATCAGCTCGGCACCGGGAATCTTATCTTGAAGGTCTTCAATCGATAACTTCCCTTGATGTTCACGAGCAGATCCAAAAATTTCACATAAGTATACTTTGTCGGCCAAATTCAAGCTGTCGGCGAATTCATCAAGGAATGCCTGAGTTCTCGAGAAAGTATGTGGCTGGAATACCGCAACAACTTCACGCTCTGGATATTTCTGACGCGCCGAGTCAACAGTCGCAGAGATCTCGGTCGGATGGTGTGCATAATCATCAATGATGATCTGACTTCCGATTTCCTTTTCGGAGAACCGGCGTTTAACTCCGCCAAAAGTCCGCAATTGGGCTTTCACAGCTTCCGTATCCAAGTTTTCATATTTACAAAGTGCAATGACACCAAGTGCATTCAACACACTATGCTTTCCAAAAGTAGGAATAGTGAATGTATCATAGTAATTGTTCCTTACATGCACATCAAAAGTCGTGCCATCCGGAGTGACGGAAACATTTTTCGCTTGAAAATCATTTCCTTCTGCAAATCCGTAAAAAATAACCGGTACTTTCGCCTGAATATGTGGTAAATGCTCATCATCCCCGCACGCAATGATGCCTTTGTTGACTTGAAGGGCCATCGTTTGGAAAGCCTCGAACACGTCTTCGACATTGGCGTAATAATCAGGATGATCAAAATCGATATTCGTCATGATTGCATAATCCGGATAATAGGAAAGGAAATGACGGCGATATTCACATGCTTCGAATACGAAGTAATCAGAATTCGCGATTCCTTTACCCGTCCCATCCCCAATCAAGAAGGATGTCGGTTTAGCGCCCCCCATTACATGGGCAAGCAAGCCGGTCGTCGATGTTTTACCATGCGCTCCCGTAACGGCCACGCTGATGAAATTTTTCATGAAATCACCTAGGAAGCGGTGATAACGGATAATCGGCAAATCAAGTTCTTTTGCCTTCACGATTTCCGGATGACTATCCGGAAACGCATTTCCTGCAATGATGGTCATTCCAGGTTGAATATTTTCCTCGCTGAAAGGAAGGATTTTAATCCCGGCTTTTTCTAATGCCAATTGTGTAAAAAATTCTTTTTCGTAATCGGAACCCTGCACTTCAATATTCATATCATGCAGTATTTGTGCAAGAGCACTCATACCCGACCCTTTAATTCCCACAAAATGGTAAGCAGTCATAAAGCGAACCTCCACCAATCGTCTACCTGTATGACAGTATATGACGTCATCTTTTATTTGTTTTTTCCATTACGAGACTTATTAGTAACGCAATTTCTTAATAGGTTTTTCAAGCTCTTATTTTCAATCATTCATCAACAATAAACTATTATATCACTTTTTTATTCATTCATCCATGTCAGGCAGATGCCAATTTATCAAATCATTGGTTTTTCCCTCAATTAAGGTGATAAAAAAGGGTTTTCACCCTTTCACATTATATTCAATTTCCTTTTATTAGGTTCTCTTAATTAACATGTAAAAATTCCAGTTCTTCTTCCGTAATCAATACATCCCTGGGCCTTGAGCCCCTGGATTCGGAAACGACTCCCCGTTGCTCCATCATTTCTATTAGACGCGCTGCACGGTTATAACCGACACGGAAGCGCCTTTGGACACTCGATGCAGATGCAGCCTGCTGGCTCACGACAAATTCACAGGCCTCGAAAAACAGTTCATCCGCTTCTTCCGTGACCTCGGCCCTGTTCAGCAAGTCTTCCTGTTCAAACAGGTATTTCGGCTGCTGCTCCAGTTTAACATGGTTGACGACTTGATCGATTTCTTCATCACTCACAAAAGTCCCTTGCAGGCGCACCGTTTTCGACGAGCCGTTTTCAGCGAATAACATATCTCCTCTTCCCAATAATTTTTCTGCACCGCCGCTATCGATGATTGTACGGGAGTCCACTTGTGAAGATACCGAAAAAGCGATCCTTGTCGGGATATTTGCCTTGATCAATCCAGTTATGACATCGACTGATGGTCTTTGAGTGGCTACAATCAAATGGATGCCGCAGGCACGGGCCTTTTGCGCAATCCGGCAAATCGCTTCCTCTACATCAGCAGGGGACATCATCATTAGATCCGCAAGCTCATCGATGATCACCAGGATATAAGGCAGCTTGCTTGAATATTGACCGGCTTTTTCCGCTTGGTCATTAAAGCGGGTGATATCACGCACACCGGCATGTACAAACAATTCATAACGCCGTTCCATCTCCTCTACAGCCCATTTCAACGCAGCCGTAGCGGCTTTTACATCGGTTATGACCGGACTGACCAAATGCGGGATCCGGTTATATGGGGCGAGCTCGACCATTTTCGGATCGATCAACAGTAATTTCAACTCCTGCGGCGTAGCTTTATACAGCAAGCTGACCAGCATCGTGTTGATACAGACACTTTTCCCCGATCCCGTTTGCCCGGCTATCAATCCATGCGGCATCTTTCTCAAATCCGTGATAATCGGCTGACCGGATATATCGAGTCCTAAAGCGACAGCAAGCGGTGATTCATGCTCTTGAAACTCAGTACTTTCCAAAACCTCACGCAAAAATACCGGTTTGCTTTTCCTGTTCGGAATCTCGATGCCAATTGTATGTTTACCGGGAATGGGCGCTTCCATCCGCATATCCTGAGCAGCAAGGCTTAATTTGATGTCATCCATCAGGTTCGTCACTTTATTCACCTTCACTCCCGGCTCCGGATGCACCTCGAAACGAGTTACTGCCGGTCCTTGAGTGACATTGACGACCTTTGCACGGACATTGAAATTTTTCAATGTTTCATCAAGTAATAAAGTCTGTTCCTCGAGCCACTCATCATCATGCACTGCATATGTGGGAGGTGTCAGCAATTCAATATTAGGAAACACATAATATGGATTATCCTCCGCTTCCACGGAGCCAAAAACTGCCGGGGTATCGCCCTGGCCACTTTCTGCTGCAGCCTCTGTATGAACTGCTTCATGATACCCATTTCCGGAAATGGGGGATTCCTGCTCCAAGAGCGGCTTAGTGACCAGGCTGGAACCAATATTGGATTCAACTGTATTTTCAGGCACGGCGGCGGTTTCCGAACCAGCCTTAGTGTCCAAAAAGGTTGGTGTAATGACCGGAGTCCGCTCTTTCGGCATAACTCTGCCTTCCTCCTGTTTCCGTTCAGGAATGGCGGATGGTTTCGCTTGTCCTGTCTCCATTTCAGCTGCATCATTCATTGGTCGCTTATCAGGTGAAACTACTGCCCTTTCCGAATTAAGGCTTTTTTTTTCCGGCATCATTTTATTCATGAAGCTGTTTTTTTCCCGATCTTGCTTAAGCATCATCACATTAAATGGGATATGTTTTTTCGGACGTTTTGGCTGCACTTCAGGTATTGCCTCAGATGAATCTTCAGGCAGTGTCCCTTGACGAACGGATGGTTGATTTGATTGTGCAGCAACCTCCCCAGGAACAGATATAGCTTCAGGCGGTGTGTCGTCCGCCTGTTCCATGATGGATACAGCGACTTCGCGTCCAAAATCGACTTGGTCCTGTTCAATGGCCTCTTTTTCCACCGCAGGCTCAATTATGTCAGGCTCGCTTACTGCTTCTTCTGGCAGTGACTCATTGGAATTCCTGCGAAAAAAAGCGGGTATCTCCGAATCTTCCCTTTTTTCTTCTGCTTGTTCCGGTATAAGAACGGATGGTTCTATCGTCATTTCCTCATGTGACACTTCTTTTGAGATTTCAGGGATCGATACCGGAATCTCGATATCAGGTCCTTCTTTTTTAAAGATGGGCATTTTGCTTTCCAATTCATATTCGACAATTTCTTCAGAAGGGACTATTTTTTTTTCCGGACGACGGAACCCATAAATGGGTGAAGGGATTTCCGTTGGGCGGAATGGAGTATTTGACGGGACTATTTTTGAGGTTTCCTCCCGGTCGATGCTTCTCCGTTTTGGTTCAGTATCCCTTGCAGGCCTTCTCGTTGTTTCTTTGGTCACATTCTTCCCCTGTTTTGGTTCGTTGTCTTCCCTGTTTCTTTCCCTAGGCTTTCTTTTATTCTGCTCCCGGTCTGGAATGAGCGGAAACTTGAACTGTCCTTTTGGATATTGAAACAGGATTTTCGTATCCGGGTCTGGCGTCTGTGACATTTTTTCCACTTTTTGATTATAAACCTTTATTTCTTCTTCCTTTGACTTCGAAAGCTTCGAAAAATCCATTTTCCTTAATGTCTCTTCATCAAGCGGTTCATCTATAATAATTTCTTCGATTTCAATAATTTCCTCTGCTTGGAACCATTTTTTCATCTTATTTAGCCATTTCAAAACTATCACTCTTTCTACATCTGTAGTTATGTAACTAATTCTACCAGTTATTTTAAAAATATCGAGAAATTTTAAGCTGAATTGGGGTTAGTACCTATTTTTTTATCTCATTCCTAACTAATTTAACGTATTTCGCAGAACTCCTACCCTTTTAAACCCCTTCTGGAATGAGTTTAAACCTATCCATTGGGAAATAACATTAGCCCCTAGTCTACTATTTAAATAAAACACCGCTGTTAAATCGCGTTTACAAAGAGATTAAGTTTTCATGCAGCCTTGGAAGCAGACTGGCCAATCCATTGCAACATCCTTCATGAAACCGCCGGCGGCATCCAAATACCTGCCGCAACCCATAAAACACCGTTCGTTAATACCGAACGGTGTTTTGTGGGTTTCTGCGTTTTTTTTGCAAAGAATGACCAAAGGGACTATTTCCATTCATAAAAACTGCATACAACCTGCGCCACTGATTTGGAAGCGATCAAAAGGGCATCTTCATCAATGTCGAATTTAGGATGGTGATTGAAATAGGCCTTCTCCACCCCTTTCGGTTTACAGCCAATGTAAAAGAAGCAGCCAGGAATCTTTTCTGCATAATATGAAAAATCCTCCGAACCCGAGAAAACCGGAAATTCCACAACCTTCTTAATATCTTTGTCATCCATGCTTTCCAGGCTATTTTTCACGAATCCAGTCAGTTCAGGGTCATTATATAACGGAGGATAATCGGGCACATATGTAAGTTCGCACTGAACATCAAATTCCGTTTCTATCCCTTTAACGATCCGGTGGATTTCCTTATCGATCAGCTGTTGGGTCTCTGCTGTCATATAACGAACATCCCCTTCAATTTCTATACGATCTTTAATGACATTAAAGCTTCCTTTTCCATCGAAAGAGCCGATTGTGACTACGCCCATATCAAAAGGGTTCAAGCGACGGCTGATTACGGTTTGTACGGCTGTCACGAAATGGGCGCCTGCCACAATGGTATCATTAGCCATATGCGGGGAGGAACCATGGCCGCCTACACCCTTTATCGCTAACTTGAAATAGGTCCGTCCAGCCATCGAATAGCCGCTGCGATACCCGACCACCCCTGCTGGATGAAATGGAAATAAATGGATTCCAAAAACAACATCCAGTTCATCCAAATACCCTGATTCCATAATGCTTTTTGCTCCTCCTGGGGGTGTTTCTTCTGCATGTTGATGAATTATTTTGATCGTACCTGATAGGGAATCTTTCAGCTCATTGATGCAGTCTGCCAGTACCAATAAATAAGCGGTATGCCCATCGTGTCCGCAGGCATGCATGACACCTTCATTTTTTGAACGGAACGGAACCTCCGCTTCTTCTGTAATCGGCAGTGCATCGAAATCGGCACGGAGACCTATCGTTTTCCCTGGTTTTCCGCCTTCGATCGTCACGATGATCCCTAATCCATTTCCTACATTCGTTTGAATCGATACATCTTTCCCCTTATAAAAATCAATGATATATTTTGCCGTTTTCTCTTCTTTGAAGGATAGCTCCGGATTCTCGTGTAAATGACGGCGGATTTGAACCATTTCCCCTTTACGGGCTTCCAGCATGTTCATTAATTTGCTTTTCACGTTCACGAGTATTCTCCCCCTTATTTCAAGTTGGTTAGCATATTAGTAAGTTCCATGATCGCTGCAAACCTTCTATATGTAAAAAGCCAAATAAAAAAGGACAGAGAAGGGTTCCGTAAACTTACCGCTCCCTTCTCTGTCTTTTTACCTTAGAGTTTAACTCCATTTTGGTCATGGAGATTTCCCCGTTGGCGGCACATTCCTACGCGCTCTACAGAGTTGCGTCTAGCTGCAGTTCCATTTACCTGAGAGATTTGCTCCAAGGGATATTTTTGGAACTTGCTCCTTCGGTGACTCAATCCTTTGCACTCTCCCACAACGTTCATCCGCTCGTTCTATTGTTTTATTCCATATTTTCAAAATATTACAATTATATTATCACCGATAAAAAAATAAATATCAACTCTAATAGTCATAAACTCTATTAAACTTTAAAAGGACCGCTGTCAGATGCTGACACGGTCCTTATGTGATTCAATATATTATTGTTCACGCTTTTTGTTTTTACCCATAATGAAGATGGGCTCCAACTCATTTTCTTCGTAAAGAAATGATAGGGCCGTTATCGGAACATGTCCGCTGGCAAAGAAGCTCATCGCCATTTGCGCAAGAATATCATAACCCGTATCATTCTTCACATCGGCAATGATGATGACATCCTGATGGGGAATGGCCACAGCCATGGTTCCCTCGATCTTGTCCTTCATTTCCCGAAGCCATGATTCATTCAGGATCCTGCTGGCATCATATCCATCATTCGTGTTCAAAAAATAAAATGCATTACCTGCAACGATATCCGACTTCATTTCAGTGGAGAGGGAACGGGCATTAAAAAGGGCAATTTCACGGATCCTGTCACCCTGCCAATTCTCCCGTTGAATCATCTTTTCATCTATAAGACGGTAGGTTTTCCCTAAATCAAGGGCATAAAAAATCCGGGTTTCAGCCGTATGCTCATCGAATAAAAATGGATTTCCTTCTTCCGATTCCATTGGAAAGGAGGTCGAGCGGATGACTGGGAAAATGAATTTCTCCTTGCCTTCCATGCTGTGTTCTCCCCCCATCACATTCAGGGCCTCTTCCACGTAATAGATAATTTCATCGATGGCCTTTTCCTTTACGCTTTCATAGTTAGCAAGTACAGGAGGCAACTCGATGGTGATCCCTTTCCCGGTCTTCACATTTTCCACCCGTAACGTATCTTGCTTACTATCGAATTTGAATGTGCGATTTTCATCTTTTAAACGTTCCTTCAGGATATTTTTCAGCTTCGTGCTGTCCATTTTCATGACTGACCCTCCTCTTCATTGAAAAATCCCCAGCGAGAAGGGGAAATTGATTATAGTGATTGTATGAATTCCTCAATTTGTTCTTGCGTTTTGCGATCCTTGCTCACGAATCTGCCTAGCTCTTTACCATTATCATACGCGATGAAACTTGGTATACCGAATACATCATTAGCCGCACACACATCGATGAATTCATCACGGTCCACATAAATGAATGTAAAGTCAGGAAATTTCGTTTCAATCTCCGGCATGATCGGTTCGATTACACGGCAATCCCCACACCATGTCGCTGAAAAAAGAAAGATATGTTTGCCTTCATTTTTCAATGCATCATATTGCTCAACGGATTGTAAATTTTCCATTTGAATATTCCTCCTGCTCTAAATGACACCTTAGTTTTTATAATCCCATCATACCAGACTCTCCAGAAATCAACCATTAATACGGATCGGTTGAACTGCAGGGGTCATCTTATTTCTGGGGCACGGATGAAACGATTTCCATCATTTGTTTTGCATCGGTTTTTAATTGGTCTTTATCCGTTTCGGTTGTCAGCTTCACCCCGCCGATTCCCACTGCAAGCTCATACTTTTCTTTCGGTATCTCTTTGATCGAGATAAAGCCGAATTTATCATCAGTCTGAAAAGAATGCAGCATTACATTTTGATCATCTTGTTCCTTTATCGCCAAATATAACACGGAGCTGTCTTCTTTTTCATTTGGATTGACAAATAATATATAAATCTTATCACTTTTTTGCAAAATCAAATTATTATCATGTTCTTCCACTACTTTAAAATCCTTTGGCAGATAGACCTGAATTAGCCCTGCCTCTTGATTGGGCTGTTTTTCATCGTCACGAAAAGCCACTTCAGCAGCCTTCATTGCCTTTTCGGTTTGTCTCTCGATACCTGAGCAGCCCACGATCAAACTGCTTATCAACAGGAAAACAAGGATATTCTTATTCGATAAAGCCATCGTCATTCCTCCAGCCGTCTCTTTTACTACCTTATGGATAATATTATCCTTATTTATGGAATTCATCCATTTTCAAAACATGGTACAATGAAAGCAATTTTAATACCGAGGAGGAAAAAAATGAAGTTAACCGTGTATCTTGCTGGGGAAATCCATTCGAATTGGAGAAGTGAGCTGAGAGATAAGGCCGCTGCACTGAAGCTTCCTTTAGAATTTGTAGGCCCGATGGAAAATCATGAACGCTCCGATAATATCGGTGAAGATATCCTCGGGGAACAGCCGAATCCCATCCTGAAGGATGCGGCCGCTTCCCAAATCAATAATTTGCGGACAGGTCTTTTGATGAAAAAGGCTGATCTTGTCGTCGCTCTGTTTGGCGAGAAATATAAACAGTGGAATACTGCCATGGATGCAAGCACCGCCATTTCCCTTGGTAAACCGCTTATTTTGATTCGTCCGGAATCCCATCATCATGCCTTAAAGGAATTATCGGAAAAGGCGAGTGTCACGGTAGAATCCGTTAACCAAGCCATGAAGGTGCTTTCTTATATTTTTGAAGAAGGGCTGTAAAACTCCCTGTCCCTTAAAGTCCAGCTCAAGTATGATAGGCTGATCATTTATAAAGAAACGAATAAAAAGCTTGCAGGGCCTCCCCTGCAAGCGAAAAACGAATATTTTATCTTATCCCTTTTTTATGGGAATCCAAATTTCGGAGTAATAGTCAGGGTTTGAAGCGTCATCATTCGCGTATACTTCCAATTCTGGAGTTCCGGCATGTTCATGACCGCTGGTAGGGAACCATTCGGAAAAAATTCGTTTCCAAGCTTGTTGGATGGCATCAGGCATAGGTCCGTGAACTTCGAATGCAACCCACTTGGAAGCCGGTATCGTAAGGGTTGAAAACTCTTCAGGCACTTTCCCGGCATACTCTGCACCTATCCAATAATCCATCGTTTCATTTTTTTCCACAGCCCGCTTATCGACACATACACCAATCAAGCCCTCTATTTGGCCATTGTTCAACTTCGCTAACCTATCTCCTGTTCCATCCGAATTCACTTTGTCCCACAACTTTGGAATCCCGATCAAATTCTCTTCATTAACCAAGTAAAACTCTTGCTTGATTCCAATCAATTGAAAGGAATCCCTTTCAAGGATATTGTATTTCATCGGTTTTGCCCCTTTCAGAATCACCTGTATCACCAGGCGTTCATAGAATTTCAGCTTCCCCATATACTTTCGGGCTTCGCTTGGAGATACCCCATGCTGCCTTCGAAAAGCTTTCGAGAATGCCTCGGGGGTGTCATAGCCATACTTGTAGGCTAAATCAATGACCTTGCCATTTGTTGATGAAATCTCCTGGGCCGCTAAGGTCAGTCTTCGACGACGGATATAGTCACCAATGGTTATATCCGTTAAAATGGTGAATGTCCGTTGAAAATGAAAAGCTGAGGCATTTGCCTGCCTGGAAATACTCTCGATCGTCAGGTCCTCCAATAAGTGCTCCTCGATATAATCGATGGCCTTTTGGATTGATTCAACCCACCCCATTTTGCTCCCCCCTTGTCACTATACTAGCAAGGCCGCTCAATAAAATCCTGTCTGATTCTGCTCTGTTTTGGCAGTGTTCGTTTCCATCATTCGAAACCCGCCATTCCATGACAGTGATTCAAATATCCTATTTTTTCATTTTCAGCTTATACTCGTGTTGACCGGCTAGCATCCTCATGATATGAAGGAACATTTCCCCCCTGGTGATTCGCTCATTTGTAAATACGCCGATCGCTCCTTCCTTTTTGCTAATATTCTCTTGCCTTGTGAAGGCGTCCATCACCGGGCCCAACTCTTCACCGTCCAGCAGCTTCTCAGCAACAATTTCCGGTACTGGGATTCTCGCTCCGGCAGCTACAAAGACCTCACCGTCCCTTGTTGCCAGTGCGCCCCAATTACACAGAAACAGGGCTTGTCCCATTTTCACTACACCGCCTTCAAGCCCGATCCCCATTTCGGCATCACTGTGAATCAAGCAGTTCCGGGCACGTGTCATTGCCCCCTCCATCGTTTCCTCGTCTGAAAAAGGCTGTTCTGGGACACCGCTCTCCACTTGAAGCGAAACGATTTCTGCATCTTCATATACACCAAGCACGGCACTTACTTTCGCCGGATTCTTACTGCCTACTGCTATTTTCAATATAATTACCTTCCTTCTATGTAAAAAAAGCTGATGGAAAAGGATTCATAACAGCATCCCCTTCCATTTCAGCTTCCACCATCAACCGTTATTAATCAAGGTCTCGAATGTCGTTTTATCACAGGAACGAACCAATTTCCCAATCAGTTCACGTGCAGCGGCATAATCATCAATATGAATCATGGATGCATGTGTATGAATATAGCGGGAACAAATGCCAATCACCCCGCTTGGAATGCCTTCGTTTGCAATATGGACTTGCCCTGCATCCGTGCCGCCTTGGGAAACGAAATGTTGATACGGAATTTCATTCGACTCGGCCGTATCAAGGATGAATTCCCTCATGCCGCGATGAGTGACCATCGAACGATCGAAAATGCGGAGCAGTGCCCCTTTTCCTAGCTGGCCAAATTCACTTTTACTGCCGGACATATCGTTCGCCGGACTTGCATCCAAAGCGAAGAAAAGATCCGGTTTGATCATATGAGCTGCAGTTTGCGCACCCCGTAATCCGACTTCCTCCTGGACGGTTGCCCCGGAATATAAGATATTCGGTAACGTTTCACCTTTTAAATCTTTTAACAATTCTATCGCAAGTCCGCAGCCGTAACGATTATCCCACGCTTTTGCGAGGATTTTCTTCTCATTGGCCATAGGAGTGAATGGACAAATCGGTACAATCTGCTGACCTGGCTTAATACCGATCCTCTTCACATCTTCCTTATCATCCGCCCCGATATCAATCAGCATATTTTTGATATCCATTGGTTTTGAGCGTTGCGATTCATCAAGCAAATGGGGCGGAATCGAACCGATGACACCAATGACCGGACCGTTATCGGTTATGATCTCGACTCTTTGGGCCAATAGCACTTGACTCCACCAGCCCCCCAGCGTCTGAAAGCGAATCATTCCATTTTCTGTTACGGAGGTGACCATGAATCCCACTTCATCCATGTGCCCGGCAACTAGTACAGTCGGCCCATCCTCATCGCCTCTTTTTACGCCAAATATTCCGCCAAGGCGATCCTGGACGATTTCATCCGAATACTTTTCCAGCTCCCTCTTCATGAAACTCCGAACTGCATGTTCATTTCCCGAGGCTCCCGGTAATTCCGTCAATGTTTTAAAAAGCTCCAATGTCTCATGATTCATTTTTCTACCCCTAACCTATGTATTGTTTCTTACTATTTTACAGAACTTAGCATCGTGATACACTAGAAAGTTCTAATTTATCAGTTAATGGGTAAAATTTCAAATTATTAGTCAAATAAAGCGTTCTTCTGTATACTGGAAGAAGCGATTTTAATAAATGCAATGGAGGAGAAATCAATGAATTGGAAAACGTTTTTACTAGGTACTGCAGCCGGGTTTGCTGCTGGCTATGCGACAAAACAACTATTGGATCAATCAAGTAAACCTTCTCCCGATAAAGTCTTGGCCCAAGTGAAGGAAACAGTCAAAAAGGATGGAAATATATATGGCTCATGGATCTTGATGAAGCCGGAGAACTATACAAAAAATGACTTGGACTATGAAGTGTACAAAGGCGGGATCACCAGAAACACGGAGGGTATACGCGAGCAATTCGAATTTGTTGCAGATGCCTCAACAGGAACGATATTGGAGCTCAATGCGCAAAATGATTGAAACAACAACAGGAGGGCCGTCAAAATGACGTCCTCCTTTTGCTTTCCCTCTTATCGCTTCCGTTTCAATTCGGCTATTATCTCCTTACCCGTTACATCCCATTTGATGGCACAGTATTGGGCATCATGGTAAAAGCTATACCAGGACCCATTTTCCAGTCCGGATTTCATCCACTTTTCCTTCGCCTCGATGGAAGTCATGGGATAATCGTCATAAGCGAGGACCCAGAGGACATTAGCATGCGCGTGCGTCGGCATGATATCTGCCATGTGAATCAATCTATCCCCACCATCCTCAATGATGATGATCGCATGTCCATCACTATGCCCCCCGGTATGGATCATTTTAATTCCGTCCGTAATTTCCTGTTCAACTTCAAAAGGACGTACAAGAGAAGCGACAGCCTCCCAGTTTTCTGCCCAATATGTACTTTTTGAACGAATATTCGGGTTTTTCATTTCCACCCATTCAGTTTGGGTCGTAATGATTTCTGCACGCTCGAAAACAGGCACCCAAGTTTCACCTTCACGTTTCGTCAAACCGCAGGCATGGTCGAAATGTAGATGGGTCATTAAAATGTAATCGATATCATTTGGCTGAATCCCAAGTCTGCCAAGATCTTCGACAAGATTGGATTCCTCCGTCACCCCAAAATTCCGTTTCTGCTTGTCATTCATCTTTCCATTGCCAATACCGGAATCTATAAGCATGTTCAATCCATTGGCCTGCACCAAAATCGGATCCGTACGTAACTCGATTTGGTTATTTTCGTTAACAGGATACTTCTTGGACCAAAGCGGTTTCGGTACAACACCGAACATCGCACCGCCATCCAAGTGAGTCACACCGCCATTCAACCATGTTAATTTAATTTCCCCTATTTGCATCGTTTCCATTTTACCCCTCCTCTCCCTTTAGTTTAACACCCACTTCCATATATTGAAATCGATAACAATCAAGTCATCCTCGTGAATGAAATACACCGCCTTAACAAGGAAAAAAACCAGATGCTATGCACCTGGTTTTTGATCGATGATTATTGGAACATTGCTTCCAATCGGTATATTCGGTTGCCTTTACTCGAGAATTTTTCTTCATATTCAGTCATGATGTTGCCTTCAAAACTGCTATTGTGAAGATCAAGGCTTACATATTTCAAGAGCATGCCGTACTCGGAAATACTTTTCAAGGAAGATTCGAATAACCCTTGGTTATCCGTCTTGAAGTGAATCTCGCCTTTGTCTGGCAGGATGCCTTCATATATTTCGAGGAAGGTCTTATACGTTAACCGACGTTTTGCATGACGTGATTTCGGCCATGGATCAGAGAAATTCAAGTAGACGCGGTCCACGTCACCTTTTGCAAAATAGTCCCCTAAGTTCGCTGCGTCAACATTCAACAGCTTTAAATTTGGAACATCCGCTTCAATCAGCAAGTCCAAAGCAGCTACAATGACGCTTCCATATACTTCAATTCCAATAAAATTCACATCAGGATGGGCTTTTGCCATTTCTGTGATGAAACGGCCTTTTCCCGTACCCACTTCAATATATAACGGATTATCGTTACCGAAAACTTCATGCCATTTACCTTTATGGCTCACTGGCTGATGAATTACATATTGTGGAAAATCATTCAAACGGTCTTCAGCCCAAGGTTTATTTCTTAAACGCATGATGACACCCCTATTTATAATATAATCGTTCAAACCATAACACGAGTGCATGGATTCCTGCAAGTTGATTTTTTCAGGAAACACACACTGAACAAATAAAAAAACTGCCGGCCATCCAGGCGACAGTATCTGTAGTTTTCATGTATAAAACTTTCAGCAAAACACACCATAAATAAGTGAAGGGCAGGCGAGAACCACCTGGGTATCCCTTGAATCATATTTAAGAAAGGAGAGGTATTATATGCCGCTTTCCCATGAACATCAAATGTCACTATTGAAAGATATATTGACCAACCATCAAACAGACTGCTGCGGATCCGTTTCTGAATGTGAACAGGTTGAAAGGCTCGTCAAATCCTTAATGATCAATATGGAAATTGACAGCAATGTGAAAACGATACTGACGGAGATTTACGAATACAGTCAAACAGGCATCGGTACCGCCGATTTAGATGCACATATTTCAACCCACCAGAACGACCTGTCCCAGTGGGTGGATGATATAGATCAATTCTGATCAGTCAACCGTCAATAATGCTTCCAGCTTTTCAAGTAATTCATTTCTTTCCTCGTACCGCTTTCTACGATGATGCCATTGGATGGAAAGCACAAGTTGTGAAACCGTGTGCCATTTCATCCTCATCTCCAGGCCTGCGTCAAGCTTTTTGCCGTAACGGGCAAGCCATTGATTCCATTCTTCCCTTGGGACATAAGAATACAGGAGTATGCCGAGGTCAATGGCCGGATCGCCAATGACCGCTCCGTCCCAATCAATCAGGAACAATCCGTCGGTGTCGGTCATGAGCCAATTATTATGGTTCACATCACAATGACAGACGACTTTTTCGTCGCATTCAATCAACAGGAGATTATTCTGTAAAAAATGGATGGCCTGCTTGATAATCGGAATATCCGTAACATCCGAAGATAACCCGGTTTCTATGTCTGTAAGTATACTTTCAGGTCGTAAAGGGGATTTCCCAAGCCTTTTGAGCATGCTTAACAAAGGATCGGATTGATGAATTTTTTGAAGCAGCTTTGCGACTCTTATATTGTTCATTTCCTGCTGAGATAGCTCCCTGCCTTCCATCCAATGCTGGGCCGTAATTACATCCCCATTCTCCAGGCGTTTTGTCCACATTAACTTTGGAACAATGCCCTCAGCCGAAAGAACAGCTAAAAATGGCGATGAATTTCGTTTAAGGAAGAGCTTCTGCCCCTCTTTCTCGGCAATAAAGGCTTCTCCCGTAGCTCCTCCAGCAGGGGATATATCCCACTCCTGACCTAATAAATGTTCCAACTGGTTCACCTTCGATTTCCTCGCTTAATCATACAAATGTGGGTACGTTCACCTAGTGTATGTATTACCACTACTTTGAGTCCATGTTTTATAAAAAATCCGCCTGCTGGCGAAGCTGCATATATACTTGCATCGGGATGATACCCGCAATTAAAAACATCCTCATTTTAGAGAAATAAAAAAATAGCTATTGAGCAATTAAACAATAGCCATAAATTAAATTTTAGTTGAAAAACGGTTTCTTCGTCAAGTACTATAAAACGATTATACGCATAAAACAAAAACAAATAAATCATTTCATATTTTTGTATGGGTTATCACCCTTGAACATGACGCGCATTTTTTCTTTCAGAACCACTGCAGCTACTTCATGCGTACCAACAATTTCCCCATCTGACTGGATTTTTACTGACCCCTGATTCTTCATTTTTATCATTTTACCAGAAAATGAATCAACATTTTTAATGTTTAGGTGACCGCCCCAAAAAACGGTGATGAAGACGGTCAATAATTTCAACAAAGTAATATCATGGACCGCAATCACGTTCAAACTGCCATCATCCAGCTTCGACATCGGTGAAATTTTCATCCCGCCGCCAAAGTAGGGCTGGTTCGCAATAACAATGAACCAAACCTTTTTCAAAAGATGCCGATCACCATCAATGATCAATTCCATGCAGCTGGGCTTGTAAGTAAATATCTTTTTTATAAAAATGAACAGATAAATTAATTTACCCGCCCTGACAAAATTAAACCATTTTTTCAGAGAGGAACGTTCTGCTTCATCGGAAATTTCAGCATCAATGCCCATTCCCAGGCTGTTCACGAAATAACCCGCCTTGCCATTCGTCTCGAACCGTCCAATATCAATGGCACTGAAGGCATTATCCTGAAATAAAGAAAGAGCTTCTTCCACACTCTCAGTTTTTTGAATGCCCCTTACATAATCATTTCCGGATCCAGCCGCAATGGAGCCGATGATAGCGTGAGGGAAATCAATGGCGCCATTTATCATTTCATTAATCGTGCCATCCCCCCCCCGACAGCAATCACCCGGGTATCCTGATTCGTCCCTGATAGAATTTCCTTCGTCAATCTTAGCGCATGCCCCTTTTCACGTGTAAAGAACACCTCATGGGGAACAGCTTTTGATTTCAGTATTTCCTCGGCTTTTTTCCAAATCTTCAAACTCTCTTCATTTCCAGCCATTGGATTGACAATGAAATATACCGTTTCATTAAGGCGCGGCATGCTCATTTCCTTCTGTTTGGTTATAATCGGCTTCCCATTCAGGTCGCAGGCTGGATGTAGTTTGGCAATATTCAAGCAATGCCTGCGCCCCTTTTAACTGCTGTGCCTTAAGAGGGGACGATATAGCCCGCATCCTTTCAAACCATTCCGGGAAGGTCCGTTTATCCAACATCGTAATATCATAAGGTGCTTCGGGATAATCGACATATCCATTCCGGGATAAAATCACCTTTTTAATCGGCATGTTCACTTCATATAGCTCAAATAACTCGGAGACGATGTTCGTCATCCGATTTGCACCCAACAAAGGGTTGAGCATTTTTTTATCAGGATGCTTATGATGCCTTCGAATCCAGAACCGTTCACTCGAACCGATGAAAGCAGCGTCTTCTTCCGCTTCCAGAAAAGTGATGCACCAAGCATCAACAGGGGTCAATAAAATGACTTCGACTTCAACAGGCGCATTTTTCAATAGAAAGATAGGTTTATATAATACGAGAAACGTATCCGGAAAACGCTGCAGAAAAAAGCGGAGCCTCTCATCCAAAAAGAATGATTGGTCCACAAATGACTTTTCACGAAGCGTCGAACTCCCCCATTTCATTTGAAAACGGAGCAACTGATTTAAAAAATTTTGCTTTAATTCATCCAGACCGGCCGGTCGGAACGGAAATCTTAATGAAAAAACATTAGTATCTTCGAACTGGTTCGGTATTAGCAGTTCTTCTGCCTCTGCCTCCTGTTTACCTGTCCGGTGGAATATGCCTTTCACCTTTTTAAACAGGCCCTTTGACGCTTCCTGAGACGGATCAAATTTGACCTGTGTTTCGCTTTCAGTATGTTCGCTATACAACCGATCCAGCTCGCCCGCATCATAAGCAGCCTTCAATTTATCCCATTGCTGTTTTTTCAACCGTGCAAATTGTGTTGGATAATGATAAATATCCTGCTCATACCAGGAAATATAATCCTGCATCTTTATGAGCTGTGCCATTCGACCACCACCCCCATCTCTCTCTATTTTTGAAGGTTTATCGTGAAAATCTTTTCATATGAAGGGGAAGCTCCAAGATGTGTTTGATATAACGCAACCTGAACTGCTTCAAATTGCTTATCCTCCAAATTCGCTATCTGGCGAACGCTCTCCAACGAAAAGGGACTATCCCCCCCGAATTTTCTTGCCAGCGTAATATGAGGCTTAAACGGCTTTTTATCAAGTTCAAAACCTGCTTCGATACAAGAATTATAGACTTTCCTTTGAATGGCAAAAAGCCTTTCTTGCTGCTTGACGCCTGCCCATAGAATCCTTGGACTCTCACTCTTGCCAAAACCGCCGATATCGCCGAGTTCCAAGCCGAATGAGCCCTCATTGGCAAGCTCGTTTTCTATACGCCTCAAAGCATCCTCTTTCAATGTATCGGGAGCATTGCCCAAAAATGCCATCGTAATATGATAATCGGCTGGATGCAGCCATTTCTTAAATGGAAAGTCTTGCTTTAGTTGTTCCGTAACAGCATTTAAATAAGCCTTAATATCATCAGGCAATACTAAAGCAAAGAAAAAATGAGTATTTATGGTCACTTACATTCCTTCCTGTTTTCCCTTTAATTTTACCATAATTCCCATTGCGTATACCTTTTCTTGGGCATCCTAATAAATACTCCCTCCATCAGGAATATGGTCCAGGTCGTTTTTTTCGCGCTCGGTCTGATAAAACGGAAAAGACAACAAAAATAAAACAAAAAAGGACCAAAAAATTGGTCCTTTCTGCCATTTCTTCTTTTAGCTGAACAGTGTTTCGTAAAGCAGGAACAAGTTCAGTCCAATGATAAGTACAGCTATAAGCCAAGCGACGCTCGAGGTGATTTTATGGTTGACCAGGCTTCCCATGATTTTTTCATTGCTTGTAAACATGATCAATGGCACTAAGGCAAACGCGATGCCAAACGAGAGTACAATTTGGCTCATCACAAGTGCTTTGGATGGATTCACTCCCCATAATATTATGAGCAGGGGCGGAACGGTGGTAATGACCCTTCTTAAATAAATCGGTATATGCCTTTTAATGAATCCTTGCATGACTACATCACCGGTCATTACACCAACGGATGAGCTTGATAAACCGGCAAATAATAATCCTACTCCAAAGAACATCGCGACTGATGGTCCAAGCATCGCACCGAATTGTTGATAGGCAACATCCAAGTCCTCTACAAGTATTCCATTCTTATGAAAAAGGGCAGCTGAAACTATGACCATGGCGGCATTGATCGCGCCTGCAATCAACATGGCGATGACAATGTCAATTAGCTCAAAACGATAAATCTTTTTTCTTTCCAAATCATTTTTTCCGACTATTCTTCTTTGAGTCAAAGAAGAATGAAGGTAAATCGCATGTGGCATAACGGTGGCTCCAAGCATACCGGCCGAAAGTAAAATACTGTCCACTCCCTCGAACTTTGGAGTGAAGAGTCCTAAAACAACGGCTGAAGTGTCAGGTTTTGCATAAAAAACTTGAG
Source organism: Peribacillus sp. YIM B13472 (assembly GCF_042788005.1). Lineage (NCBI taxonomy): Bacteria > Bacillati > Bacillota > Bacilli > Caryophanales > Bacillaceae > Peribacillus > Peribacillus sp. YIM B13472. Next base: position 134,438 of record NZ_JBHZPG010000008.1, read on the forward strand.
CACCAAATGCTATCACAACGACAAATATCATGACCGTGATCAGAGCTTCGAATGTTCGATAACCTCTGCGCTGGAATTCCAGAATGGCAAAGGAACCAATCGCTGCAATTATTGCCGATGTGATAAGCGGTAAGTCAAATAGCAAATAAATCCCTAGTGCAGCTCCTATGAATTCAGCTAGGTCGGTTGCCATTATAACGGCTTCGGCCTGAATCCATAATAAGAAAGATGTTTTTTTCGAAAATTTTTCCCTGCATAGCTCTGGAAGGTTCTTTCCAGTGGCTATCCCCAATTTAGCTGATAGTGATTGGATGAGCACAGCCATTAAATTGGATGCGAAGATAACCCATAATAACGTATAGCCATATTTGGATCCGGCTGTAATATTGGTCGCATAATTCCCTGGATCAATATAGGCCACAGCAGCTATAAAGGCAGGCCCTAGATAGGGTAGCAGTTTTTTTATTCCTCTCGAGGAAGATTGATGCAACACATCGGACATATCTATGTCAACTCCTTTTTATACGCAACTCAAATTGTTGCGACAGGTAAACTTTTTAGGTTATTAGCAAGTATATTCCTGGTTCTTGAAAATGTCAAAAAGAGAGGATTGGATAAGGATATAATTTACTTAAATGGGGATTCGGTGATGGCCATCTGCTTCCGGCTACACATATAAAAACCCCTTGCCAATAGGCTAAGGGGCTTTTAATTATTTAACGGAACCGCATTGCTTCTCGATTTCCTCGGAAAACAGTTTCTGCAGTCTTTTGGTTATCGGACCGGGTTCCCCGGCTGCAATCGATTGGCCATCGATATTAATAATTGGTGTCACTTCGACGCTTGTGCTTGTATAAAGGACTTCGTCGGCTGCCATCATGTCCTCGACGGTGAAGGCTTCCTCGACAAATGGGATCCCATGATCAGCGCAAAGTTTCAGCATCACCTGACGGGTAATCCCATTCAGGATCAAGTTTGTGGCCGGATGCGTTTTAAGTAGTCCATCCACCACGATTGAGACATTGGACGAACTTCCCTCCGTCACCGTACCATCTCGATGCTGGATCGCTTCATCACAGCCGGCTTCTACAGCTTGCTGTTTAGCCATTATATTACCCAGTAGATTTAAGCTCTTGATATTACAGCGCAGCCAGCGGATATCGTCGGTGGTAACAGCCTTAACCCCTGGCTTGATTTTTCCTGTATAAGGCATTTCCTTGGTATAGGCAACAAAGACCGGTTCCACCTCAGCCGTTGGAAATGAGTGTGTCCGCGGAGATACGCCCCTTGTCAGCTGCATATAGACGATACCGTCCTTCAGTTGATCTTCAGCGATCAGCTCTTCCATGCGGGCTTTGATTTCCGCTGCAGTAAAGGAAACTTTCATCTGTATCAACTTCGCACTGTCCATCAGCCGGTTCAGATGCATGTCCCCCGCAAATAATTCGCCATTATAAACCCGGATGACTTCATAGACGCCATCACCGAATTGATATCCCCGGTCTTCAATATCTACCTTTACTTCGGACCTGCTTTTAAGGTCGCCGTTAAAAATGATTTTCCCCATGTCTTTCTCCCTCTTTGCCTCTTATTTAGCCAATTCATGAATGGCACGTGCATAAATGGACGTAGCCTTAAGCATATCTTCAATATCAATATATTCATCTTTCTGATGTGCAATGTCTTCGCTGCCAGGGAAAAGCGGGCCAAATGCAACGCCTTCTTTCAATGAACGGGCGTATGTGCCGCCGCCAATCGAAAGGAGTTCAGCTTTATCACCTGTCTCCGCTTCATAAACTTCCTGCAACGTCTTTATCAAGAAGCTTTCACTGTCCACATAATGTGGAGTTGAATGCGAATTGGTCTTCACTTTCAAATTATATGCCGCAAGCCTTTCTTCCAATGCCGCCTTTTGCTGTTCCCACTCAAATGTCACCGGATAACGCATGCTGAAACCAATCGAGCTGTCGCCTTGTTTAGAATAATTGAAAACGCCGGCATTGACCGTCAATTCACCTGTTTGCTCATCCGAATAAGCCACACCTAAATTATTTCCGCGGGAATCTTCAAACAAACGATCCTTTATGAAAGTGAAGTAGGCTTTCGCATGCGGATCAAGAGTGAGGTCAGCTAAAAATACGGCTAAATGCAGACCTGCATTCTTTCCATTTTTCGGTTCCATCGCGTGTGCCGAGACACCATTCATTTCTAGCAGCACTTGATTTTTTTGCGGAACTGCTTGGCCCCTCAATGAGTATTTTTGCAAATAATCCTGATAGTTTGCCGCCACTTCAGCAGGGTTGGCCGCTTCCACAATAGCCTTAGCAAAATCCGGTACCATATTCGTCCTTCGACCTGAAGAAAATTCTATAACATTCACTTCAGAGTTCGTGCCATTTCCTGCATCGGCAGGGTGTATAACCGAGAAATCCCAGATTCCTTTTTCCGCACTGATGATCGGGAAATCAGCATCAGGTGCGAAGCCGATCGAGGGCATTTCCTCCACTTCAAAGTACCGGTCAACGCAGCGCCAGTTCGATTCTTCATCGGTTCCAATGATCATCCTCACACGTTTGTTCAAAGGTTCTCCTAGCTCCCGGACCAGCTTCATCGCATGATAAGCAGCCATCGTCGGCCCTTTATCATCGATTGCCCCACGAGCATATATGCGGCCATTGCGGATTTCAGCGCCGAACGGATCCGAACTCCAGCCATCTCCCTCAGGTACCACGTCGACATGGCATAATATCCCGATTAACTCCTCGCCTTCACCCATTTCGATATGACCAGCGACATTATCGACATTTTTCACAGTAAAACCGTCTTTTTCACCTAATTGAAGCATGAAATCAAGCGCTTCCTTCACCCCTTTACCAAATGGGGCCTCCTCTGTCGGATGTTCTTCATCCAGTACACTTTTTATTTTCAATAAGTTTTGTGTGTCCAGTAACAAGTCCATTTTCCGTTTTTCAACTTCTTCTCGCCAATTCAATTCACTCAAAATACGACAGCTCCTCTTTTATATATATTTTTCATTTTATCACTTTTACTACCCGATTCGCCAAGCGTTGCTACCTATTCTTCGTATTCCCGTATTATCGCTAACATCAAACTACCGATAAAAATTCCTTACATAAATGAAAAACACCCCATTGATTTCCTCTCCAGGCACTCGCTTTCCGCGGGCGGTCCGCCCTCGGCGCTATCTTTAGCCTGCGGGGTCTCCCTTGGACGCGCTTTTCTAAGCAGGAGTCTCGCACACCTGTTCCATCAACTAAAATTTAGATAGAATCCCTTTTGTCTACAATAAAACACCCTCTTTTATTAAAAAGAAGATGATTTCATTAGACTATCGGCATCCATAAGCTTTGTTACTTTTCGGTTCAGCCTTGGGATGTATAATGCTAAAAACACGGAACGTCCTAAACTGAAGGCCAGGAATGCAAGCCATAATCCATGATTGCCATGATTGCTGACAGCCGTGAATTGGACAAATAGAAAAGCCAATAGTGCAAGGAGCATTGAGTTCCTGACTGGAACGGCTTCTGTCGCACCGGTAAACACTCCATAAAAAATGAGTCCGATAAAGGCACTGAATGGGAATAGGACTATCCAAAGTCCATATTCATGGGCCAGTTCGATGACGCCGGGAATGTTCGTGAAAAGGAGAATGACCTTATCGCTGAATAGATAGTAAGATGCAGCAAGTATGAACGAAGCATACAAGCCCCACCGCGCCGATAGTGAAAGTGTTTTTTTATAAAGGTTTATATCCCTCGAACCAATCGCCTTCCCGACCAGAAGACTCGACGCGTTCGCGAAGCCATCAAAGCAATAGGCCATCAGGTAATGGATTTGAATGAGTACGGCATTGGCCGCCAGTGTCGCTGTCCCGAAAGTGGCTCCCTTGGCCGTAAAAAGATTGAAAACCGTGATCAGGCAAATGGTCCTGATGAATAAATCCCTGTTGACCACCATCATTTTTTTCAGGGAAGCCCGATCGAACCCCTCCCGGAATGAAAATGAATCCGGTACGTTAACCGCTTTCCGGATCACCCACAAGCCCAGCAAAAAAGCGGCAATCTCTGATATCAATGAAGCGGCAGCAACCCCTGATACAGACCACGAAAAAGCATTTACAAAAACGAGGCATAAGACAATATTGATCACGTTCATGAAAACTTGAATGAACAAAGATGTTTTTATTCTGGATTTCCCGATTAACCAGCCTAAGATGACATAGTTCAATAATGCAAAAGGCGCCCCCCATATCCTGATGCCGAAATAATCTGCGGCAAAGGCGGAAACATCCGATTCCGGACCGATTGCGCCTAACGAGATATTCAAAATGGGTTTTTGGACCACGATAAAAAGCAGGCCGATGATCATTGCAATGAAAAAAGGCCGAATCAAGGCCATCAGGCTTTGCTTTTCATCCCGTGCCCCCTCCGCTTGTGCAGCAAAGGCAGATGTACTGACCCGCAGAAAACCAAAAAGCCAATACATCGTATTAAAAATTATGGTTCCGACAGCCACCCCGCCAATATAAGCGGGATCACTCAACTTTCCAACCACAGCCGTATCGACCGCACCGAGCAAAGGCGTACTCATCGTCGAAATCGTAAGCGGGATGGCCAAGGAAAGATACACTCTGTTATTCATAAAATGATGACCTCCTATGTACATAAAAGTTCTGAAAAGCTAGAATTGGAATAGCGTTATAAAAATTTGTATTTAAAGTACAAAAAAATTGCAGTATTCAATTTTAATCACTAGAATTGAACATATGGTGCTCCCCGTAATGCATGAGATGCCTCTAAAAGATTACTTGTGAATCGTTTCAAATAGAACGGGTAAAGCTATTTTAGATATTGATAATTTACGGTTTCAATATTAGAAGATTGAAAGATTGATACCGCTTTCAACCTGCAGCAGTTATGGAAAGTCCATTTTTTTTACAGGCATACATGTACTTTTTTATCCAGAAAGAAAAAGGAAATTCTCAAGCCGGAAAATAAAATGCTTGATGGATTTTTGAAGGAGTTATAGTATTGCTCGTTGATAATATAACTTTTGCACTAGCTTTGACATACATTCATCGTTATAACAACTAATTAGGAGTGATCATGATGGGAAGATTGACTAATAAAGTAGCCATTATCACTGGCGGAGCATCTGGTATGGGCAGGGAAATGGTAGACCTATTCACAAAAGAAGGAGCACAAGTCATTGCTGCTGATATCAATGAAAAAGCTGTAGCTGTTGTGAATGAACTGGATAATGTCCATGGAACTGTACTTGATGTATCTTTAGACGAAAGCTGGAAAAAGGTGACGGATGAAGTTATCGCTAAATTTGGCAAAATCGACATTTTGGTAAACAATGCCGGTATCTCAACAGAAAAAGACATTAACGATACGACATTGGCCGATTGGCAGCTAATGTTAAGCATCAATGGATTTGGACCATTCCTTGGAATGAAACACGTTGTTCCTCACATGGCTAAAGAGGGTAAAGGCGCAGTTGTAAACATTTCTTCCTTCACTGCTCAAATCGGAATGGGCTTAAACTCTTATTCAGCTTCAAAAGGTGCCGTTCGTGCTATTTCCAAGGCTGCCGCAACGCAATATGGCCGCATGGGCGTCCGTGTCAATGCCGTATTCCCTGGTATCATCGAAACACCAATGACTCAAAAATTAGAAGAGTCAAAAGAGTTAGTGAACCAAATGATCAAAGCAACTCCATTACAACGTTTGGGTCAGCCGGCGGATATTGCAAATGCCGTGCTTTATCTAGCATCCGATGAAGCTTCATACGTAACTGGTGCCGAGCTTGTCATCGACGGCGGATACTCAGCTCAATAATTATAGGCAGAAATGGAAAATCCCGTTTCTAAAGATCCAGAAACGGGATTTTCTGATTCCAATAAAGAAATTTGGTTTGTTAAAATGAGTTACGTTAACACACCAATGAAATAACCAAAAGCCGTAAATACCAAACACCAGCTGAAAGCCCCTGCTCCTGCAAAGATAAAGTACTTTCGTTTCCCCATTCCATTCATCCCGGAAATGTAACTGGCGAAGTGACGGACTCCTGGGATGAAATAGGCTATGATAATGGTCCAAGGACCGTATTTATTGAACCATTTCTCCAATCTCTCCAACCTCGCGGGGGTCATTTTGATCCACTTACCATGCTTCCTCAAAAAAGGCTTCCCCACCTTTTTTCCGATGAAATAACTGATAAGCATCCCGGATATCGATCCAAGGAAACTGACAAGGAATGCTCCTTGGACATTCAAAACGGAAATGGATGACAAATAGCCGACAAAAGTCATCAAGAACTCATCAGGTACCGGCAAGCCAATAATCCCCATGGCCAACAGTCCATATATCGCAAAATAACCATAGTTTGATATTAAATCTTTTACTATATCCATCTAAAGTACTCCATCTCAGCACCCTTTTTTAAAGTAATCCATATTTTACGCGGGCCTGGGTATCGTGATTACTTCTTTTTATTAGGATAACCTAATTTAACCCAAATGAGTTGATTTTCATAAAAAAAATAGAAAAAAAAGAAGAATGGACACGTTTTTTGTTGAAATACCTGTATGATAAAGCAAATCAATGTTTCCTCTTCACGGAAATGAAAAACGGCAACAATAAAGCGGACTCAATACCTGAGTCCGCTTCTTCTCAATTCACAAGCTTTATTTCATTGATTGGCCAATACACTAGATTCGCCTTGCCGACAATTTCATCGACGGAAATCGTGCCTATTTCACGGCTATCCAAACTATTTTGGCGATTGTCCCCCATAAGGAACAACTGGCCTTCCGGCACTGTCATGCTGCCTGTAATATCTTCTAGCTTGAAGGATTCAGTCAGCGGCATCCCTGCCATCTTATTCTTATATTTGTCCAAGTATGGTTCTTCATAAGCTTTCCCATTAATATAAAGCGTATCGTCTTTATATTCAATATGATCACCTGGCAGACCGATAACCCTTTTTATATAATCTTTATCTACCGTTGCATGAAAAACGACAATGTCAAACCGGTCTATATTATCGATATTCGTTCCAAACTTGGTAAGAACAATTCTTTCGTGGTCTTGCAGAGTCGGCATCATTGACTCACCGTCCACGACAATCGGTGCAAAAATATACGTTCGAATTAAAAAAGCTAGAATGACTGCAATCAATATCGCTTTTATCCATGAAAAAACTTCTCTTCTTTTTTCCAATCGAAGTCCCTCTCTCTGTTTTTTATTCATGTCATTATATCATAATCCTTTAATGATCACGTCATACAAATACCCACATTTTACACATTGTAATTTACTTCCATTTTTCATACTGGATTTCGACGCTTTCCAACTCTATTTCCCTGCGCTGCATTTTGGCTGGACAAATCGCATTATATGTACGGACTTTCTCATTTATTTCATCAATTCGTTTCTTAATTTCAGATTCAGTTCCATTCATTTTTTTCAATCGAACCAATCCTGTTAGCTCTTCCCGAATTTCTTTTTGCCATTTTATCCAAAGCGGAAGGTAGCCGGCATCCTTGGCCTTCGTCAAGAAGTTGTCATATATATTTCCCGATAGCGCCGACTCCGGAAGCGGTTTTCCAAAGCCAGGATTATTCTTCAGCCCGCCGTCTCTTTCATATTCCTTAAAAATCTGATCCATCCAGTTTACATGCCCGTGTTCTTTGCCCATAAACAATCCCCCTTCAGATCACTTTGTGTTACATGTATTTACAATTATAACATTTTTATCAATATTCACTCCACCCTGGAGGATCATTCTATGAACACTTTCTACTATTGTATATGCATATCTTTCAGCCAAACACATTCAGACAGCAAAAAAAAGGATTCTCCTATTGCGGGAATCCTTTTTTGCCTTCTATTTAACTGTGATTTTCCGTTTTACTTCTGCCTTGTTCTTCGATTTATCCGTAACTGTGTAAGTCAATGTATAGGTCCCTTTTTTCTTCGTATTCACAGTCCCTGTTATTTTGATCTTACTTGTTAAACTTCCATCAAGATTATCTTTCGCGGATACACCTGATTTAGGATTGAATGTCGAGTTATAGGCAATGGTTTTGCTTTTTGCACCGGAAATGACCGGCTTGGTGCTGTCTACCGTAATCTTTCTTGTGACTGTCGCAGTATTTTTCGATGAATCAGTGATTGTATACTTTAATGTATACGTTCCTTTTTTCTTTGTATTCACCGTACCTGTCACCTTTATTTTACTAGTCATGTTGCCATCCAGGTTATCTTTCGCAGATACGCCTGATTTAGGATTGAATGCCGAATAATAGCCAACCGTTTTACTATTGGCTCCCGAGATGACTGGCTTGGTGCCATCTATCGTGATCTTTCTTGTGACTGTCGCTGCATTTTTCGATGAATCGGTGACCGTATACTTCAATGTATAGGTCCCCTTTTTCTTCGTATTCACTGTACCCTTCACTTTGATTTTACTAGTCAAGCTGCCATCGGCATTATCCTTGGCACTCACGTTTGTTTTTGGATTGAATGAAGAATTAAGTTTGATGGTTTTATTCCCGGCACCGGAAATCACCGGCTTGACTTGATCATAAACGGTGATTTTCCTTGTGACCTTGGCAACATTCCCAGCTTTGTCAGCTACCGTATAAGTCAAATTATAGGTGCCCACTTTCTTGGTATCCACCTTACCTTCCACACGTATGGCACTCGTTAAGTCACCATCTTTATCATCCTTCGCCTTTACGCTGGTTTTAGGATTGAAAGTGGAGTTGAATGGAATCGATTTACCGGCAGCCCCAGAAATAACAGGTTATTCGTATCCTAGATAGGTGCGACAATCGATAGCCTATTGGATATGTAAGCCGATGAAACATACCCCTTAATCTTCCCGTCTTCCGTTTGTACGGGGTAAAAAACAAATTTATTTCCTTTAGATTCGTGATAGTTAAAATTCCCTGTGATGATCAAGCTTGTATTGGGTGGAACAGATACTGCACCTGCCGTAGTGCTTATTTCTTTCCTGATATTCGCACTGGATGTCGTCACCACTCTGTCTCCAGCCTTGAACCAATAAACAGAGTCATGCGTTTGATCTGTCAGTGTGTATTCAAGATTTTTAAAAATGATATTTTCGGTGCTTTCCCGGTCATATTGAAAGTCCGTTGTTTTGAATGGATATTTGGCAAGTTTTGTGCCATTCAAATAACTTTGGTTTTCTATCTCAGCAAAAACTTCCTCTTGGTAGGCATTCGGATTTATTTTCCCGTTTTCCTGGTAAAGAGGACTGTTAACCGGTTTTGTTCCATTGTATGCCATGACAGGGAAATACCAATTTTCGATGACCCTTCGTCCTGCACCTTTGATCTTGGGCAAATCCATTCTTGAATACATGCCACTCAGTACCTCGACGCCTGCCTCGATATTGTAGACTAAATCATTTTCCAGCTTTTTCTGATCATACCCACTTTTATTGGTAAGCTGCATAAGACCGATACCGCCATCGCCGGATATAATCGGTTTACCGTCCTCATTAAATTGCCTCCAATCCCCGTTTTCCTGCGTAGCCACCGCTTTTACAACTTCAGGGGGGATTTCGGCCTCTATTGCCGCATTCGTCAGTAAGCAGTTAATCTGCTTATGGGGAGGATTTACATTTGATTGAATCTCACCGAATGATGAACACGCATTGGTTATTCCAGACTCCGCAAAAGCCTGTCCCTGGAACAAACCGAGCGTTAAACAGGTCAGTGCTCCAACCTTCATTAAAGGTATCTTCATCGATCGAACTCCAGTCTATTTATATTTAAATCTATGATAATAGTAACATGATAGACTGGTGATTGCAGGTATAAAAAGGTATATTCCCCTAAAATAACCTCACAGCACAAAAGGAGCTTACCCGCATTTTCGGGACAGCTCCTTTGTTTTCAAATCACACTATGTATTATGTCGGATCAAACGATCACTTCCACCGTTTCCCTCGGCTTCCTTACAAGGCACATGATACCCGGTATGATGAAGAAAATAAGCGGCCAAACATGAAAGATCGTCAAAATGCCCGTAATGATCAATAAGATTCCAGCTCCCTTCGCTTTGCCGCCTTTTAATAGAAAGATAGCGATCAAACCGCCTGCCAATGCAATGAACAGCGATATGATTCCCGCCCATAGTATGCCCATGAACAACTTGATCGACATATCTACCTCAGACGAGGAAAACTCAGAATCTGTCATTAAAGAGTAGTCCATCATTTCTTTCATATCGATACTGTTGAGATAAACGGCCGCTATGATCGTCATGATTAAAAAAATCGCAGCGATACCCACGCCTATGATACTTAATACGAATTCCCATGTCCGTTTCATTTACTTCGCCTCCCTGGAAAAGTCACGTATATATAATACCCAATCTTTGAAGGAATAAAAGACTTTTATTCCTTACTCCTCAAAATCTTATGAGCGTCCATTTGGTAAAGTTGACCAAATTGATTCAACTCCCTTCCCTGCCCGAAAGATCCGAAGAAAGGGCCATCAGTCACCCTTTTTTTCAATCGATCATTTAAGTCATCTCTTTTACTTTCCAGGTTATTCATCTTTTGTCATATGTTTTTATAAGGAAATAGACTCTGTTTTTATCAGAGCCTAAAAAACATTCCTATTCAAGATCAACTCCACCAATTGTTCGACAGACGGTTCTTTCGGCATCATATCCAATGTAAATCCATAGTCTTTAAGTCTATTGCCGGTACTTTCCCCGATTACCCCGATGGATGCTTGATTTAGCAGCCCTTCAACATCCACGTCTGCCTTTTTCCCATATTGCATCAGCATATCAACTGAATGCCGATTCGAAAATAGTACCGTTCCGACAGCTATCCCGTCCAACATTCTCGGAAGGATTTCAAAGAATCTTTCATCGACGAATTTATCGACTGATTGAAAATAGTCTCCGTTCCCATGTGCCGGATCTCTTTGATCTCTGTTTCGATCTCCAACAACCAACAGGGTTCCGGCTTCCGACATCTCGGATTTGAGCTCGGCCATCAGTCCCCGTTGCTGTAAAGCCTTTTTCGATTTCCTTGATAACACATAAAGTTTAGAAGAAATCCGGCGGAAATCAATAGCATGTTCAGTGAGTGATTCCAAGAAACCATGGACACTTTCAGGCGAAGTGAAGAGAATCCGATCATACAAAAGAAAAGAGAGCAGCTGACTTTCATCTATTTTCACTTTGGCCGCATTCCATTTAGGAAACTCGATGACTTCACCGCCAAGTTCATCCAGGGTTTCTGCCAAGGAACTTTTTGCCGTCCCGGTCCGGGCCACTAAAAACCGTTGCCCAAACAGTGGCTTCTTTTCGAACCATTGCAGTTTTCCCCTTAGTGAAATGATATCCCCGACCAAGGTGATCGCAGGATTGCCAAGCGACCTTTCACTTACCTTTTCGACGATATCATCCAAAGTCCCCTCGACACTTTCCTGTCTTCCATAAGTGCCCCATTGTATGACGAGTGCCGGCGTATTCCCCGGCTTTCCATGATTGATCAAATTTTCGCGGATATACGGAAGGTTGGCCACACCCATATAAAAGGCAACCGTATCTATACTTTTCGCAAGCCCGTTCCAATCCATATCCTTCTTCGTTTGGTCATGGCCCGTCACCATCGCAAAGGAACGCCCATAATCCCGATGCGTGACGGGGACTCCTGCGTACATGGATGCAGCAATGCTGGACGTAACCCCCGGAATGACTTCGAATGGGATTCCCACATCTTTCAACGATTCAGCTTCCTCCCCTACTCTTCCAAAAACGGAAGGATCCCCGCCTTTCAAGCGAACGACCCGATGCCCAGCCAGTGCTTTGGAAACAAGCAGCTCATTGATTTCCCCTTGACTGATGCCATTCGTATAAGGTGTCTTGCCACAATATATCAATTCACAATCGAGGGTGGCAGCCTCCAACAGTTTGGGATTAAGCAATCTGTCATATAAAATGATGTCCGCTTTTTCAATCGCTTTTTGACCTTTTACGCTAATAAGGCCCACATCACCCGGACCAGCACCCACAAAATAGACCTTGCCCTTGGTCATGCCGAACTCACCCCTATCTGCTAGCTATTCCCTGATAATATTTCACCAGCTCCACCATTGCACTGCCCATCCGCTGATCTTCAGGATAAATGACCCGCTCGATCCCTTCATCGATGACCACTTGCGCCGTTACCTTTCCGACCGCAAGAGCAATTACATCTGATGTAAACAGGTCTGTTATCTTATCCTCCACACCTTGTTCACGGACAAATCTCATTAAATTTCGCGGCTGCGGTGCACTCGTGAACACAACCGAATCGATTTTGCCTTCAAGGATTTCTTGGATCAGCTGCTGCATCGTTTCTTTTTCGGGCGGTATATGTTCATATGGCAGGATTTCTTTATGTTCCACTTTTTGTTCATCCAACCAGTTCATCAAAAGAGGCGCCGGATCGCCGTGAAGCTGCAAAGCGGCCTTTACACCTTTAGACAGATGGCCTTCCAGATTGCGAACAAGCCCTGCCGTACTGCCATCATCATCCCGGATTAATGGCTTCAGGCCAAGCTTTTTCAGCATATTCACCGTTTTATAGCCCCTGGCTGCAATTTTCATGGACTGCAAGGCTTCAATGAAACGATCTCCCGCTTCCATCTTCACTGCCGTTTTATATAATAATTCCGTCCCCACTCCCGTCGTAAGGATGATCCAATCGAACTCCCCTGCCATCAACCGGGTGACATCCTCTTCCAAATGGGAATCATCCAGGAATACCGTCCCCTGTGCCGGGCGAACGAGCGGGACTCCCCCAAGATTTTGAACGATTTTACTAAGTTCTTCCGTCTTCCGCGCTCCCAATAAAGCAACGGTCCTGCCATTAAGCTTACTCATCCATGCCCCTCCTATATGTACATTCAATTAAATCCATCTCAACCATTATACAAATTTTCAGTCTTCGAAACTATAAAAAACGAATTCCATATCAAAATCAACGCTTTTTCTTTCTTTTATCCTATATAAATTCAAAGAAAAAATGGATTAGCAGCATTTTTCTTCATATAAGTCCAATACTCGTGAGTTTGGGGCTTTTACTCGTGAGTTTGGAGCAAATACTCGTGAGATTGGGGCTTTTACTCGTGAGTTTCCAAGAAAGTAAAACTTGGCCTGGAGTTCACTCCAGGTGATTTCTCTTAAAGAACCAAGTTATAAATGGAACGAAAGATTGATTGTTAGAGTAGTCCTAGTAAGTTCAATAAGAAATATCATCACATACGTAAAACTTCATTTCCCTATTTACCTTTTCTAGCCAATATAAAAACTGCCAGCATGACAGCAATTTTTTTCAAAATTTAACTTTTGTTAATTCTTGTTTAGTGCCCTTTGGGCAATATGCTCCTGTTCCTTTTTTACAAAAACATCATATTGAATTGTTTCATGGCGATTTTGAAAGTTCTCGGAACCTGAATTCATAGGCGTTTTCGTTTTGAATTGTATCCCTTCCCTTTCCAGTTTCGCAATCACCTTAAAATAATTTTCATTCCCGAATGCCGTATAAATACATGTCCAATATTTATATGAAATTATTTTAGCAGTTAATATACATGCAAGAGCGAAAACTAGTATTCCAATTATTATATACACCCTTTAGCTTCCTTTCATTTCGGACTTTTTGAAAAGCCATCCTGTACACTATATTCTTTGCCCTACATAACATTTCCTTTTTAAGTGAAAAAAGGAGACCCCAGTTTCGGGTCTCCTTCTCATATCTGCATTATTTTTCCGGCACGTTACAGGAACCGTCCGTACAGGTGTCGCCTGTTGCTGGATCATTCACGATTGTAAGCGGATTTTCCTCAGCCCATACTTTTTTTAGCGTATCCAGGAATGCTTCTGTTGGCTGGGCGCCGGAGATTCCATACTTGCGGTTAATGACGAAGAATGGCACACCTGTAATACCAAGCAGGCTACCTTCTTGCTCATTTCCCCTAACCTCTGCAGTGAATGCAGTTCCTGCCAGCATGGCTTCCGCCTCGGACTTTATAAGACCGGCCTCTTCAGCTAAACTAGCCAATGTAGCGTGATCGCCAATATGTTTGCCTTCCGTAAAGTAAGCTTTAAATAGACGTTCATTCATTTCTTTCTCTTTACCTTTTGATTCAGCAAAGTGCATCAAGCGATGAGCATCGAACGAATTCGTTAAGACCACTTTGTCCAAATGATAATCGAGTCCCAATTCTTTAGCCTGTTGAGTCAGGTTTTGGCTGCTCGCTTCCACCTGCGCTTGAGACATGCCGTATTTCTTGGCAAGCATTTCATTTTGAGTCATATTAATATCCCGCTCAGCCTCTGGATTCAATTCAAAACTGCGAAATGAGACCTCTACCTGATCTTTATTTTCAAACTGCTTTAACGCCTCTTCGAATCGACGCTTTCCTATATAACAGAACGGACATTGATAATCCGACCAAATTTCCACCTTCATGTAAAAACCTCCTCATTTTAAATGCAATCACATTAAGCACATTATATAATCTTGGGTATCCTCTTGCAAGGATATTACCCCAGACACTCATTTTCAAAATTGGTGAAGTCGACTTTTTTCATGAATTCTTCCAATGTATAGCCCTTTAGCAGACGCAATGTTTCCTTTTCGGCTTCGTTCATGATCTCCTCCAATGCCGTATCCAGCTGCTTCCCGACTTCACCGCATTCGCTCGTTTCCATACAAACAAGGCATTCCGGCCTTACCGCTTGATACACATCCGCCAAAGTAAGCTGAGACGCAGGCACCTTCAAGCTATATCCGCCTTCCCGTCCTTCCTTCGTTTCGACGATCCCCGCAGCTGCAAGCTGGGCCATCACCCTTCTTAAAAAAGTGGCGTGTGACTTCACCTTTAAGGCGATTGCCGAACTTGTCAGGAGCTTTTCGCTTTGTGCGAGCCAAACCAGAGAGTGAATGGCAATAGCGAAACGCGGCGGTCCGATTTGATTGTTTCGATTACCTGAAGACATGATTATCCCCCCTTACACCCTGTCCATGGTAAGGCCATTATACTATGTTACGTGCTCCCGAACAAATGGCGCCGTTTCCGTTTTTTTCGACCGCAGCGGACGATTTTCCGGCCTTTTCCTGATTTCGGCAAACTAATCACCAAAACCCGGCAAAAGCATCCTTTTGCCGGGTTTTCCAATTCTACTGAATGATTTGTACATTTTCATATAAATATGCTTCTTCGGGTGCCTTTATTTTCTTCGACTCTTTTAAATCGATCACCGGTACGGGTTCCCCTTTATAGCTTCCTTTTTTTAATGTCCCTGTAATCGTATACCAATCATTCGTCTTCATTCCTTCCACGTTCCCGTTGACCATATATCCGTATAACGTCGCATCGACCACACAGCAGGACATGGAGAGGCGGGAGATGGCCATTTGTTTTTTCGTAAATGCATCCTCACGGTATATGAACCCCGAAATCTCTATTTCCTTCCCCTCGATCGTATCGAGGTTGTTCAGTAAATCATCCAGTACTTCAAAATAATTATCATCGGTTACGGAGATTTTCTCCCCATTCGCATGTTTCCCTGAATCATATGAACTTACCATCTGCATCTGCTGCTTCGCCATCCCCCTTTTCGCCAGCACTTCCCCGCTTAATGTAAAATCGGTCAAGATGAAGCCCAGAAAAATCGGAATGAAGAACAAACTATATTTAAGAATCAGTGCGGACGAGGAAGACTCTCCATTCGATCCGCAATCACAATGATGTCCACCTTGCTTTTGTTTTTTCATTCGGAGAAGGCTGATCACTAAAAAGGCAAAAAGCGCCGCCAATGCATATGGAACCATTTTGGGTGCAATCAATTTCGTTAAATATCCTGAAACATACAATTTAAAGATCATGAGGCCCAGTCCAAGCAGCAGCAATCCTTCAAGTCTTTGGATAAAAAAACGTTTCATCAGAAGCCCCCCTTACTGATCAATCCGCCTGCAATCAGGCATAGGCTGAAGACGACTGCGAAAACAAGCAGGACATACGTGACGACGAAGTTCCGTTTAAAACAGGACATCATGATCAGGACATTTTTCAAATCCAGCATGGGACCAAATACAAGGAAACCGAGTATGGAGCCTGGAAGAAAACTTTGGGAAAAGGAGGCGGCAACGAATGCATCAGCTGATGAACAGAGTGAAAGCACAAATGCAATCCCCATCATCAATGCCGTGCCTATTATTGGCGCCTGACCAATATCGGCCATTACGGTCCGATCCATGAACACTTGAAATACACTGGCAAACAAGGCCCCGATGATAAAGTATCTGCCGACCATAAAAAATTCCTGTGAAGTATGATCAATGAAGCTTGTCCATTTACTGGACTGAATATCATGTTCATGCCCGTGTACCAGTTCCAGCTTCTCCTCTTTCACCACATCTTTAGTGCTGAATATATGAATGAATAAACCTGCAATTATGGCCGTCAGGACACAAAGGATGATTCTTCCATATAGAATGGCCGGATTACTTTGGAATGCATAATAAGTTGAGCCAAACACGATGACATTCAATATTGGGGCTGTTACGAGTAAGACAACACCTGCATGGACAGGAACACCCTTTTGAATCAATCTCCGGACGACCGGAATGATTGCACATTCGCAAACCGGAATGATCAGCGCCGCCCCTATCGCAGCAAAAATGGCCATCAGGGGGCTTTTTGGTATCATCCGCTGAATGATTTCTTCACTGATGAACAACTGGATGAACGATGAGGCAATGGCCCCCAGGAACAGGAAAGGAATCGATTCTAAAAACAATCCCAAAAACACGACGAACACAGAATGAAGCATCGGGTAGCCCGAGAGATCAATCGCTTTGGGAATGAATACATCGCCTAGAAAAAAGAATGCCAGCATCAAAAACAGCAGAATCACTAACAGCAAATTTCCCGTGTATCGTTTCAAAAGCATATTCTACCACCTCGCAAATCATAATTATTACGATTTAAGTTCGGATTCGGTCTAGTATATGCTTTTGATAGGATGAACAGAACATGAAAAATGAGAATGGAAGACATTCCCCACCCTCATTTATTTCTTCGATATAGATCCCTGCTCTTGTAACCTTCTCCTAAAATCATTTTCATTTCCTGGCGCCGTTTCACTTGGGTCGCCTCTTGCTTTGCACTATACACGTAACGAGCCCAATCCTTGCGATACCCTGGGGTAAGTGATTGATAGAACGCAAGCAAATCAGGAGAATCCTGCAAATCTTTCTCAATTTCAGAAATCATTTCGATATAATCATCTACTGATTGGCTTGCTTTAGTAGATGGACGGTTTCTATTTTTCGAATCTTCTTTCAGTCCGACTACCGTAAAGACATCATCCAAGCCAACCATACGTGCAAACTTCAGTTCACTCGAGCCAACATAACCGTCATCATCCGCACCAAGGCCTTGCATCAGATCATCACGATGAATATATGTAGCATATTCTTTATTCCCCTTCTTGGGGTACGCCAAATAAATATAGCCATTTTTATTCAATTGTTTTTTCTCGATTACCTTATCCACGATTCCTTTTAAAGAATCCATATCCAATACAAAAGCAAATATAAGATCATAGGCACTTTCATTAAGCTCTGTATCGTAATCCGGCAGCTCCGCTAAACAATCCGCACCTGCTGGCAGATTCAAGACTGCAACCCGTTCATATTTATGTAAATTCAGTTTTTCGACTATTGTTTTAGCCATTGGCATTCACCATCCTCGTTCATTTTGTCTATCTTCAGTTTATAAGCTCCCCCATTGCGTTAGCAACTTTTCTCTTGATAGTCTATCAAATATAAAAAGGAAAAAGACGATGTGTAAACCTTCCGTCTTTTTTCATTTAATCATTTCTAGGAAAATATTAACTGTGCTATAATTCAGATATAATCAATTCCAATGTCCAGCTTCTTTTAGTTTCTTTTCCCTTTGAATGCCAACTTACATTTCCCTGTTCATCAGAGGAAGCCCTGGACGTCGCATTCTTGTAAATGAATAGTAGGCATAAACTTAACTTTTTTGCATAGGCATGATAGGGTATCAAAACTCCAGAAAAAATGTAGTCCCTGGAAGTACAGACCTGACTTCAGTTCTGCATCTCTTCCTCAAGACAACATGAACCAATGTCTTACACTTGAAACATGCTTTTTTTTGTACAATGCGAGATATCTTTTACGATCTTTCCCAAATAGAAACCTTCCTAAATTGCATAGTGTCACACCCCTGCAATCACATTCATATTCCATCATTGAATTAAAATCATGATCCTTTTGAAATCAATGTTTATAAGTTCCACATCGTACCACCTTAGTTTTTTTGCATTCTTTATGCAGTCAGATATCCCTTTGTTTTTTCCTATATCAAAAAATCAGTGATGCTTTCATATGGGGGTGTCACAAAAGGGGAGTTCTCATGAATTATATCGAGTATGATTTGCTATTCGAATCAAGAAAACAGTTAATAGAGGAAATTACGGAGTTGGATGAAAAAATGCTCCACCATAGGCCAGCACCTGAAGTATGGGGCATCGCCCAAATTTGCCATCATTTATATCTTACGGAACAGGTTTTTACAGAAGCTATAGCAAATGGCATTCGGGAAAGGGATTTTAATAATATCATTCAAAAAAACATTTACCTGGTTACTAATAGAAAAAAGAAATTCGTATCCCCTGACATCGTTTCACCCTCTTCAACCCCATTTCAATTATCGAGCCTTATGGATTTGCTGGGAAAATCAAGGGATCGATTATTACAGGTTCTTTATGATATGGATTCAGATATCTTGTTAAATAGAAAGAAAGCCAAGCATCCCCTGTTTGGGGACCTCTCATTGGATCAATGGATTGAATTATTATCCTTACATGAACAAAGGCATATCAAACAGATACAAGAAATAAAGTCCGCCCTTATATAAGCCTTTATGTCAATGACACCATTTAAATCGATTTCCAAACAAAGAGACCACTTCATCTTGTGGTCTTCTTTCATGCATACTATGAAACGAACGGACTGTCGGGGGCTGCACCAAATTGACAGATGGGCAGAACCCATATTTCCCTGTTCTAGCATCAAGATGCCATGAAATGATATAAGTGATCGAAGATGGAATGATGACTTGGAACACGATTTGCCACCAATTCGCTCCGCTTGCTTGCAGGGCTTCTATAAAAAGTTTCGTGCCATTACTTGTGAATTCTGAGCATTTACTCGTGAGTTTCTTACTTTTACTCGTGAATTCGAAGCAATTACTCGTGAGTTTCGTACCTTTACTCGTGAATTCAGAGCATTTACTTGTGAATTCGAGCGATATCTGGAATGGAAGTTTTTATATAACATATGTGAAACAATCGCTTCGATAGATTATGACCGTGTGCTCAAGGACTTGATTGCTCCGCTTATCCCGACATAACGATTCCACTTGCAAAAGTGGAATTAAACTTGAACACTGCAAGATATCCCGTTCGAAAAGAGTAGGAAAAATCACGTTCAGTGTACTGCTGCTGGATCCGAATTCCACAAAGCCACGCTGCCTATAATATTGAAACATAGAGGTAATATCCGGACCGTCCTTTTCAATTTCAGGAAATGTTGATTTTGCTACAAAAGATGTATGAAGAGCAATCGGGAAATCGTCCATTAACCTAAGCCTGCCAATTTTAAAGACCTTGTCATCACTTTCCGCCTCGAGGCTTTGAAAAATCTTCTGATCGTAAGAAATTTCTTCGCAAAAAATAGTACTCGTTTGAAAGGAAAACTGGAATTCTTTCATTTTCTCGGTGAAACTGACATCTCCGGATAGAATTAACGGAATTTGCTTCTTGCTTTCCTGGACATAACTTCCCTTACCTTGCTTTGAATAGATAAAGCCTAAATCTTGAAGCTCCTCGTATGCCTTCCTGACAACCATGCTTGGAACATTAAATTGATCAGCGAGTATATGCTCTGAAGGTAACTTTTTATCCAATTGAAAGGTCCCACTATTAATTTCCGATATTAAATGATCCACTAAAAAGTTTTTTTCCGCCAACAGAAATCCCCCTTTAAATAATAGATCTGCCCAATACCTATTTTTACTTGTTAATGTCAGTGTAATGAGAAAATATGAAGCTACCATGATTTTCTTGTAAAAAAAAGTCCTGGTCAATTACCAGAACAAAAGGGAATACTTATCTTATGTCTTTTCAATACAACATCCTGCATCGTTCATTCTTTCAACTTGCTCATCCGGCATATGATCAGGTCGCTTTCACAGTAAAATTCCTGGTTTCATAGATCAATATTTCTCAATACCACATCATTAATGGACATGCTTTTTTTCCTTAATTTCAAAGCATCCACACATTCCTTTCCTGGGCTCATACCGCCAAGCCGAATCGGCTTCTCCCCATAATCCCCATGAAAATCTGAACCTCCTGTCTTAATGAGATTATACTGATCTGCATATGAAATCGCTCTTTCCTCTTCTTCATGACCATGATGCGGATGAAGAACTTCAATCCCTTCAAGCCCTGCTTCTACAAGATCAGGAATAATTTCGAAGCTACCGTATTGTCCAGGATGAGCAAGGACCGGAACGCCTCCGGCAGCACGAATCGCCTTCACAGCAAGGATGGCATCCACATATTCCATAGGAATGAAGGCAGTGCCTGGCTCTTCTCCATTTTGGCCGCGACTGAAGATCTTCTTATACAAATCTCCATAGATAGAATCCGTATACCCCGATTCCCGCAGCGCCAGCATAATATGCTGTTTATAAACACCGGTTCCTCCCCTGAATTTAGAAACCTGATCCCAAGTTATTCGATATCCTGCATGAATCAGCCGTTCCACCATTTTTTCAGAAGCTGCATTCCTCTTATGAATCAGTGGGTTACATAGCTCCTCAAGCGCCTTATGACCAGGCTCAACAAAATAGCCCAAAATATGTACACGCCTTCCTCTTGCAAAGTCATAACCAGAAACTTCTATTCCAGGGATGATTTCAATTCCTATTTCCTTTCCCCGTTCCACCATCTCTTGCAATCTCATCGTTGTATCGTGATTCGTAATCGCTAAATGGCCAATGCTCTCCCTTTTTGCAACCTCCAATAGTTCTTCAAAAGAACTGGAACCATCTGAAATGTTCGTATGACAATGTAATTCAACCTTCATGCCAATCCCCCCATTCTTATTCGTTACCCATTATCATTTTAACTTAGTGCCATGTCGGTCCCGTTAAGAAGATGTAAAAAAACGTAAAGGTGTAAAAGTCATACAGATTGGTGAAAATACTTAAGTATTTAATGCAGTAGACAAATAAAAACAGTGGAGTTGATTTCAGAAATCCGTTCCCTTTCCGCCGACTGTCTGCCAAGCCTCATCAAAGCATGCGCCTGCGGGGTCTCGACTAGCCAGTTATTCGGCAGGAGTGTCGCAAATTTCTTCCATCCATTAAGAAGTACAGGAAAAAAACATGAAGGATAAACTAGTCCTAAACATGGTTCAAGATGAGACCGGCCTGCAGTTTTTTCTTTTTAAAATTCCAGTTGATTTCAGAAATCCGTTCCCTTTCCGCCGACTGTCTGCCAAGCCTCATCAAAGTAAGCGCCTGCGGGGTCTCGGCTAGCCAGTTATTGGCAGGAGTGTCGCACATTTCTTCCATCCATTAAGGAGTACATGAAAAAAACATGAAGGATAAACTAGTCTTAAACATGGTTCGAGATGAGACCGGCCTGCAGTTTTTTGTTTTAAAACACGTTCCAGTTGATTGGAACGGAAGGCGCGAGACTCCTGCGGGAAAAGCGTGGCAAGGGAGACCCCGCAGGCGTAAAAGCGCCGAGGAGGCTCCCGCCCGCCCGCGGAAAGCGAGTGCCTGAAGTGGAAATCAACGTTCCCATTTTACAAACCCCAAAAAAATGTTGGCAAACAATTATTATCTTGTTTGTAGACAAAGAAGACCTATCTTTTAACACAAAGATGATTGGAACGGAAGGCGCGAGACTCCTGCGGGGAAAGCGTGGCAAGGGAGACCCCGCAGGCGTAATAGCGCCGAGGGCTGACCGCCCGCGGAAAGCGAGTGCCTGAAGAGGAAATCAACGTTCCAAAGTATCATATCATCCGTCTTTTTCAGCTTCCTGTCCTGTAACGGATTTTCCATCAAGCTGTAATAAAATCAAAATAGAACCATTAAAAATTTTGACTTACTGTCAAAAATGATGTACATTACCTATTGGGCGAACAATTTTAATATATAAAGATAAAAATATTCGTATATAGAGGTGCATAACATGGAAAACGTGTTTGATTATGAAGATATTCAATTAATTCCTGCAAAATGTGTAGTAAATAGTCGTTCTGAGTGTGATACATCCGTTACTTTGGGTAAACATACATTCAAGTTACCTGTAGTACCTGCCAATATGCAAACGATCATAGATGAAAAGATTGCCATTTACTTAGCTGAAAACGGTTACTTTTATGTAATGCATCGTTTTGAGCCAGAAAAACGACTGACTTTCATTAAAGATATGCATTCACGAGAATTGATCGCTTCCATCAGTGTCGGCGTTAAAGAAGAAGAATACGGATTCATTGAACAATTATCGGCTGACAACATTGTGCCTGAATACATTACTATAGATATTGCACACGGCCATTCCAATGCCGTGATAAAGATGATACAGCATATAAAAAAACACTTACCTGAAAGTTTTGTCATTGCAGGAAATGTGGGAACTCCTGAAGCGGTACGGGAATTGGAACATGCCGGTGCGGATGCTACAAAGGTTGGCATCGGGCCAGGGAAAGTTTGCATCACTAAAATCAAGACTGGATTTGGAACGGGCGGCTGGCAGCTAGCTGCACTTCGCTGGTGTGCAAAAGCGGCAAGCAAGCCAATCATAGCTGACGGCGGCATTCGTACAAACGGTGATATTGCTAAATCAGTTAGATTTGGAGCTTCCATGGTCATGATCGGTTCACTATTTGCTGGACATGAAGAATCTCCAGGTCAAACGATCGAGAAAGATGGAAAAGCCTTTAAAGAATACTTTGGTTCAGCTTCTGAATTCCAAAAAGGTGAAAAGAAAAACGTTGAAGGTAAAAAGATGTATGTCGAGCACAAAGGATCTTTGGAAGATACGTTGAAGGAAATGGAACAAGATCTTCAGTCTTCCATTTCATATGCCGGCGGAACCAAGTTGGAAGCCATCCGGAATGTGGACTATGTGGTCGTTAAGAACTCAATCTTTAACGGTGACAAAGTTTATTAAGAAGGAATCATTAACGTAAAAAAGAACGGCCTAATCAAGGATTAGGCCGTTTTTTATAATTATATCTTTTTAACAAATTGGGATTTTAATTTCATTGCACCAAAACCATCAATCTTGCAATCAATATCATGATCTCCATCAACTAGACGGATGCTTTTGACTTTAGTGCCCATTTTTAAGACGGATGAGCTCCCTTTCACTTTAAGGTCCTTGATTACCGTAACGGTATCACCATCGTTCAAGGCATTTCCATTAGCATCCTTGATAGTCTTCTTTTGATCACCATTTTCCGTTTCCGCTTCCAGCGTCCACTCATGGGCGCATTCCGGGCAAACAAAAAGACTTCCGTCTTCGTATGTATATTCTGAATCACATGCAGGGCAATTGGGAAAATCAGACATAAATTCACTTCCTCCTTCGTTATTGTCAATTCTAATATAATAATGGTATACGTACAACCGGTAATGATGGACAGGCTATTACAGCTCCTGTTCCTCCCTTCCTCTAGAACCTATAGAGTTTTTACTATATACTTTTAAGAAAAAGCTGGAAAGTGCGGTGAACCCATTGTTTAAACTACTATTGATAGAAGATGATACGACGTTATTCAATGAAATTAAAGATAGATTGGCGCAATGGTCTTATGATATTTACGGAATCGGCGATTTTAGTAAAGTGGTTCAGGAATTCACGGAAATAAAACCTGATTTGGTCATCATCGATATACAGTTGCCGAAGTTTGATGGGTTTCATTGGTGCAGAATGATCCGGACCCATTCCAATGTTCCCATCATCTTTTTATCCTCACGTGATCATCCTACCGACATGGTGATGTCCATGCAGCTTGGAGCTGATGATTTTATCCAGAAGCCTTTTCATTTCGATGTACTCATTGCCAAGATACAGGCCACCCTACGCCGTGTCTATAATTACAATACCGAAAAGGTCGAATTGAAAACCTGGTGCGGCGCAACTGTGGATTACGAGAAGAACACGGTATCGGCTGAGACTGGCACAATCGAATTGACGAAAAATGAAATTTTCATCTTGAAAAAGCTCATGGAACAGAAAAACAAGATCGTAAGCCGCGAAGAATTGATCAACAGCTTATGGGATGACAAACGTTTCATAAGCGATAACACCCTTACAGTGAATGTGAACCGTTTACGAAAGAGATTGGATGAACTGGGTTTAGGGCATTTTATCGAAACGAAGGTTGGACAGGGCTATATCGCCGTAGAAGAGGCCAATGCATGATCAAAAAATTTCTCGTGGAAAGGTTCAGCTGGATCATATTCTACATACTTCTTCATCTATTCATTATCTTTGTCGCTTATCTTGATTCGGCGATACCGTTAAAGCCCATACTGTATATTGTTTTTTTATCATTGCTCATATTCATTATGTTTTTGATATTCCGCTATAAAAAAGAAACATATTTTTATAAAAGTTTAGAAGCGCGGGAAGACAACCTGGATATTACGAATATAGCCGAACCAGAAAGCCCTTTCGAAAAAATCATAGAAAACAGCATCATTAACCAAACCGAAATATTGAAGCAATCCGCATCAATTGGTCAAATGACTTTAGAGCAGGAGAAAGATGAATTATTAGCTTGGATTCATGAAGTGAAGACACCATTGACGGCGATGCATTTAATGATTGACCGCTTGGATGATGAATTGCTGAAATCGCATTTGACTTATGAGTGGCTCCGCATTCACCTACTTCTTGATCAGCAGCTCCATCAAAGGCGCATGCCTTTCATCGAAAATGATTTGTATATAGAGAAAACCGATTTGGAAACAATAATCTTTGATGAGATTAAAACGCTGCAATCATGGTGCATTCAAAAAGGGATCGGCTTCGACATACAATTGGATGTAACCGAAGTGCTTACTGATGCCAAATGGCTGGCCTTCATCATGAGGCAGCTCTTGACCAACTCCATTAAATACAGTGAAAACTCAGATATCGCGATATATAGCCATGTACAGGCTGAACAAACGGTTCTTGAAGTGAAGGATTCTGGACGGGGCATCGACCCAAAGGATTTATCCCGAATATTTGATAAAGGATTTACTTCCACGACAAATCATCGTGACACTGCGGCAACTGGCATGGGTTTATATTTAACAAAGAATGCAGCCGAGTCCCTATTCATCTCCATTGACGTGAAGTCAGAGCTTGGAACCGGAACGACCGTTACCCTGACCTTCCCAAAAAGAAATGATTTCGTGAATATCACAAGCATGTGACAAAAGTGTCACATGCTTTTATTCTTTGTTCGTCCAAACGAAGGAAAAGAAATACATGGCCTTTTATAATGAGGATATAGAAAAAAAGGAGTGTATCCAAATGAATATATTAGAAGCGAAAAAAATCCATAAAAGCTATGGTAATAAATTCAATAAACAGGAAGTATTAAAGGGTCTTGATATAAGCATACAAGAAGGTGAATTCGTAAGTATCATGGGTGCATCCGGTTCAGGAAAAACGACTTTGCTTAATGTCCTTTCCTCGATCGATAAAATCAGCAACGGCACCATTACAATCGATGGAAAAGTGATTTCAGGGATGAAAGAAAAGAATTTGGCCGAATTTCGGAAGAACCATCTAGGCTTCATCTTCCAGGAATACAACTTATTGGACACACTGACTGTCAAAGAAAATATTCTTCTGCCCTTATCCATTACAAAAACGCCCATTAATGAAGCGGCACAAAAGTTTGATAGCGTGGCGAAAGAACTGGGCATATATGAAGTGAAGGATAAATACCCGAATGAAATTTCCGGCGGTCAAAAACAGCGTACGTCTGCAGCACGGGCTTTCATCCATGATCCAAGCATCATTTTCGCGGATGAACCGACTGGGGCGCTTGACTCCAAATCAGCTTCCGATTTACTGAACAAACTGAGCGAAATGAATCAAAAGCGCAAAGCGACCATCATCATGGTAACCCATGATCCAGTGGCGGCCAGTTATTGCAGCCGAGTCATTTTCATTAAAGATGGACAAATATATACACAATTGAATAAAGGTGAACAATCCAGACAAACCTTCTTCAAAGACATCATGAAAACACAAGGTGTATTGGGAGGGGTTCAAAATGAGCATTAATCAACTCATCTTTCGAAATCTGAAGAAAAATCTGAAGAACTATTATCTGTATGTGTTTGCCCTGGTCTTCAGCGCTTCCCTTTACTTTGCATTTGTCACTTTGCAATATGACCCAGCGCTGGATGAAGCGGAGGGTACGGTGAAAGGAGCCGCCTCCATCAAGGCTGCATCGATCCTGCTTGTTGCAATTGTTTCCATATTCCTTTTATATGCCAATAGCATTTTCATAAAAAGACGCAGTAAAGAAATTGGCTTATTCCAATTGATAGGCATGACCAAGAACAGGATATTCCGTATCCTGAGTCTGGAAAACCTGATCCTGTATTTCTGTTCCGTATTCCTGGGAATCTTTGTAGGGTTTGCCGCGTCAAAATTGATCATCATGATACTATTTAAAATAATGGGTGTCCAGGCAATCGCGACTCTTAACTTTTCTTTTCAGCCGCTAGTGCAAACCTTGCTCGTTTTTAGCGCCATCTATCTTTTCATCATGTTGATGAATTATGCCTTCATTAAAAGGCAAACCATTCTATCGTTATTTAGAGTGACTTCCATGACGGAAGGAAAAGTGAAAAAGGTTTCGATTTTCGAAATGATCATCGGGTTATTCGGGATCATCTTGATCATTGCTGGCTATGTCATTTCATCCAAATTATTCGATGGAGCTTTTTCAGATATGACCGAGCTTTTTATGGCCATGGTCTTCATTCTGGCAACCGTCATCATCGGGACCTACCTATTCTATAAAGGATCCGTAAGCTTCATCTTTAATATCATCCGTAAAAAGAAAAATGGATATTTGAATATCAATGAAGTATTGTCCCTTTCTTCCATCATGTTCAGGATGAAATCGAATGCGATATTATTGACGATCATCACGACCGTTTCGGCTTTGGCGATTGGGTTATTATCATTAAGCTATATCTCTTACTACTCTGCTGAGAAGAGTGCACAAAGCAGTATCCCTACCGATTTTTCGATGACGGATATGAAAGATGCAGATGCATTCAAAGAAGCTTTATCAGACAGTAAAATTGATTATGACGAAAAGGTGATCGATGTCATTCAAGTGGATGTCAATGTAAAGGAAATTATGGAGACCAGCCTGGATGAAGTGAACTTTGATCCGGACATCATGACAGTTTCCGTCATCAGTGATGAATCCGTTAAAGGAATCAACCTCGCTGAAGATGAGACCCTTTTCAGCGGATACAGTAATATTATGGAAAAGGTCATATCCTTGAAGGATTCCGGAAAGATTGAACTGAAGGGCAAACACGAAGTGATTCCGCAAACATATATGGGATTGAAAGATGATACCTTCCTGTCCTATTACTTCACGAACGGCGGAATGCCGGTTGCCATTGTAGACCAAACGATATTCGACCGTTTGAAAAAGGATATCGACCCGAAAATCCAAAAAGTTTCATCTGTAAATATCGGCATTGATGTGAAGGATGAGGCTGAACTTGAAAAAGCGAATGATCTATTCAATAAAATGAGTTTCAAAGAAGAACATGTGAATGATTCCCAATTGGAAATGTTCAACACCCAGAAGAAGAACATGGGTCTTATCATGTTCATCGTCGGCTTCTTGGGATTAACCTTCCTTATCACATCCGGTTGTATCCTCTATTTCAAACAAATGGATGAAAGTGAAGGTGAAAAATCCAATTATACGATCTTAAGAAAACTTGGATTCACGCGAGGTGACTTACTCAGTGGAATCCAAGCAAAACAAGTTTTCAATTTCGGCATTCCTTTAATCGTCGGGCTGCTTCACAGTTATTTCGCAGTCCAATCAGGATGGTTCTTTTTCGGGACCGAAGTTTGGACACCGATGATCATCGTCATGGCATTATACACGGCACTGTATTCGATCTTCGGAATCCTATCCGTATTCCATTACAAGAAGGTCATCAAAGAATCTCTATAATCTGCTAAAAGCTCCAGGGCCCATGAGGCCCTGGAGCTTTTATTTTCCCTTTAATGTACCCCAGCCGGTTTCATCATTTCCTTGATCAATTCCCTGTTGCGCTTTTTAAAGATTTCATGATGGGAAGAAACCATCCCCACTCCGTGAGCGTCAGGCTGGATATATTGCTTTGCCTTGTTTACGGCATTTGCTGCATCTTGAAAAGTACCTGCTATTAGGTTCAATTTACCTTCATGCTTAAGGATATCACCGGCAGCGTATATTCCATCCATCGAGGATTCACTTGCAGGAGTACCTTCAATATAATAATTGTCGGCTATTGCTATATCCACTTTACTATTTCGAAGCAGCGATGTATCACGCTCATAACCATGATTGATGATGACTTCATCGATCGGCAAGTAAGAAACCTCTCCCGTTTCATGGTTCGTCAGTTCAACATGCTCAATTGATTCATGGTCAGCGCAGGCAATCAGTTTTGTAATCGTCGTATTCAAGAAACAAACAGCAGAGCTTTCCATCAATTGCCTTGCTTGTGATTCATGACCTGCTAAACTATCTTTCCTATATGTCAGATACACTTTTTTGGCGAATGGCTCCAATTCATTTGCCCAGTCTATAGCAGAATTCCCGCCGCCTGAAATGATCACCGTCTTATCCTTGAATTGATTGAAAGACTTAACAGTATAGTTTAAATTGGAGACCTCAAACCTTTCTGCCCCGTCTATTTCCAACTTTTGCGGATTCAGAATTCCGCCGCCAACCGCGACAATGATCGTCTTGGAAAAGTGCATTTGACCTGAAGCTGTATGTAAAACGAAGATACCTTCTTCATTGCGTGTGATGGATTCCACTTTTTCATTCAAGACGACTGTTGGATTGAATGTTAACCCTTGCTCCACTAGCTGCTCAATTAATTTTTCCCCAGTAGTGGGTGTCAGCCCTCCTACATCCCAAATCATTTTCTCTGGATAGACATGAATTTTCCCGCCTAGCCTTGGCTGGTATTCAATCAGTTTAACTTTCATTTCTCTAAGTCCGCTATAAAAAGTGGAGTAAAGGCCTGCTGGCCCTCCCCCAATAACCGTTACATCAAATAAATCTTGCTGTTCCATAACGTCCACTCCTCGGTAATCAAATGTGATTGATTATCATTCTCATTTAATCGTACACTCTTTTCTCACTTCTTACAATATGGATTTATTAAAAAACTCTGTTCATTTTAAAAATCAACAGAGTTTTTCATTTCCATTCACTAAAACTTACCATTCACTAAGTACGTATGAATGATAAATGGAGTATTACCATTAGAATGAAAAATTAGGTTAAAAATGGAGTAAGGGTATGGGACGTCAATGAATATTATTGCTAAATTATTATATCCTCGGTCTTAACATTGTTACCTATGCGCCCCGTGGTTCGCGGTTGATAACTACTTCGTAGGTACTCCCACTTGTTGTATGAGTTGATATGCTTTCAAAGCCATTTCAACGTTTAATCTGTTCTCCGGCATATCAAAATCAAAATCAAGAATCTTTTTTATTTTTTCCAGCCGATGATAGAGTGTTTGTCTTACAATATGTAATTTTTGAGCAGTAAGCTTCTTTGATCGATCAAGCTCAAAGTATTTTGCTAAGGTCAGAAGCAATTCCGTTCCATATTCCTTATCATAGGATATTAAAGGAGAGAGATAGTCCTCAATAAAATGGGCTGTATCTTGATCATGCTGAATTAATTGTATCAACCGAAAGATGCCAAGGTCTTCGTAAAAGGCACTTGTTGAAAACGTACGATAATTTAAAGCTAACTGCGCTTCTCGATAACCAGTATGAGCATCCAAAAGTAACTGGTATTGCCGTCCAACACCTATACGGATTTGGCTGGATTCACCTTCTTTAACATATAGCAAGGCATCGATCACTTTCAAGAAGCGTGCCTTAGAGGAATCGGCAGTTCCGAGATCAATAGCTAATACAATAATTTGATTTCTTATTGAGGTGATATAGGGTGTAAAAGAATATTTTGCGAACCCAGATCGAATTTTTAAAGAATAATGATATATAGCAGATTCATTTTCTTCATCCGATAAACTTAATGAAGACGAATGAAAAACATCTTCGATATCAACGATTGCAACTCGATAATGTATAGAAGCGCGCTTAGATTTTAACGAAATAAATCCCCTTGCTTGTTCCTCATTATTGATGCGTCTATAAAGTAAATCATTTAGCCATGTAGATTCTAAACGTAATCGTTTTTCGTCCAAATAATGTTTGCGCAGTAAGTCTTGTGAGATTGCTAGAGAAGCACGATCAAGGATTAGGAAATCGAATTCATCCGATTCACGATCTAGAACCATAACAAGGTACGCCCAGATTTGATCCATTGCCCCGATCGGTTGGAGAAGAATAGTATGGTTTAATGCCTTCCATTCAACGGGCGAATCATTTGTAATTCGGTCATGCCAGTGTTCTTTATCTTCATAAATGGTTTGAAGTAGCTGTTCCATAAATTCATTTTTCAATCCTGGAATCGAAAAAGGTGTTCCTTCTATAGGAAGATAGATAATTGGTGCTTCTGTCTTCTGTTGCAACAACTTTAAAATATTTGATAACCCATGAGTAGTGAGTGACAATGAATGGAACTTTCTTGATATCGAATCTAATGTAACCAACTTCTCATGATGAGCATTAATGATAAACGAATGTAGATCCTGTGCTATTTCAACGAAATTTATGAATTCTTTGAAAATAATAATCGGAAAGTTATACTCATTTGCCATCTCGATCATTTCATTAGGGACCTTTTCGAAGTAGTGTCCAAGTTCTATACATAAACATGAGGCGTTGCGTTCGATAAGATTTAACAAAAATGAAGTATTAGAGGAGTCTCTCCATTCAAACCCAAATCCGGTGGAGAGTATCAGTTCCCCTCCCTGAAAGATGGTATCATCAAAAAACGGGATTTCAAGGACATGTGTCCATTTCACTTGACGGTGCAACCCGTTTGCCCCCGCAACTACATCCGTCTTTGAAAAGAGTGAGCGCTTAAGAACATCTTGTACTGTAAGCATGTGTACCTCCTCATTTAATAATTGTTAACTGTATCATTTTATTATAACTATATTAGAAAGTCTAAGCCCATGAAATATGAATCCCCATCTCTGTCTAACCCCAAGTAATGTTCTTTTACGTGCTTTGATGAAATACCTTAATCAACCTGAGAATCTTTCATGATGGTATCCATTTACACCATTTTTCATCAGTTATTTGTGCGCATGAATATATTCTATAGAATAACGGTGGAGTACTGAAACTACTAAAACATTAGATGAACAATGGAAAAATTATCACCTTTTCCCAATGCTGCATTCATAAAAGTTCAAGATGACCAAAAGTGCTTGGTTAAAAAAAAACTAATATACATTTAACCTCGTGTCTAATGAAAGGGTTATCATTTCCCTGTAAGATTTTAGAATGTTCAATAAATTAAATACAATTAAAAAGGAGAATGAACAATGATAGTAGGAGTTCCTAAAGAATTAAAAACCGCAGAGACTAGAGTGGGATTAAATCCATCATGGGTAAAAAAATTAACAGCTTTCGGTCATGAAGTACTAATACAAAGCATGGCAGGTGAAGCTAGTGGTTTTTGTGACGAGAAATATATTTTGGCTGGAGCAAAAATAGTAAACACGATTGACGAAATTTATGAGAAGGCAGAATTTGTTGTTAAAGTGAAGGAGCTTCAACCATATGAATACGGCCTTCTTAAAGAAAATCAAATGATAATGGCATGGTTTCATTTGGCGGAAGATGTAAATCATGAGATGACACAGGCATTACTAGATAAAAAAGCAATTTCAATATCAATGGAATTAATCGTTTTACCTGATGGGACAAGACCTACGATTAAACCAATGAGTGAAATTGCAGGGACATTGGCAATGCTTGAAGCAGTCAAATATGCTCAATATGGTTATGGTGGAAAAGGAATACTTCTCCGGAAACTGGCCGGTTTACCGTCGAGCAAAGTATTCATACTTGGTGGTGGCAATGCTGGACTCAATACTGCGCAAGTTGCTGTGGGCCTTGGATTGAATGTAACGATCATGGAAGCCTCAATGAAACGCATCGATTATTTGAACAATCAGTTGCCACAGGTGGACATTTTGTGTTGGGATAAAGATATGATGTTCGAAGAACTTATTCAAAGTGATGTTTTAATTAATACAATTTATCCGATGCCAGGGGTAACCGAGCCTCTCATAACACGAGAGATGGTCAGTAAGATGCAACCTAATTCTATTATTATTGATATTGCAGGAACGGGTATAATTGAAACCTCACGTTATACGACTTTAGAGGAACCAGTTTACTACGAACAAGAAGTCCTACATTACTGTGTCCCGAATATGCCGGCTCTATGTCCACAAACCTCGACAAACATGATGTTGATGACAACCGGCCCATATATTATGGACATTGCGAATAATGGTTTGAAAGAGGTTATAGTAAATGATGTAATAGTAAGAAATTGTATCAGCACTTTGAACGGTGAAATTGTTCATCACGAAGTTGGGATCAATCATAACATGCCTTATACAGAAATAAAAACGGAGTTACTATTGTCCAAATAATTAAGCGTCCTTAGAGTTATCTCATATTCTACGTTTTTCTATTGATTAGAAATAAGTATACACGTTATTGAACAAGTCACTACTAAAGAAATTCCAGTAGTCAGTATAGATGCCGAGAAGATTTTTGCAGGAATTATCTTTGTTATTCTGCAGACGGAATTCTTACGGGGAATGGGAAAATAAGTTCTACACAACAAGTTCATGGATAATTCAAAGCAGGCTCCCTAGCGTCTATCTGACTTTTATATGATTTCTAGAAAACCACGTATTAAAAAAGCCTTGGAAGCAATAACACAAATCCCATTTATTGTAAATGAGTTAAATCAGGTATAAGAGGTGAATATTTCACATGTCAAATTTAAGGAAAACAGATAGAACACTGACACTCATTCCAGTTGTGTTGTTTGGTTTCTCATTTATGGGGTTAACCACAGCTTTTACTACGTATGGTATTGCAGCTAATATTTCCCACGGTACGGTTCCGGGGGCAATGATAGTTGCTCTTGTGGTAATGATGTTTACTGCTTACAGTTATGGAAAAATGGCAATTGCGTTTCCATCTTCCGGTTCTGCCTATGTTTATACGCAAAAATCGATCAATCCCTCTGTCGGATTTCTTGTCGGATGGGTAATCTTAATGGATTATTTATTTATGCCAATGGTCAACTATTTAGTATTTGGCATTTTTTTCTCAGCAGCCTTTCCTGCTATTCCAAGTTACATTTGGATTGCAGGTATGCTGATGCTCGTCACTTTTATTAATATTAAAGGATTGAAGTTTGCCACAAGTGTAAACGCATTCATTACGATTTTTGCTTTTCTTTTTATCCTTATCTTTATAGGGTTTTCTATTAAGGAAATTTTTATGGGGGAAGGCACGGCGACTCTTTTATCTTTTGAGCCATTCTATAATTCGAAAGAACCCTTTTCTTATACAATAGCTGGAGCAGCATTATTATGCTTTTGTTTCCTTGGGTTTGAATCAGTTACAGCGTTTGCGGAAGAGACAGTGAACCCTAAGAAAACAATTCCCCGAGCTGTTATTTTAATTACTCTGGGTGGTGGATTAATCTTTACAAGTGTTTCATATTTCTCGTATCTTGTATGGCCAGAGTATCACACATTTATTGATCCTGATTCAGCTGCCTACGAAATTATTAAA
The DNA here is from genome assembly GCF_042788005.1 of Peribacillus sp. YIM B13472. Classification (NCBI taxonomy): domain Bacteria; kingdom Bacillati; phylum Bacillota; class Bacilli; order Caryophanales; family Bacillaceae; genus Peribacillus; species Peribacillus sp. YIM B13472. Next base: position 168,646 of record NZ_JBHZPG010000008.1, read on the forward strand.
CTTGTTGGTGGAAAGGCGATGTACTCAATATATCTTGCGCTTTACGCATTAGCTGTATTGGGCAGTGCCATGTCATCCCAGGCAAGTGCATCACGAGTCCTCTATACGATGGGAAGAGATGGACGGTTTCCTGAAAAGTTCTTTGGCACCCTGCATCCGAGATATAGAACACCCGTAAATAACATCCTGATCATTAGTGTTGTCTCTTTGCTTGCTTTATTTTTAAGTTTAGATCTTGTAGCATCATTTATTAATTTCGGGGCGTTTCTTGCGTACACTTGTGTAAATATTTCCGTAATTGCCCATTATTATATTAGAAATAGAGAACGTTCGGTAATAGGAACTGTCTTATATTTATTTGTTCCTATTATTGGAGCTGCTCTTGATATTTTACTACTTGTGAATCTTGATGCGCACTCAAAAGTACTTGGAGTAAGTTGGTTAATAATAGGCTTCATTTATTTACTTGTATTGACAAAAGGACTTAAAAAACAGCCACCAGAATTGAAAATCGAAGAAAATTATGGTGTAGATTTGAAATAATGTCACGATGTTTATAAGAAAAATGAACAACGGTTTAGACACAACTATTGTCGTTATGAGAACTACAGTTCATTACTGGATTAATCTATCGAATGGTTATCTAACGAAAAGATTGATGTCATAAGTCTGTCCTCACCTTGTAAAAAGAAATAAAAGAATCGAGTTAAAAGTGAAAAAGTGCAGTCATATCTCATTCCCAATCGAGAATGAAGGATATGCTGCACTTTTTCTGGCACTGAATGTTAGCTTCAACGAGGTCCTTTCCCTTCTGCTATAAGAAGGTTGATGTGATCTATGAGTTCAGGCAGTTCCTCCATCGTTTTGCGGCGAGGGGGCTGGAGAGGAATGATGGTGCTGTATTTCCGTTTAACGGTTCCGGACAAATAAAAAATGCCCCTTCCATACCAGGGCATTTTCATGATCCAATTAATTTACGAATAGATATAACTTTCTATGATATTCCACAAATGCCTTCTGGTCCTTTTCCGTGTAGTCCATCCACTTTACTTTCTTGTATCTTTCCTCTAATCTCTCATTCAGTTCATCTTCTATTTCATTCATGAAACGAATGATTTCCCCATAAGGCATATTGAAATGACGGGCTGCGAGCCTGGGTGGAGAATGCTTTACCAGCAATCTCATGAATTGATCGACCGTGTCCGCCTTCGATGCGAGATAATCTTCTTCGTTCACGATGAATTCATACACTTGTTTTTTGACGCCAGAAAGTCTGGTTACTTCGTCGCGCAATAAAAACTCCATTAATCTTTCGTTCATATGGCTCTACCTCGAATTGGTTTATATTTAAATCCTTTTAGATAAGTATGAAAAATCTATACTGCCCGATACCTCATTATGACATCGTAACCGCAAGCCATCAAGCACCTATTAATACACAAAGCGTAATAATTACGATTTATAATCATTTTAAGTAAAGTAACATGTACATGCCTTAAAAGTCAACGTTCGTGTTGTGTGACATCTCGAATCTCGAAATGCATATTAAGCGTCCTGTATTGGCAAAATATGATCAAGAACAAATGGAACAACTCTTTATTAATTTTGTATATGTATAAAGAATAATTTTGTTAAAATTTGATATAATAAATGTAATATTTAGTCAATTAGTATTTTTCCCTAGAATTTGCTTTTGCAAAGGGGTAGAATGAAGCTAATGACATCTTATTTTTTCTAAATGTTTCCGAGGAGTTATAGGGTGGGTATAGCAAGTACATAGTGACAGCTGAAATGCTGTCCGACATATCGGTTGTTTTCATTTGTTCAAAATAACAATGAAAAGAATAAGGAGTGATTTTTTGAAACCTTCAACAAATCGCATGTTAACCCGTATTAAATCCGTTTATATGTTCATTAGCAATAACGGTACGGTTTCTACTCAAGAGCTTGTAGAAGAATTTGGCATCACTCCTCGAACTGTGCAGCGCGATTTAAATGTCTTAGCATACAATGACCTTGTTCAAAGCCCAAGCCGCGGCCTTTGGACGACAACAAGTAAAAAGGTGAAGATGTCATCGTAAAAAGAACGACCACCCGAACAAGATCGATATGTAAAATACTTTGAGACGGACAATATTGTCCGCCTCATTTTTTGTGTCCAGCTATCATTCAGCCGGTTGGCCCGCCTTTAACTGTTCAAGCTCCTCCGCCGTCAACTCACGGTATTCACCAAGCTCGAGTTCCTCATCAAGCTGTAAACTCCCCATGGAAAGACGCTTTAGATAGACGACACGTTTGTCAACGGCCTCAAACATCCGCTTCACCTGATGGAACTTCCCTTCCATGATCGTTAGCTCGATATCCGATGTCAGGCCTGATTTTAAAATGTTCAATTCTCCTGGTTTTGTTTCGTATCCATCATCCAAGGTCACTCCGTTGCGGAATGCCTCGATATCCCGTTCCGTTACTTCGCCATCAATGACCGCAAAATATGTTTTAGGGACATGTTTCTTTGGGGAAAGCAGTTGGTGGGCAAGCTTTCCGTCATTCGTGATCAGCAATAAACCTTCTGTGTCCTTATCAAGACGGCCTACAGGAAATGGCTCGAATACCGAATCTTCCGGCTCCAAGATGTCGATGACCGTTTCTTGGTAGTTATCTTCCGTTGCCGACAATACGCCCGGCGGTTTATTCATCATTAAATAAATGAATTCCCTGTATTCAACCCGTTCACCATGAACCGTCACGTTTTCCGTATCAGGGTCCACTTGTTCCTTCGGATCCTTAATCAGCCTTTCATTAACCTTGACGGCGCCGGATTTCAGGAGCTTCTTCACTTCTTTCCTGCTGCCATAACCAATATTGGATAAAATCTTATCTATTCTCATCGTTTCCTCCTAAAGCCTTTTTCAGTAAAAAGCCTTGCCCACTTTAATGACAGGCAAGGCCAATATATTTTAATCGGGGATTCACCATTCAATACCCTTTTTTTTACACATCAAACTTCCAGCTTACAATCCTAATTTAGCTTTTAACCGGTCGATCCGGGCACCGAACAAACGATGGGCAAGTTTGCTTTTCAAGGAAAGAGCCGCATAAATGAGCGCTCCAAAAATTGCACAAACGGCCACGATCAAAATCGCCTGGAAGCGCCCTTCCGTTGTAAGCCATAGCGATAGTAAACTGTTCATACCCCATGCAGCCAGTCCCATTATCACTGAAAAAACAGAAATCAAAACAGATCGTCTGATGGTAAGGCCGTAGCGATATCCAGTAAAGTAGGTAATGACATACAAATTCAGCAGCACAGCAGCCAAGTAGCCGAATGCCGTAGCGTAAACGGATCCTTCCGTTTCAAACACCTTGATCAAGGGGATATTCAAGCTCAATTTGATTAAAAAGCCCACAAGCAAGCTGAGCACTGTATATTTTTGCTGATTGATCCCTTGTAAAATGGCCGCCGAAACGGAAAAAAGCGCAAACAAGATGGAAACTGGCGCATATGCCTTCAAGACACTGATTCCAAGTGGATCATGGCTGTAAAAGGAACTATAGATCGGATCGGCCAGCACAGACATGCCAACGACCGCCGGAATCGTGATGAACAACAAAATTTGGAAAGCTTGGTTCAGCTGGCGGTTGAACTCTTCCGAATCCTCGCTTACATATGCCTTCGTCACCGAAGGGAGAAGCGCCATCGAAAACCCGGTTGCAAGCGTCATCGGAATCAAGACAAGCTTCTGGGCATATACATTCAACACCCCAAGGGCATCTTCTGCGACATGCTGCAACCCGATCGACGACATCGCCTTATTGAAAGACAATAAGTCCGCAAACTGAAACAATGGCATCGCGATTCCGACGAATATGAAAGGAATCGACGATAGGAATATTTCTTTATAGATCTCCTTCAGGGAAATCTCCATCGTCCCCCGGTCGTTCTTCATCAAGCTGTCCAAATGTGGTTTTTGTTTTTTCCAATACCAAAATAACACCACTAAACCGCCGATAGCCCCGACCGTCGCCGCGAAGGTAGCTATTTGGATGGCTCTCACTAACTCTCCATCCAGGACATTCAAAACAACATACACACCGGCCAAAAGGAACACGATGCGGACAATTTGTTCGATAACCTGGGAGATGGCCGTTGGTTCCATCGCTTCATGTCCTTGAAAGAAGCCGCGGATGATGCTCATGAACGGTACAAAAATCAAGGCGAAGCTGACTGCCCGTATGATCTCCGTAACAGCTTTGACATCTTCCTGCCTGACCCCAAAGACTCCAGTGAACAACGGTGCCATCGTATAGAGAATCAAAAAAGCGAGAAAACCGGTGACAACCATTAATTTCAGGCTCGATTTAAATAACTTCTCACCGACGGCGTACTCCTCGAGCGCATTATACTTCGAAATGAATTTAGAAACAGCAAGCGGCATGCCTGCGGTTGCAAAGCTAATGAAAATGGTATATGGAACGTACCCATATTGATAGAGGGTAGCCCCTTTATTCCCAACCATATGTTCAAATGGGATGACGTAAAATAAACCAAGTACCTTGGAAATAATCGATCCCAGCGTTAATATAAAAGCCCCTTTTAAAAACTTAGATGACATCTAATCCCTTCCTGCCTTTGTCAGTTACGTTTCACACGCTCTTTATCTTATCATATTAAAGTATTTTTTCTATAGAAAACTACACTCAAGTTTATCGTTTTCGAAGATAATACACAAACAAATAATTCCTTTTTTTCTACATTCGCAATCTGACGGGCTCTTGCTATATAATGAAGGGACTGAAAATGATAAAGTGGTGATCAATTTGAAATATGATGTAGTGGTAATTGGCGGCGGTCCTTCCGGATTGATGGCAGCAATTGCAGCCGGGGAAAAAGGGGCCAATGTCTTGTTAGTGGATAAAGGAGAGAAGCTTGGCAGGAAACTTGCAATCTCGGGCGGCGGACGCTGCAACGTGACGAACAGGCTCTCAATCGATGAAATCATCCAGCATATCCCTGGAAACGGGCGATTTCTATACAGTGCTTTCTCAGAGTTCAATAATGAAGACATTATTCAGTTCTTTGAAAAATTGGGCGTGGCCCTAAAAGAAGAGGACCATGGCCGGATGTTCCCAGTCAACGATAAAGCGCAAAGTGTCGTGGATGCCCTTCTGACGCGCCTGTCGAATTTAAAAGTAACGATCTACAAGAACTCTCCAGTTGCGGAAGTTCTCTATGAACATGGAATAACAAGCGGTGTCCGGTTAAAAGATGGACAGACCATTGATACAGATGCAGTCGTGATTGCAGTCGGCGGGAAATCAGTTCCCCAAACCGGTTCAACCGGGGACGGCTACGCATGGGCTAAAAAGGCGGGACATACGATTACCGAACTATTCCCAACTGAAGTTCCCGTACTTAGCCACGAAACATTCATTAAAGATCGAACACTTCAAGGTCTCGCACTTCGCGATGTTTCATTGAGTGTCCTTAACCCAAAGGGCAAGGCCCTGATCACACATAGAATGGATATGCTCTTCACGCATTTTGGCGTCTCAGGTCCAGCTGTTCTAAGATGCAGCCAATTCGTCGTGAAAGCGATGAAAAAATGGAACCTGGCGGAAGTGACAATGAAACTCGATGCCCTGCCGGACCGAAACAAGGAAGAGGTCTTTCAAGACATCATGAAGGAAATCAAGGCAGAACCGAAAAAAGCCATTAAAAATACCTTAAAAGGTTTAGTTCCTGAACGATACCTTCACTTTCTGCTTGAGCGAAGCGGCATCGACCTTCAAGAACAAGGAGCGACGATATCAAATGAAAAAATCCGCCGCTTTGCAGAACTATGCAAGGACTTCCAATTTGGAGTACACGGCACCCAGCCGCTAGAAAAAGCCTTCGTCACGGGCGGCGGCATATCCGTCAAAGAAATACACCCAAAAGAAATGGCATCCAAACTGATGGACGGACTGTATTTCTGCGGTGAAATTCTGGATATACACGGATACACAGGCGGCTATAATATCACATCGGCATTAGTAACCGGAAGGCTAGCCGGTATGAATGCTGCCATGTATGCCCGTTCATAATTCCTAAAAAGAGGCTGATCCGCATGGATCAGCCTCTTTTACTGCGATTTCGTAAGCCTATACATCCATTCGGTGTTCGTTAGGCTTTGATTTTGGTGTAAGTGCTGTTGTTTGGGCCTTCACTGTACTTTTTCGACTGAACCCACGACCGCCACTACTATCCGGCTATACGTTTAAAATATTTCTGGATGATAACGATATACTTCGAGGTCAATGGTATTCCGTTCCGTGAATGTAATGCCTTCACTCTCTAGCATCGCCTTCTGGTGTTCCGCAGCGCCCTCTGCTTTTATGCCGATTTCTCCCTTGGCATTAATTACCCGGTGCCAAGGAAGGTCATGTTTTTTGCTGCTTGAATGAAGGATCCTTACGACCTGCCTTGCACCTTGCTGACTTCCGGCGAGCTGTCCGATTTGACCATATGTCATCACTTTACCGGAAGGGATGTGTTGAATGATAGTAATTACCCGTTCAGTAAAACTTTCCAAATAACTCGCCCCTTTTATTCTATCCGTTTGCTAACATCGTGATTTTTTCATCGGTTATCAGGACCCCATGATGCTTGATCAAGTTTGTTTTAAGCTCGGCAGGCATTCTGCAGTCATCGTATGCACAAACAGAAATCAATCCTCGTTCCTTGATCAGTTTGTCGATTCCTTTTTCATATTCGCCTATCGCTAAGCTGACTTGATCGTCATGGCCCCATTCAACATGGCCCCAAGTCCGCACGTGCTGATTGCTTTTATTGTATATATCGATATTTTCCAAGAAATAATTAACCATCGTCGAAGGATGGAAGTCTCCATGAAAACAATAAAAATCAAAATTATTCATAAGATGCACTTGCTCCAATTGCTCCTCATTTAAATGAAGCTGCAATTTCTTATACACGAAAGGAAAGATACGGTCATTTTCGACGACCAGGATATGGTCTCCCTGTTCAACACCGGCAATGATGAAAGTTGCCTCATTTTCAATGTAGGCTTCCAATTCATTAAAACAGTATAAAATATGGCCACCATCCGATTGCTGTATAGTTTCTAATAGTTGTATCATTTTATTATCCAAAATGGTTCTCTCCTTCAATACACCAGTCCGCACTATGTATTATGTATAACTTTAACCATTATCTCCGTATTTGTAAAATTCATAGAAGAATATAGTCAGTTTTTCCTAATGTCATCTGTTATGATCGGGAATTTCGTTGAGTCGAATTTAGGCTGCATTTAGTCCACTCATTGTAAAGACCAAGGCAGCCCATTCAGCAGACTCCGTTCTTCATGAATTTTCCCTTTTTATGTTCATCCTTAAATCACGGGATAATACGGCACATAACGCGGGTTATAATAATATGGCGGTCTTGGTCCAATAAGCGGCAATTCAAAGGTATTTGGGTTGGAATCATATAACAACTCCACTTTTTCATCCGATTGTTCGACCAATAATAACTTCACTTCTTCGCTATAGTAATAGGGCATATTGAGGCCTCCAAAAACTTTTTTATACCCTTCAGCATATTCGCGCTGCCCGGCAACGAGCCCGTCCCCATACATGTTCTTCATGCACGCATATACCTGATCATCATAAAGTAATCCGACTAAATTCTTTTTTAGGAGGACCCCTCATGGCAGAAGATAAGAAAAAGAAATCTTCCGGTAAAAGCTATCCCATGCATCCGAATTATGGAAAGATCACCCGTTATCAAGACGTTCCCATCACGGTTCCTGAGCAACGCCAATTCCGCCAACCTGGTGTAGAAAAATTAATGGTGCCCAGGCCCATCATCGAAAATCCCAATTATAGGGGCAGCGGGAAACTAACAGGTAGTGTCGCATTGATAACTGGCGGAGACAGTGGGATTGGCGCTGCGGCTGCCATCGCTTTTGCTAAAGAAGGTGCAGATGTTTCCATCGCTTATTTGGATGAACATGAGGATGCCAATCGGACTAAAACGAGAATTGAAGAGCTTGGACAACGTTGCTTACTGCTGCCTGGCGACTTAAGGGATAAGCAGCAATGCATCAATATTGTGGAAGACACAATCGAAACATTTGGAAAGCTCGATATTCTCTGTAACCACGTTGGTATTCAATTTCAGCAATTAAGCTTGCTTGACATTACGGATGAGCAATTCGATGATACCTTTAAAGTCAATATCTATTCCCACTTCTACACGACCCGTGCTGCCCTTCCCCATTTAAAAGCTGGGTCCTCCATCATTAATACATCTTCTGTCGTGACGTTTAATGGGAATAAGCAATTAATTGATTACACGGCGACTAAAGGGGCCAATATTGGTTTTACCCGTGCCTTGGCAAACAGTCTTGTCGATCAAGGCATCCGGGTGAACGCCGTTGCGCCCGGAAGGTTTTGGACACCGCTCATCCCGGCAAGTTTCTCGGCAGACGAGGTGACACAAGTCGATAACCCGATGGAGCGTCAAGGCCAGCCATTTGAACTTGCTCCCACCTTTGTCTATCTCGCTTCTGATGATTCCCGTTTTGTGACAGGACAAACACTACATGTCAACGGCGGGGAAGCGACCTCGTCATAATTTCCACATCGAATATGCCCCCTTTCCAGGAAGTCACGAAAAAAAAGACTGCCTTGGATTGCCGCCTTGCAGCAATAGGTAGTCTAATTGAATGATATGGCCTTGCCGGTCGGCCTTTATTTTTTCTTATAGATGATCATCGCACTGAAACAGTAGATTTGTTCCTCTTCCTCTTCACCTGTAGTGGCGACATTATATTTGATATCGACGATTTGATTATCGCGAATGTCTTCAAGGAAAAAGTTCATTTCGTCCTCTAGATCCTTTTCATGCTCATAATCAAATAATTTGACTTGTATCATCGGCTCTCCCCGCCCTTTTACTATAATGATAGTTATTGTGCAGGATGCCCATTTTTCATGATGGTTATACTTGATTTGTTCGTAAGGCGGATAAAATTGCAACAACTTCATCCCCGACTTCTTCTGTAGAAGCTGCCCCGCCCATATCAGGAGTCAGCGCCTTTTTATCGACCATCACCTGTTCGATCACGTCCAATACTTTTGCACCCCAAATCTCATTCCCAAAGAAATCGAGAATCTGACTGGCGGACCATATGGCAGCAAGTGGATTGGCGATGCCTTGATGTGCTATATCCGGGGCTGAACCATGAATCGGTTCGAACATCGAGGGATAAATCCGTTCCGGGTTTAAATTGGCTCCAGCCGCCAGTCCCATCCCTCCTGCAATGGCAGCACCTAAATCCGTGATGATGTCACCGAATAAATTGGAGGTGACGACGATTTGAAATCGTTCGGGCTGTTTGACAAAATACATGCTTGCCGCATCAACCAGATAGGAATTCGTTTCTACTTCCGGATACTCCTGTCCAATTTCTTCAAAAACCTGATCCCAAAAAACCATTGAATAATTCAATGCGTTCGCCTTGCTTATGCTCGTTAGCGTCCTGCCCGTCTTACGCGCAAGTTCATACGCATAACGGATGATCCTCTCCGTTCCTTTTCGAGAAAAGACCCCCGTCTGCAGTACCACTTCCTCCGGCTTGCCTTTAAAAAGCCAATCACCAGCACCGGAATATTCCCCTTCACTGTTTTCACGGATGACAACCATATCGATTTGGTCACGAGTCACGTCTTTTAATGGACAAGGTGCTCCTTGGAGCAATTTAACGGGGCGAACATTCACATATTGGTCAAATCCCTTTCTGATTCTCAGCAGAAGTTCACGTAAGGAAATATGGTCCGGGACACCAGGATAACCGACAGCCCCAAGATACACGGCGTCAAACTTCATCAGTTGTTCCAGTCCGTCGTCGGGCAGCATTTTACCGTGCTTAAGGTAATATTCACAGCCCCATGGAAAATAGGTGAACTCGAAAGAAAAATCCCCGGCAATTGCAGCCACTTCTTTAAGTACCTTTACACCCTCATTAATCACCTCAGGGCCAATCCCGTCACCCGCAATGACCGCTATTTTATGAACATTCATTCTTCAACTCTCCTTTTTCTATATTTTCTGATTTTAGCACCCTAATTTTAACATATGATTTTTGCATTCCCGTCAGGGGAGGTTCATACAGAAAAAAGCCCTTTCTGATGAAAGGGCACTTTTTTTCACGCCTTCAAATAAGCGCGTCTTTTCCGCATATTCACGGCATTGTGAACAAACCATGATCTTTTTTCTTTCTTCATTCAAATAAGCCGTTCACTTAACGATGACTTCGCCGTCCCATTCAAGCATTCCGCCAACCATGTTTGCCACTTTATATCCTTGTTCCTGAAGATAATGGCATACATTTTCACTGCGGCGTCCTGAACGGCAGATAAAAATATATTCTTTTTCTTTATCAAAATAGTCAAGGTTCGCCGGGATATCATTCATGCGAATATGTTTCGCGCCTTCGATCATTCCCTCTTGCACTTCTTCGTCTTCACGAACATCGACAAGTTCCATCGCTTCGCCTGCCTCAAGCTTTGCTTCCACTTCTTCAGTTGTAATGATTTTGATTTCTTCCATAATTAGCACCTCGAATTATCGTTTGATTTATCTTTTTCATTATAGCAAAATTTCCAGTTAAACATCACGTAATGGATTCGCTGATGAAAATTCCCTCATGCCATGTATTTATTTTCAGAAATTAACATCAACACTCAAATTTTTATTGCTTCTAAAAACCATCCTGGTTAAAATGGCTCCTAACACTGCCGCCACTTTCAGGATACCGAAAAGGATCGAATAATTGGCGATGATTCCTATCCCTACTCTAGTCACTGGGGCCTGAATGAAAAAACGCCGGCGAATATAATGTTCGCCGGCATTTAAAAATCCGTATCAATGCTTGAATCCCAGTTGATATTGTTTAGGGATCTCCGTTTTTATATTCAAAGCTTTAGATGCTTCAAGTGCCCAATAAGGGTTTCGCAGCATCCCTCTGCCGACGGCGACCAAATCGGCTTCTTCATTGCCAATGATTGAATTTGCTAGAATCGGATCATCTAATCGACCTACAGCAATCACAGGAATATCCAAAGCTTTTTTGATTTCCCTGGCCAATGGAGTTTGATAGCTAGCATGCGTACCCGGTCTTCCGTCTGCTCCAATCGGGCCTTCTCCTCCAGAGCTTACATGGAACATATCGACGCCTGCTTCTTTAAAGACTTGTGAAAAGGCAATGCTTTCCTCAATGCCATATCCGCCTTCAACGTATTCTTTTGCAGAAATGCGCATGATTAAAGGCATGTCGGCAGGCATTTCGCTTTTCACTGCTTTAATGACTTCCACTCCGAATTTGGTCAGGTCTTTTCCATATTCGTCATCACGTTTATTCGTAAGCGGTGATGTGAATTGGTGGATTAAATATCCGTGTGCACCATGTAATTCGATTACGTCAAATCCTGCTTGAACAGCCCTTCTGGCCGATGCCCGGAATTTATCGACCATTTCCTTCACTTCTTCCGTTTCTAAAGCTCTTGGTGTTTTGTACGTTTCATCAAACGCAATGGCTGATGGTGCCACCGGCGGTTCCGCATCCTCCGCTTTACGGCCTGCATGGGCAATTTGTATCCCGATTTTTGCACCGTATTGATGAACTTCCTTAACGATGTTGGAGAAAGCTCCAATTTGGTCGTCGGACCATAATCCAAGATCACGATTCGAAATGCGCCCATCAGGCTCCACATCGGTCATTTCCACTATAATTAATCCTGTGCCGCCAACTGCCCTGCTTACATAATGCTGCTGGTGCCAGTTTGTTGGTATACCATCTTCCGCTTCGACGGAGTATTGGCACATCGGCGGCATGACGATCCTATTTTTAAGTTCAAGTTCTTTTATGCGATAAGGTGAAAATAAATCATTCATAATTTTTTATCTCCTTTTTTATATAATGCATGCACATGCATTTATATCATCTGAATAATTCTGTGTCAACTAATCAGATTCCCGAATCTGCCATTGTAAACGACATCGTCTGATGGTACAGCATTTCCATCCCCGCCAATGCGGAGAACCAATAAAAAAAGAGAAAGACGGATATCCCGTCCCTCTCCTTCATACTTGATTAAAAGTCGAAATTATCAGGATCTGGACCGACACGGTGATTCTGATTCAATCCATCAATTTGGTTCATTTCCTCTTCCGTCAATTCGAAATCGAATATAGATGAGTTTTCTACAATACGATGTTCTTTAGTGGATTTGGGAATCGTTACAATCCCATTTTGGATATCCCAGCGCAAAATGACTTGTGCAACTGATTTGCCATGCTTGGTCGCAATTGCTTGTAAAACGTCATTATCCAGAAGTTCACCTTGCATCAATGGTGACCAAGCTTCAAGTTGTATCCCTTGTTCCTTACAGAATGCCTGAACTTCTTTTTGAGTTAAACGCGGATGGCATTCCACTTGATTGACCATCGGCTTCACTTCTGCATCTTCCATTAAATCTGTAAGATGGTGAATCTGGAAATTGCTCACACCGATCGCTTTTACTTTTCCTTCTTTATAAAGAGTTTCCAACGCTCTCCAGGCTTCTTTATATTTTCCTTCCACTGGCCAATGGATAAGATATAAATCCAAGTACTCCAAGCCAAGTTTCTTTAAGCTTTTTTCGTAAGCCGCAATTGCTGATTCATATCCTAAATCGGCATTCCAGACTTTTGAAGTTACGAATAAGTCTTCCCTGGAGATTCCGGCTTCTTTTATGCCCTCACGGATCCCTTGGCCGACCCCTTCTTCATTTTCATAAATGGCAGCCGTATCGATACTGCGATAACCATGTTTAATGGCCACTTTTACCGCATTTACCAGCTCCGGTCCTTCTTCCACCTTAAATACGCCCAATCCGAACCAAGGCATTTTAACGCCATTATGCAACGTTGTTGTATCTTGTAAATTTTTCACCATTATACTCTACCTCCAAATTTTTTCTTCATTGTTTTTAAGATTGTAATGCGTTTAAGTATCAGTATCATTACATCCCTTCAAAGAACCTTCCATCATTCGCTGAAGGGATGCAATGATACTTGGTTATTGATACCCTAAACGCATAGCATGCTTTTTCTAACATGCATCACTTTTTCAATCCTATGCTATTTTGTCAGTTCCCTTGGAACGGTCCTTAATTTCCAAGGCACGGCTCCAAGCTGTTAAAATCACTGCCGCAAACACCATGACTCCACCTATCCAAGCTGTATGGATCAGTCCGATCGAATCCGTAATCACCCCTCCTAAGTAGGCACCAATGGCGATACCCGCATTGAAGGCGGCAATATTGATGGCTGACGCCACATCCACTGCACTCGGCACGAAACGCTCCGCTAACATGACGACATACACTTGAAGCCCCGGGACGTTCATGAATGCAAACAATCCCATTAAAATGATCGTAATCAAACCGGCAATCTTAAACGGTGCCGTGAACGTCAAGACCACAAGTACAATGGCTTGAATAAGAAACATATAGAATAGGGCATTAATAGGATTGCGATTGGCGAATTTCCCGCCAAGGGTATTTCCTATTGCAATTGCTACTCCATATATTAGCAAAATCAAGGCCACAGTTCCTTCTTTAAACCCTGTCACTTCCTGAAGTAATGGCGACAGGTACGTGAAGACAACGAATGTACCTCCATACCCTAATGCTGTAATGATGAATACTAGCAGCAATCGGCCATTCGTCACCAATTTGATTTGATCACGGAATGTGGTCCGGGCAGCCTTTCTTAAATCGGATGGAACCAGGATGCCGTTTCCGATGAAAGCAATCAAGCCGATTGCCACAATGATGATGAAAGCGAATCTCCAGCCGAATTGCTGACCGATGAAGGTTCCAAAAGGAACTCCGGTCACCGTTGCCACCGTCAGACCTGTAAACATGATGGCGATGGCACTCGCCCTGCGGTTTTCAGGGACCAAATCAGCCGCAATCGTAGCGCCGATTGACATGAAGATACCATGTGCAAGCGCTGAAATGACACGTGCGATCAATAATACACCGACCGTGGCCGCAGAAGCCGCTAATGCATTTCCGGCAATGAACACGACCATTATCCAAAGCAATAAAGTCTTTCGCGACATATTCGATGTCAGGGATGTCAGGATAGGTGCCCCGAACATGACCCCCAAGGCGTATAAGGATACCGTCAATCCGGCCGTCGTCACTGTAATGTGTAAATCTTTAGAAATGAGTGGTAATAGTCCCACGCTGATGAACTCTGTTGTTCCAATCGCAAAGGCACTGATCGCTAAAGCCAGCAATGCCCATGTACTTCTATTTTTATTTGAAATCATATCCTCTTCTCCTTCTTGTCATTTTGTACTATCATTGAAATTGCCTTAGCAACTTTTTTATAAATGGTACAGTGGAATTCGGTGTGCAAATGTTATTATGAGATATAATGCAAATAAAAAACAGTACGTACTTTAAAGTGATATAGGCACCTTTTAGTACCTATAAAATAAGGAGAGTATGCCGATCATGCAAAAAAAGAAATACAATATATCAGTTGAAGCGACACTGGAAGTAATGGGCGGAAAGTGGAAATGCGTAATCCTCTGCCATCTGACCCACGGAAAAAAGCGGACCAGTGAATTGAAGCGCCTTATGCCGAACATCACCCAAAAAATGCTGACCCAACAATTAAGGGAGTTGGAAAAGGACGAAGTCATCAATCGTATCGTTTACAACCAAGTCCCCCCTAAAGTGGAATATGAACTTAGTGAGTATGGGCAAAGCCTGGAAAGTATCCTATCCGCACTATGTACGTGGGGGGAAAATCACATAACCAGAGTGTATGGAGATAAGTTTTCCGTTCTCGAGGAAAGTGTATTGAATGATCAATTGAAGTAATTCACAAAAAAAAGATTAGCTCTAAGCGGCTAATCTTTTTTTGTATATAATGAATGATCCTGATTTCCCTTCCATAAATTTCACCACCGTTTTATCCCCTCTTCTTTTTTTGGTACAATATGTAATAACACAACTTAAAATTTTTTATTTTGTAAACGAAGAAGTATAATGATGAAACCAAGGAGTGACATATGAGGGTCTTATTAGAATTGATACGCATCATATTAATATTCGGGATAGCCGGAACAATCATTTCGACCATTGTAAACGGCCTATATATTAACCTCGGAGTGAATCAGTATGGCTGGTTAGGCTCGATTGCGATACTGCTTTTATTATTCGTCTGGTACAGAAATAAACTTCAGTTCAGTGGCTGGTATTCGGGAAAAGGGAAGGAAAAGCTTCCAAAAATGGCCTCACACATACTCATTCTGTGTTCACTATTTTTATTATGTGCCCCGCCTGTTTTAAGTGTGATGCAGATGATCTTTCATTAATCGGGATTCTATATCCTGGATAGAGCAGGAGTGAACGATTTGCGGAAATTGTTTAATATTGTGGTCCTCATACTCCTACTCTCTGGATTATGGTATGGATATGGTAAAGATATTCAGGAGTCTGGATTCAAAGCGGGGGTCGGTTCCTTTGCAACGGATGTTCGTTCCTTTATAACCGGGCCCGAGGTTACGACTGCCTTGGAAAAACTGAGTACTGGAGTCAGCAGTCTCATTGGCTCGTTGACGGAAACATTGGATTCCGCTTCTGAAAAAGAATCGCAGGAAACGGAAAAAGTGAAAAAACCAGCACTGGAAGCACCTGCTGATGCATCCTTCTCGGTCCATAATATCGAAATTGGCGACACGAAGGATGATGTAGAAAGATTGGCTGGTGAAGCTAAGCGGAATACGCGGAATGAATATGGCGTGGACTGGTTCGCCTATCACGAAAATTATCAAAATTTCTTCATGGTTGCCTACGATAACAACAATAAAGTTGTTGGTTTATATACGAATCAAGATTTGATTTCCTCGAAGGAAGGCATTAAACGCGGCACTCCCAAAGAAACCGTGACCGGGAAAATGGGGGAGCCTGTAACAAAACTGCTAAAAGGAAACGTCTATTACCAGATTCGAAGTGACAGCGGCGAATACGATATGTTTGAAATGGATAATAGCTATGTGACCATTTTTTATGATAAACATGAAAATAATACAGTCACATCGATCCAGATCATCGACGAAAAACTGGAAAAGCAAAAGAGCGGCTATTTTGCAAAAGCCAGCCCCGAGTTAAAGAAAGGCTTTGAATATCAATTATTCGATTTGACCAATGCATCACGGGTCAATCATGATCTCTCAGTGCTTTCATGGGATAAACGAGTGAAGGTCACTGCACAGGATCACAGTACAGATATGGCCGTGAATCAATACTTCAACCATACAAACCTTGAAGGAGAATCCCCGTTCGACAGGATGGAAGATGACAAAATCACTTTTCGAATGGCGGGGGAAAACCTGGCTGCCGGTCAGAATAGCAGTATTTTTGCCCATGAGGGCCTAATGAATTCCATTGGCCACAGGGAAAACAAATTACAGAAGGATTTTGAATCTCTAGGTGTCGGAGTAGCCTTCGATGAGGAAAATAAACCATATTATACGGAGAACTATTTGACAAAATGAACGAAAAAGCTGTGCATGGGTAAATCCTGCACAGCTTTTTTCATACAAGAAAGGGCATCCATTAATAAAAATGGATGCCCTTGTTTGATCACCAAACGAATAATCCAACGACCATGGCACTCAGCAAGGAAACAGCCATCCCGCTAACCAGCAGTTTCCAAACATTCCTTCCGATAATGTTCGATTTCTCATCATTGAGGATGGAATTGAATGTTCCATAAATCATGCCCACTGTACTGAAGTTGGCAAATGACGTCAGATAAGTGACAGCCACAGCAACTGTATGCGGAGACAGTGTACTGACTTTATCTTTTAAATCGAGCAAGGCAACGAACTCATTCGTGGCAAGCTTGATTCCCATCAATTGAGCGACGTACATGGCATCATGTCCAGATAGTCCAAGCAGGAATGCAAATGGACTAAAAATGACGGAGAAAATCTTTTGAATGGTCAAGCCATCCACAAAGAAACCGAAAATGCCGTTTACGCTGGCCGTTAAAGCCACATAGCCGATAACCATTGCCATGATGACGAAGACCATTTTAGCCCCGACCAGCATACTGTTGGAAATGGTGGAAAAGAAATCTTTACGTTCCTCTTTAGAAGGTACATAAACGACGTCTTCCTCTTTACTGACGTCGACGGGATTCAGCATGTTAGCTATCAGCAAGGCATTTAAGCAGTTCAAAGGTATCGCTACAAAAACATAGGTTGCCGGTACCATGGACAGGTAGGCTCCAATGATTGAACCACTGATGCTGCTCATGCTCATGATTCCAAATGTCAAAAGACGCTGATCCTTAATCGCACTGAGTTGCATGCGGAGAACGGCAAGTGCCTCGGTATTCCCTAGGAACATCATCTGAATCGAAAAGAAACTCTCAAGTTTTGGCAAACCGGATACTTTCGAGATGAGCCATCCCACTTTATCAATGATCCAGGTAAGTATACCGAAATACGATAAAACATCAAAAAACGTGATAATGAAGATAATTGGCATCAATGCGCTGAAAAAGAAATCCACTTGTTCATTTGCCATAAGTGAAGGAAAGACAAAAGAAATCCCTTCATTTGCACATTCAATCAACCAGGTGAAGAATGAAGCGATCAGATTGATGACCCATGCCCCAATTTTAGTGGATAACATGAACCATGTGATAAGTAATTCAAGAACCAGCAAGGTAAGAATGGCTTTCCACTTAACGTTCCTTTTATTAGGTGAACAAAGGTAAACGATGCCCATTACAACCAAAACACCTAGTATATTCAATAAGAAATACATGCTTTCATCCCCTTTGGATATATTATTTCCCATTCATTTTTTTATATAAAAAGCCCTCACCTTTTTACACTTTCAGCCGCAGGAAGAAAGTGTGAAAAAGTAAGAGCCTTCATTGAAACGTTTTGTGGATCAAGCCTTTTCAAGCGAACCAACATAAACCTGTTCATCTCTTCTATTTTCATACTTCCTTGTAGTCCGGCATTACGGCTGCCAGGTAGAAACTATCAGACCATTATCACTGATATTATACAAGGATATTTTTTAAATAAATTTCTCAGGAAAGATATCATTTTAAATCAGTTTATTTTTAATTACAATACGTTTCAAAGTTGTTATATTAATATAAATTTTTCGAAAACAGTCAAGAAAGTCTCCAAGGTGCCAATCTTGGGTACACTTATGAAGGAGCTGTCTAAAACCCTCCCAGTTGTTTCAATTCATCATACTAACCACTACATCTCCTTTACAGGAAATAAGGACGTGGTTTTCTTTAATAGCCAGGAAACAGTGGACTTTATTCTTCTTACTTTTTTCGGTTAAATTGATGGGGCACCGGTCCATTTCCCAGTTAAGATTACTTAATTCATAATTATTGGGAACATTCTTGCCCACCCTTTGTCTGATGAACATTTAGGTTTTAAGGGCTCAATGATCACGCATCTTATCTATAATTAGTGTGTTTACGAACCTTAAGTGGGGCAAACTCCGAAGTTTTTTGACTCCGACCCCTTTCCGCTTATCGAAAATGGACAAATCATTTACAAAAGCCTAGCAAGGGCCGAATCTCCATCGATGTTTTATTATCGGAATTAAGAAAAGAAAAGGTCGAAGATATTCAATGTTACCATTTCATTGTTTTTATATCCTCAATATGAAGCAGTAACCCTAGCAGATATGCACCTATTAATTCGGGGCGGTAAAGACGAAGAATGGCTGAAAAAAAACAAAATAATATATAATGCCGACGTGAACGATATTTTATTACCAACATCTTGATAATAACGATAACTTAAAGGTCTTTTTCTTAAGAACACTTTTGCAGCGAAAAAAAATCCCCTCAAGCATTGTGTAAAGCCTACGTATGAATGTAGGCTTATAACACGTTCAACTTAAAGGGGATTTATTAACTCGCTTATTACTCCGACCAATTTAGTGTATTTAAAAACTTATACACATCTTCATACACTTGATCACGTTCCTTACCCAATGTGATGATATGACCTGATTTTTCATACCATATCAAGTGTTTATGCTGCGTATCGACTTCATTGAAAATCGCTGTAGCACTCTCCGTATAGTCGGGATCATCCAAACGCCCTTGTAAAACAAGAGTTGGTGATGTGATTAAATCTAAATTTTCACCTGTCTCATTTATAATATTCAACACATCTTTTAGTTGAGGCATAGGCTCTTCTTCCAGCAGCTTCACTTCTGCAGCAATTTGGTCTGCATCTTTGCCCTCAAACTTCTTATAAGCCTGTGCATAATTGAGCAAGCGGTTCTTTTGTCGATCGATACTTTTTCCTTGCGTCGGAGCGCACATTGAAACCACCCCAGTTACAGGCAATTCAATTCCCACTTTTAATGAGAAAACTCCTCCTAAAGAAATTCCTACAACAGCAATTTCCTCATAGCCTTCCTCTTTAAGGAATTGATAACCATCAACTACGTCTTTCCACCATTCCTTTGGACCTGTTTTAGCAAGTTCCTCGGCTGATACTCCGTGCCCACTATAAAGAGGTCCGTGGCAAGTATAGTCGAGATCATTCAAGTATTTTCCTAATTTCTTCATATCTCCTGTACTTCCGGTAAACCCGTGAAGTAAAAGAACAGCTCTTTTTCCACCTCTGTATGTGAATGACTCAGGTGCTTTCACTTTCATCTATCTAGGACCTTCTTTCTTTGCTCTTGTTGATAAATAGAATCTAAATGATTTTCGAAAAAAAATCAATTAATACCCCTTGAGTAGGGATTCTTCTATCCTATTCCGAATTTTCATTAAAACAATTAAATCATGTATATAGTATCCTTACCACACTCTTCACAACTCATCCGTTCCGAAGCACATTTTACTATGATTAAAATTATTTAGCAATCGTCATTTAACTATTTTTTAAAAGAAAAGTAAAATGCACCTTGTGATACGATGTACAGCGTATTACACTTTAAAAATGAAAAGGAGGAGAATTTATTTGGATAAAGAATTAATGAAGGGAAGCATTGACCTCCTTTTGCTTTCACTTCTTTCACAAAAAAAGCTATACGGCTATGAAATCACGAAGATCTTGAAGGAAATGAGCATGGGAAAATATCAAATAAGTGAAGGCACCCTCTACTCCGCCCTTAAACGATTAGACAAAAAAGAATTCATAACAGGCCATTGGAAAGAGTCAGAATCAGGCCGCAGGAAATATTATCATGTCACCGAAAATGGACAAACCGAACTCGAGCGGAAACGAGAATGCTTTTACTTCCTGCAAAAATTAGTCCAGAAAAGCGCAGAACAATTCTAAACAAAATAAAAAGCTCCCTGCACCCATTATTGGAACGGCGCAGGAAGCTTTTTTGCTGTTTACTCGTGAGTTTGGAGCGAATACTCGTGAAAAGAGCATTACTCTTAGAATGTAGTAGCAAACTCATGAACTATAATCGTTTAATCGTGAGTTTAGAGCAAATACTCGTGAATTCATACTGCATTCATGATTTCGCACCGTCTACTCGTGAGTTTTGCTGTTTTACTCGTGAGTTTTGGCTGTTTACTCGTGAGTTTTGCAGTTTTACTCGTGAATTCAGCACTTTTACTCGTGAATTCATACTGCATACATGGTTTCGCACCGTTTACTCGTGAGTTTTGCTGTTTTACTCGTGAATTCGTGCTGCATTCATGATTTCGCACCGTTTACTCGTGAGTTTTGCAGTTTTACTCGTGAATTCAGCACTTTTACTCGTGAATTCGTGCTGCATTCATGATTTCGCACCGTTTACTCGTGAGTTTTGCAGTTTTACTCGTGAATTC
>NZ_JBHZPG010000074.1:0-3412 GCF_042788005.1 Peribacillus sp. YIM B13472
TATCATATATCGATATAAAAAATGGTCAACCAGAAATAACTGGCTGACATTATAATACGAAAGGGGCAGGATAGTTCAACAAGCATAGTGTATACGAACTGTGCATATTTAGATTTATTAACTTATCGATTTCCTCTCTTTCAAAAGTTGAATAAAAAGCACTTTCTATTCAACTTTTCTAGAAATATAATTAAACGGAAAGGAGGCAATAAGAATGAAACATAATTCTATGCACCAATGGCATAAAGAGCATAAAGAGCATAATAAACGAGTAGCAGAATTTCACAAAAAACACGCTGCTCAAGTAGCTAATGGAGAAAACGGAAACGGTTGGTTAGCCAAGCTCGAAACGTCTTTTTTTAATAAAGTACTTGTTCCTCTTAAAGTTGTGAAATAACATCTATTTTCTGCTCCTGTTCTTTGAGGAGCAGTTATTTTTTGATTTTATATAAATACTTTGTGACACAGTATGGGTCAACTCTACAATAATCCTAAATGAACTAACGGGTGCTTTACTTCAATAAGACAACATAATATTCTTCCACAATTCGGCGCATTTCGATAATAAGAAATGCGTTTTTTTACAATCGGGCCAGATTGTGGAATAAAGAAATTTATGTAAAGGATTTTACTAATATTAACGGAGCAGGATATTTAATAGCCAATACAATAAGTAATTGTCAATATTCTGATACTCCTATATAGTGGGATTATATGTAAAATTTTATGTTCAATCGATTCCTATCTTTTTAACTAGAAAATAAAGTGTATAAATTTGGGGGAATAGTTATGAATATTAACTTAACTGATTTAATTTCAAATATTCAGAGTAAGAATGATTTCTCAGGTACAGTATTTGTTAAAGATGAGGAAATGGTGTTAGATTTAAACTTTGGTTACGCTAACCGTTCTGAACAACGTAAAAATAATTCAACAACTCGCTTTGGAATAGCATCTGGATGCAAACTCTTTACTGCTATTGCAATTTGTCAGCTCGTGGAAGAGGGTAAAGTTTCTTTTGATTCAAAATTAAGCGATTGTCTTGATATTGATTTTCAGCATTTTGACAAAGAGGTAACTGTCCATCATTTACTGACACATACTTCAGGAATACCTGATTATTTTGATGAGGAAGTCATGATAGACTTCGAAGAACTTTGGATTAAAAATCCTATGTATCAAATAAAGAGGTTAAAAGATTTCCTTCCATTATTTCAAGACGAGCGTATGAAATTGCAAGTAGGACAATCCTTTCACTACAACAATGCTGGTTATATTTTGTTGGGTCTTATTGTTGAACAGGCAACAAAACTTGAATTCTCTGACTATGTTCAAAAATGTATTTTTAAAAAAGCTAATATGATGGACTCTGGATATTTTACATTTGACTCTCTACCTCCAAATACAGCATTAGGATATATAGATCGTCCTGATGGTACTTGGAAGACAAATATTTATTCGTTACCTGTAAAAGGTGGTGCCGATGGCGGGGCATTTGTAACAGTGGTAGACATGGCTAAGCTGTGGGATGCGCTTTTTAATTTTCAACTTTTAAGTGAAGAGTACACCAACAAAATAATAAAGGCTCATATTCAAGTCAATGAAAGTGACTTCTATGGTTATGGTACATGGATTAAGAAAACTGATAATAGTGTACTTAAATATCATGTAATGGGTTACGACCCAGGAGTCAGCTTTCATTCTGCTTATTATCCTGAAACATCTGCAAAAGTTGTGGTCTGCTCCAACAAGTCGGAGGGAGCTTTTGAGATTATGAGTGGAATCGAAGCAGAATTGAAAAAAGTCACTAACTTATAAATCCATAATAAGAAAAGACGCATTTCTATAATAGGAATGCGTCTTTTAACAATAGATCCGGATTGTAGAACAACAACCAGAAAAAGGATTAATCTCCCATGAGTGCGGTGAAGCAAAAAGAAAAAAAGCATCCAATTAGATATAATACAGTTAACACTTATAGATCAAGGTTGGAGTATGTGAATAATTATTCTTAAACTAACGGGTGCGTTAGTTGATTAATGATCTTCAACAATTGGGCGCTATTATTGAATAAACCTTAGATTTTTAAATGACTTTATTTTAATATTTTTGATTACAGTGAAGTATCTTATATCCAAAATTAAACAACTATATTTTAACCCCGTCTTAAATTTAGAACGGGGTTATGCTTTTTTTAGGTTTTAAAATTAAATTACTTTATTGTCTTTTTACAGGATTTCCATTCTTTCGTGGTTCGCTTCATATATTCGAATATAATTTTTAGGGTGGTCAAAAAGTTTCCCATCTTTTTCAACCATCCATAAAGCCATCCTTTAGCAGAAAAGAATCTTAACAAAAATGCTTATCAATCTTTATCTTAGATTTATAGCATTTTTAATTGTTTCATATTTCGACAGCGTTTTCATTTGTTGTCCTTTATAATTTTAGAAAAGATCAAGAGATATTAAAGTGGATTAAACAAGCGCTAGTATCACAATCTATCAGTTTATTAAAAAGCATCATAACTCAATTTGGCGGAGGGATATGAGTGAGTGTAAACATCGGAGTACAGCCGATTGAAAATTATGCTAAATTAGAAGATAAAGTTTTAGTAAAGATGGTTCATAGTGGAGATAGCGAGTCATTGGCTTTTTTAATTAATAAATATCAGAATTTTGTTCGCGCGAAGACAAGACCATATTTTTTAGTTGGTGCAGATAAAGAAGATCTTGTTCAAGAGGGAATGATTGGTCTATATAAAGCTATTCGTGACTTTAGAGAGGACAAGGTGGCCTCTTTTAAAGCTTTTGCTGAACTTTGTATCACTAGACAGATTATAACCGCGATCAAAACGGCTACTCGTCAAAAGCATGTACCTCTAAACTCGTATGTTTCTCTGGATAAGCCTCTTTATGATGAAGAATCAAACTATACGCTTATGGATAGGATATCCGGAGAAAAAATAACGAATCCGGAAGCATTGTTCATTAACCAAGAAAAAGCTAATGATATAGAACTTAAAATAGCAGAATTGCTTAGTGATTTGGAAAGAAGTGTGTTGACCTTATATATGGATGGACAATCATATGTGGAAATTTCTGAAGAACTAAACACGCATGTAAAGTCCATTGATAATGCTCTCCAGCGAGTAAAAAGAAAACTTGAACGGCAACTGGCGATAAGGGTGGCTATCTGATAATTTCATTTGAATTTTCTGAATTGGTATATAGTCCCGTTTATTTTTGTGAAAATGATTTCAACCTGCTGAGGTAACGTTTTTCTTATGGCACTAACGCGTGCGTTAGCTGAAGATCGGAGCTGTCTTTAAGACAGCTTTTTCTTATGCAACTAAACCAGCTAATAGTTAGTCAACATTTTTCAATGAAAACTTAAAATATTTCATGCTATACTA
>NZ_JBHZPG010000075.1:0-3014 GCF_042788005.1 Peribacillus sp. YIM B13472
TTGTTCCTTGAAAACTAGATAATAGATAGAAGGCAATTAATTTTTTTCAAAGCATCTGTAAGATCTTTTTTAACGGTTAAGTTAGAAAGGGCGCACGGTGGATGCCTTGGCACTAGGAGCCGATGAAGGACGGGACTAACACCGATATGCTTCGGGGAGCTGTAAGTAAGCTTTGATCCGGAGATTTCCGAATGGGGAAACCCACTGTTCGTAATGGAACAGTATCTTTACCTGAATACATAGGGTACTGAAGGCAGACCCGGGGAACTGAAACATCTAAGTACCCGGAGGAAGAGAAAGCAAACGCGATTTCCTGAGTAGCGGCGAGCGAAACGGAATTAGCCCAAACCAAGAGGCTTGCCTCTTGGGGTTGTAGGACACTCAACATGGAGTTACAAAGGAACGGGGTAAATGAAGTGACCTGGAAAGGTCCGTCGAAGAAGGTAAAAACCCTGTAGTTGAAACTTCGTTCCCTCCTGAGTGGATCCTGAGTACGGCGGGACACGAGAAATCCCGTCGGAAGCAGGGAGGACCATCTCCCAAGGCTAAATACTCCCTAGTGACCGATAGTGAACCAGTACCGTGAGGGAAAGGTGAAAAGCACCCCGGAAGGGGAGTGAAATAGATCCTGAAACCGTGTGCCTACAAGTAGTCAAAGCCCGTTAATGGGTAATGGCGTGCCTTTTGTAGAATGAACCGGCGAGTTACGATTTCATGCGAGGTTAAGTTGATGAGACGGAGCCGCAGCGAAAGCGAGTCTGAATAGGGCGAATGAGTATGAGGTCGTAGACCCGAAACCAGGTGATCTACCCATGTCCAGGGTGAAGTTCAGGTAACACTGAATGGAGGCCCGAACCCACGCACGTTGAAAAGTGCGGGGATGAGGTGTGGGTAGCGGAGAAATTCCAATCGAACCTGGAGATAGCTGGTTCTCTCCGAAATAGCTTTAGGGCTAGCCTCAAGATGAGAGTATTGGAGGTAGAGCACTGATTGGACTAGGGGCCCCCAACGGGTTACCGAATTCAGTCAAACTCCGAATGCCAAATACTTATTCTTGGGAGTCAGACTGCGAGTGATAAGATCCGTAGTCGAAAGGGAAACAGCCCAGACCACCAGCTAAGGTCCCAAAGTATACGTTAAGTGGAAAAGGATGTGGAGTTGCTTAGACAACCAGGATGTTGGCTTAGAAGCAGCCACCATTTAAAGAGTGCGTAATAGCTCACTGGTCGAGTGACTCCGCGCCGAAAATGTACCGGGGCTAAACGTATCACCGAAGCTGTGGATTGACACCGTTGGGTGTCGATGGTAGGAGAGCGTTCTAAGGGCGTTGAAGTCAGACCGGAAGGACTGGTGGAGCGCTTAGAAGTGAGAATGCCGGTATGAGTAGCGAAAGAAGGGTGAGAATCCCTTCCACCGAATGCCTAAGGTTTCCTGAGGAAGGCTCGTCCGCTCAGGGTTAGTCGGGACCTAAGCCGAGGCCGAAAGGCGTAGGCGATGGACAACAGGTTGATATTCCTGTACCACCTATACATCGTTTGAACGATGGGGGGACGCAGAAGGATAGGGTAAGCGCGCTGTTGGATATGCGCGTCCAAGCAGTTAGGCCGGAAACGAGGCAAATCCCGTTTCCATTAAGGCGGAGCTGTGATGGCGAGGGAAATATAGTACCGAAGTTCCTGATTCCACGCTGCCAAGAAAAGCCTCTAGTGAGATGTAAGGTGCCCGTACCGCAAACCGACACAGGTAGGCGAGGAGAGAATCCTAAGGTGTGCGAGAGAACTCTCGTTAAGGAACTCGGCAAAATGACCCCGTAACTTCGGGAGAAGGGGTGCTTTTTAGGGTGAATAGCCCAGAAAAGCCGCAGTGAATAGGCCCAGGCGACTGTTTAGCAAAAACACAGGTCTCTGCGAAGCCGCAAGGCGAAGTATAGGGGCTGACACCTGCCCGGTGCTGGAAGGTTAAGGGGAGAGGTTAGCGCAAGCGAAGCTTTGAACCGAAGCCCCAGTAAACGGCGGCCGTAACTATAACGGTCCTAAGGTAGCGAAATTCCTTGTCGGGTAAGTTCCGACCCGCACGAAAGGTGTAACGATCTGGGCACTGTCTCAACGAGAGACTCGGTGAAATTATAGTACCTGTGAAGATGCAGGTTACCCGCGACAGGACGGAAAGACCCCGTGGAGCTTTACTGCAGCCTGATATTGAATTTTGGTACAGCTTGTACAGGATAGGTAGGAGCCTGAGAAGCCGGAGCGCTAGCTTCGGTGGAGGCGTTGGTGGGATACTACCCTGGCTGTATTGAAATTCTAACCCGCGCCCCTTATCGGGGTGGGAGACAGTGTCAGGTGGGCAGTTTGACTGGGGCGGTCGCCTCCTAAAGAGTAACGGAGGCGCCCAAAGGTTCCCTCAGAATGGTTGGAAATCATTCGTAGAGTGTAAAGGCACAAGGGAGCTTGACTGCGAGACCTACAAGTCGAGCAGGGACGAAAGTCGGGCTTAGTGATCCGGTGGTTCCGCATGGAAGGGCCATCGCTCAACGGATAAAAGCTACCCCGGGGATAACAGGCTTATCTCCCCCAAGAGTCCACATCGACGGGGAGGTTTGGCACCTCGATGTCGGCTCATCGCATCCTGGGGCTGTAGTCGGTCCCAAGGGTTGGGCTGTTCGCCCATTAAAGCGGTACGCGAGCTGGGTTCAGAACGTCGTGAGACAGTTCGGTCCCTATCCGTCGCGGGCGCAGGAAATTTGAGAGGAGCTGTCCTTAGTACGAGAGGACCGGGATGGACGCACCGCTGGTGTACCAGTTGTCTTGCCAAAGGCATAGCTGGGTAGCTACGTGCGGACGGGATAAGTGCTGAAAGCATCTAAGCATGAAGCCCCCCTCAAGATGAGATTTCCCATGGCGCAAGCTAGTAAGATCCCTGAAAGATGATCAGGTTGATAGGTCAGAGGTGGAAGCGTGGCGACATGTGGAGCTGACTGATACTAATAGATCGAGGACTTAACCAACGCTTTT
>NZ_JBHZPG010000076.1:0-2830 GCF_042788005.1 Peribacillus sp. YIM B13472
TGGAAATCAACGTCCAAATTGTACAAGCCATAAAAATAGACAAACTCGATTTTCATCGAGTTTGTCTACAGTCTGAACCATGCAAATGTTTTATTTGCATGGTTTTCTTTTTCAAATAATTAATTCGAAAGTGCAAGACATTTCCGATATGGTATCAATCCCAGTTCTCAATTGCCACTTGAAAGCTAACTTGTATATATTCATTCCAAGTTTTTATATCTATTCAATTCTATTTTGCTTATATCATCCGATTGAACCCCAAAATATTCATCTATTATTCTTAAGCAGTAAACAAACTCATCAACATTCTCTATAACTGGTAAACCTAACTTTCTATAACGCTCTGTACTTTCAACCACAGATATTTAGCCTGCTCCTCCAATACCAAGCATGTCAACTCCATACTTATAACATCCTTCTTATAAAATTCCGAGAGAAATAGATTTGCTATTGGTTTTCACCTGTAAATTAATGGCTTTGTTAATTATACATAAATACCTAGGATTATTTTACCTAACCACGATTCAGACGCCCGGCTTTCTTTTTTTATCACAAAGAAAATCATGTCCAAATCCCCATTTTTCCGGTTACACATGGTAAATTATTATTTGGAGGAAAAAAAATGAAGAAAATAAATATTCTACTGGTCGCTTTTCTTGTTTTGTCTTTATTCACTGGACTTAAAACAGCTGAGGCAGCCTCAAATATGAAGGTACATTTCATCAACGTAGGACAAGGAGATTCAATCCTTATTCAAACCGGTAACGAAAACGTTTTAATCGATGGCGGCGGTAAAGGAAAGGGCAACGAAGTTGTAGCCTACCTTAAAAAACAAAAGGTAAAAACACTTAATGCATTAGTATCCACTCACCCGGATGCGGATCATGTGGGCGGTCTGGCTTATGTGATTAAAACGCTTAATGTGAAATCCGTGTATACCCCTAAAATTTCTCATACCACCCAAGCATACAAAGACTTTTTAACGGCTGTTAAGCAGAAGAAGCTTACAATAAAAAAGGCGCAGACTGGCGTGGAAATCAATACTAAAGCTAAGGATAATTCCCTTAAATTCATTGCACCTGTTAAAGAATATGCTAAGTCTGACTTAAATAATTGGAGTGCAGTCCTTTTACTTAAACACGGCAAAAATTTCTACTGTTGTAAAACGGTTGAATTCAGTGAAAGCCAAAACTTATCGCACAGATAAATCAGGTAACATTATTTTTACTTCTACAGGTCAGAAAATTACTGTAAAGACGGTGAAATAAATGGTACAAGGAATTATCGATCGCTTCGAGGGAAAGATCGCTGTCGTTGAAATCGAAGGTGGCGACATGAAGGATTTTCCTAAAATTTCTCTTCCCAAGGGAGCAAAAGTAGGAGATATGCTGATTATCGATGGTAATACGATCACCATTTCCAAAGAAGGCACTAAGCAGTTAAGAAAAGAGATTGACGATTTAATGGATGAATTATTTGAAGATTAATTCCGGGGCCCTTCTTTAATAAGAAGGGCTTGCTTTAATTTTGAATGAATCCCGTTTGCATTCTTCTATGATTACCCCTGAAACCCCTCTAACGCGGTATATACTTTGACATTACCTCTGAAGCCTTTTCCCCATTTGCATCGGAAAACAGATAGAAGGATTTCCTCTTTGTCTCCTCAATCCTCTGGATCAATTTCGTTTTTAAAAAAGATGTCCGGTGCAGCTGGTTTTCGAAAGAACTGTATGATACTGCTATATCGATGCTTTGTCTATTCCTGAATGTGATGGTTGTATGTTTGGAATCCAGGCGATCATAGGATGCCACATGCTCATGTGATAGCCAGATGCATTGAGGACGCAACGGAGATGTAGTCGGAAAGAAGAAAATCGAACTGGTCGGATCGATCGCGATCGGTGCTTTATGTGTGATGTTTATGAGCTGTTTCGTGCCTTGCTTACGTCCTTCATAACTTGATCCGAAGAACTCACAGCTTTTCTTTATTATTTCCATGGGTTTAAACGGGGAGATGAACTCGTCCTCCACTTCAACGATACGAGAATATATTTTACTACCGTAATTGATTGGCGAAACCATTAGTGTATGTGGCGTGATTTCATATTCCTCGATGATTCCCTGATTGTTTTCATTCATTTTTAATCCACCTCTTCCTCATTGCTAAACACCGCTTTTACTTTACCGAAGCTTATACTCTTGATTGCTTGTACCCCTCCATTCCCCATTATCCAAGAAGAGTGAAGGGGAATAGTAAATGTATGTTAAATTACTCACTATAATAGCACAACCCTTAAACATAAAAAGGAAGTTCACAAAAAATTAAGAATTCTTTTATATAGTGGCTTTTTCGTCATCTAAACGACACATTCTCTAAAATGTTTAAATTTTTTAAATTTTCAGTTGATTTTATTCACTCAAATCCATATAATAATAAAAAGGGTCAGGGGTGGTAACTTTGAAAAATGAAAAATCTTATTCAGAGTCAGTGAAGTCCTTATCAATGAGCGAAATGAAAAACGATGCCGTGGTTCAGGAAATGTTAATTGATATGATTATTCAGGAAGCCGTCCTTACTACCAAAAAGAATATCCTTGCAAAACAGATCGATGAAGCCTTGGATATGAAAAACAAACCTTTATTCTTAAAACTAAGTTCTGAAATGAACGTTTTACTAAAACAGTTTGGCAATTAAAATGCATCAATAAAAAAAGCCCAATGATCAGAAAAGCCTCCCATAATGTTGGGAGGCTTCAGTTTGTAGACAAAAGGGGTTCGGAATTAAAAAATTCCGAACCCCTTTTGAAATTCTCTTTGAATTTTCGCCTAA
>NZ_JBHZPG010000009.1:0-182545 GCF_042788005.1 Peribacillus sp. YIM B13472
TAGGCGAAAATTCAAAGGGAATTTCAAAAGGGTTTCAGAATTTTTTAATTCCGAACCCCTTTTGTCTACAAACTGAAAGGGCTGTCCATACAGACAGCCCTTCTTTCCTATTTATTTTGCATGTGCCTTTTTTGGAATGTCTTCGAATTTCACTTCATCATATGACGAAACTTCATCACCATTTTTCACGTACATCTTTAAGTAAGCATCTTTTCGAAGATTTTTTTGTGCCGTGAATTCAAGCGGTATCGTTTCACCATCTGCATTTTTGGCGTCAAGTTTATAAGAATAATAAGTCATCACTGAACCATCATCCAGTTTGGTTTCATGTTGTACCCCATCCTCTGTAATTTGCAAATAATAATTGTCGGCATTCATGCGGTTAAAGTCTATTTTAGTAAGAGCGAATACTCCTGCCGCTCCCAGTATAAACAAAATGCCAACTACCATAAGAAATTTCTTCATTTCAATCATCCTTCCGTTTTATTATTTTGTATGATAATACGATTGTAGGAAGCTGCCGTTAAGATATAATACAGACCGTAAATAACCGTATAAGCGATCATCCAGATCAACACAGGTTTCGCAAGATTCATCATCAATAAGCCCGAGAAGGCTTTTAAAGCAACCGCACTGTGTAATAACCCCACTGCCAGTGGAACGAAAAAGATTACAAGCACTTGTGATGCAATGGATTTCCGCATTTCTTTTGCGTTAACGCCCATTTTATGAAGCATATTGTATTGTGATTTATCTTCCTCTGCTTCCGTTAGAACTTTAAAGTAAATGATACTGCCTGTTGCCGCTAAAAAAACCAGGCCAAGAAAACTTCCGATAAAGAGCAATGAGCCTACACCTTCGATGCTTGTTTGGAAATCTTGAGGGGCACTGGAAAATAGCGCTTCTTCAGGCACTTGTTTTGCAATTTTTTCAGATAAATCCATGGAAGCTTGATCAACACCGATGACACGATATTTTAGCGCTTCCCCTTCTTTTTGCAGTAATTTAAATTGCTCGTTCGATACGACCACTGCAATGCCTGCTGTTCCGGCATTTAGTACTGTTTGTGTTTTAAAGCTTTGGAATGTGATTGCCGTGTTGTTTTCTGTCCTGATGGTCTTGTCCTTGTATTCAGATGAGAATCTTTTATCATATCCAATATCTAAAATGACTGCTTTTTCATTATTCACATGCAGTGCTTCCTTGCCTTGCACTTCTGCTAATTTGTTATAGGTTCTTTCATCGATTATCGTGTAAATCCTTTTATCCGAGCTATCGAATGCCGATCCCTTATTCAATTCTTTCGTATTAAATGTGACAGATAGTGCTTCGACATTTTCATCATACTTTGTATCCGGCAATACAGCGCTGACTTGATGATCGCTTTTCGCATCCGTTTGCTGATACATGAAGGTATTCGGATCAACGGTCATAACTTGGTCATTCGCGTTGTAATAAAGACCATAAACCGCACCGCCAGCGGTTACCGTAGTAGCACTTAACACCGCAATTACGGTCAATGTACGTGCATTCCCCCTAATGCGATATAGCAGTTGCGAGATCGTCATCAGATGCAGGCCTTTCCAAAGCCATTTTTCATTTTTCTTAATCACGGCCAACACAAAGCCTGTCACGCTATGAAACAATAAAAACGTACCGGCAATAACCGTTGTCAAAATGATGAGTGCCGTCATTAAAAAGCCGACCTTTTCCCATACTTTAGAAGTAAAAATATCTTGCATCGCCAACCAATAACCCATGACAATCAAGCAAATTCCCAGAATGGCTACAATCATCGATGGCTTCGGAGCCGCTTCCCCTTTTTTCGATGCATGGAAGAGATCAATTAGTTTAAATTGATATATCAAACGATAGCCCTGGAATGATGTCACCAAGAAAATCATAAGAAATACGATAGAGGTGTTCAAAGCTGCAGATCCCGAAAATGTAAATGGTGCCATGACATCATAGCCCATTAAATAGATCAAAATCGTCATGAACCCTTTTGAACAAAGAAATCCAAGTAAAATCCCCACAACCAATGAAACCAAACCTAGCAATAGGTTTTCAAAGAAGAGCATAAAACCAATCTGACGATTACGTACGCCAAGCAATGCATATAATGCCACTTCTTTTTTACGTTTTTTCATAAAGAATGAATTGGAATAGGCAATAAAAATGGCAACGAAGAAAATCAGGATGACTGCCGCACCACTCATCAATGAATCTAATTTCTGTGATGAAGCCGTTTGTTCTGCAATTGTATCGCTATATTTTAATGTTACAAATGTGAAGTAGATGATAATGCTAAATACCATGGATGCGATATATAAAAAATATTGGGAGAGGTTTCGAGCAATATTTTTTCTCGCTAGACTAAATAACGTCATCTACCTCACCTCCAATTGTTGCAAGGACATCCATAATTTCTTGGAAGAAAGCTTTACGTGATTGGCCACGACGATAAATTTCTGTTGAAAGCGTACCATCCTTGATGAAAATGATCCGCCGGCAGAAGCTTGCGGCATATGCATCATGTGTCACCAACATGATGGTGGAATTATTTTTTTCATTTAGTTCACTTAAGCTTTCCAGCAGACCTGTTGCTGATTTTGAATCAAGTGCACCTGTTGGCTCATCAGCCAGGATCAATGAAGGCTCTGTCACAAGCGCTCTGGCTGCAGCTGTTCTTTGCTTTTGCCCACCGGAGATTTGGTATGGGTATTTAGCTAATAAATTTTCAATCCCAAATACTTTCGCAATACGATTCACCAATTTAGTAATTTCTTTCGCTGGAACTTTAGCAATCGCCAGTGGTAATAATATATTTTCCTTCACAGTCAATGAGTCGAGCAAATTGTAATCCTGGAAGATGAAACCAAGGTTATCTCGTCTGAAATCCGTTAAGTCAGCCCCTTTCATATCGTGAATGCTCGTATCATTCATGAAAATTTTCCCTTCAGTCGGCGAATCAATGGTTGCCAACATATTGAGCAACGTCGATTTCCCCGCTCCAGAAGGTCCCATGATCCCTACAAACTCCCCTTCATGAATCTCAAAAGATATATTTTCCAACGCTGTGTAGGCAGCGCTTGATTTACCATATGTTTTTTTTATATTTTCCACTTTTAATAATGGTTCCATTTGTTTCACCTCTTCATTATTGTTGATACTTATACTTTACATGCTCATTCTTACAGCATCTTTGTACCAACCTTACAGCAAGCTTAAACCCATAAAAAAAACGCCTTCCATTTAAATCGAAAGACGTTTTTTTTATGGATTTTTCAAAAGGAAAAGTATTCGGGCATGGATCTTTATCATTTAACTTTGCTTCAATAGCCTGCGGTCGATTACAAAATTCCCAAATGGGATGAATGAAACGATGAAAATCATCGCCATTTTTAAAAAGGACCATTTTGATATGATGCTCACATAAAGTAATAAAAGCCCAAACACGACAAATAAGAAACCATGGATGCTGCCTAAAATGAGTGTTGCTTCCCCAATATCCAATATGTACTTAATGGGCATACCAATGGCAAGCAATAGAACATATGAGATTCCCTCAATTATTGTAATGAACCGAAACCATCCAATAGCTGTAGAAAACATTCGCACATCCCCTTATTCATTGTACAAGTATGGCACAAACAGACTTCCAGCTTCTTGTCCCCCATCCAAAATATGTTCCTCTATCATATTATATTACTGGCAGATCCCCTAATAAATAGTACCAGATTTTCCTAAAAATAGAACAACAAAAGAAACCCAATCCAAGGATCGGGCCTTTTAACAACGTAAGGTTCAAATTTACTTCAAGACCTTCAATTCCGAAACCAATTCGCTCCCTCATCCATATGCACGAAGGGAATATCCGTATCAATTACACCTTTGATTCGTTCTAACTCAACATTTTCCCCTTCAAGCCATTTCGCAAAATCTATTGAAGTCGGCTCCTGGTTCCCTCCCAGGGCAATCCAAGCTTTCATCTCCTTAGGTAAATAAGCGGATGTATGAATCGTTCCCGCCCAACTGCTATATAAATCCGAGAAGACACCTTGTTTGGTATCATTAAACAATCTATAAGCATCGTAGGCAGATGAAAGTTTCCCTTCATGATCTTGGATGATATCCAATCGGCGTTTCGAATCGATAAGATGGTTACGGTTCTCATTTTTCATGATTTCAAAGTGATTGGTACAGGCATTTGACGTGCGCACCTCTACATTTCTTGGGGACGTTTCAACGATATAGGTACTTCCGCTTTTATCATAGACGACGTAAGTGAAGGAATGACGATGCGGGATTTCCTTCAACATCGCGACCGCTTCCTGTACGTTCGCACAAGATTCAACAATCAGTCTGCCAATCATGCAGCAAATGAAACCATCACCAGGGTTCTTGCGATTCATGAAATTATAGCCTATCACCAAACCTTTTTCATTCATTCCATCCATTCGACCAGTCCCTCGCTGACTCGGGCCGATGCTTGAATACCCTTGATCGGTTGGCTGGAATAAGACATAGCGTCCTTCATAGGTCTTTGGGTGGTAATCATAATTGCGAATGAGAAAATCATCGCCTGTCATGATAGAGCAGCCCGACCGAACATAATCCAATCGGTATCCACCGAACTCTTGCAGCACGCGGTCAATTGGCCATTTCAACGCTTCTTGCAACCCCAGTAATTCTTCCCAAACTCCAGGGGCGAATTGTGTAATTGCTTTCTTGACCTCTTCTTCCTCAACCGTAAACCGCGGCTGCCTAATCTTCCACTGATCTTCACGATTTTTTACCGTTAGTGAATCTTTTAATTCCTCCCCTTGCATGTATCCAAACTCATAATGTGTACCCCGAAATTGTATGACATCACTATATATTTGCTTCACGGCTTATCCCTCATTTACAGTAGTTGCTATTCAAATTAAGGATACTTGAAGTATTGTTGAAAATAAAGAAGATAAACCTTCAAAATTTATGAAACAACTCACCACCCCATACCTCCCTCATAATCTGTAACTAGGCAAATTTATGAGGGGGACGGATCATGGAGATGGAATTAACGGCACTCCATTGGATTTATGTTGTATTTATTGCATTGATAATCGGGTTTATGGTAAAACGTCGTGATACTACCCTCATCTGCATAATTGGCATTTTCCTTTTGGCTTTAGTGGCTACAGGCAGTTTAGCCTCTTCCATAAGCGGGATATTCAACAGCTTCATTTTCGCAATCACGGAATTAATGTCCACGATATTAATCATTTCCATCATCGTTGCCATGAGTACGGTTTTGACGAAGTCGGGCATTAATGATGTCATGATTGCACCATTTGCGAAATTCATTAAGAATCCTACACTCGCCTTTTGGGTAATTGGAATCGTCATGATGGTGATATCCTGGTTTTTCTGGCCATCACCTGCCGTTGCCTTACTTGGTGCAGTCCTGCTCCCCGTTGCATTAAGGGCTGGTTTACCTGCCCTTGGTGTGGCGATGGCGATGAACCTTTTTGGTCACGGAATAGCATTATCAGGGGATTTCATCATTCAAGCTGCTCCTAAACTAACGGGGGATGCCGCTTCCATACCAGTCGGTGATGTCATCGCTGCGAGCATTCCCCTTGTCATTACAATGGGGATCGTCACCACCATCTCCGCCTTTATCCTTTTAAAGCGGGATATGAAGCTTGGAAGAATCAAGGCTGCGGATAATGAGGGAATCATCCCAGATCAGACAATCAGTGAAGATCTTCTCACACAGGGACAAAAGAAGTTTTTTGCCGTTTTCATTCCGATTGCCTTTCTGTTGGATGTTGTGGCATTGTCGGTTTTGAAGTTGCAAGGCGGAGATGCCACGGCGTTGGTTGGCGGTACAGCCGTTTTCATTTTGCTGATTTTATCCCTTGTCGCACATAAACAGCAAGGACTTGAAAAATCAACGGCCTATTTGATTCAGGGTTTTCAATTTGGCTTCAAAGTATTCGGACCTGTGATTCCAATCGCCGCATTCTTCTATTTAGGTGATTCTGGATTCAATCAGATCATCGGTGACTATTTACCGAAAACATCCCTCGGCATCGTCAATGACCTCGGTGCCGCATTGGCGGCCTCCGTTCCTTTAACGAAAGAAATAGCCGCCGTCACATTAACTGGCATCGGTGCCATCACCGGCTTGGACGGATCGGGCTTCTCAGGCATTTCTTTAGCCGGATCTGTCGCCAAACTATTTGGAACGGCAATCGGAAGCGGAACCGCCACCTTGACTGCACTTGGGCAAATAACCGCGATTTGGGTTGGCGGAGGTACCCTGATTCCATGGGCACTGATCCCGGCAGCTGCCATATGTAACGTCAGTCCCTTTGAACTTGCCCGCCGGAATCTGCTTCCGGTAACCATTGGTTTAGCAGTGACTACAATAGTCGCGATGTTTCTCATTTAATCGAATTGCGCCGATTTGTGTGGACTCCTAAAAGGAGGTTCGATTGGTTTTTACTTTTTTATAAGGATGGACCTCATTGATTGAAGAAATTAGCTACATTCCTGCCGAACTACTGGCTAGCCGGGGGGACCCCACAACGCTTCCGTCGAGAAGGCTTTGCATGACAGTCGGCGGAAAGGGAGTGGGTTTCTGAAAATAACTGGAGCTTTTTAAATTTGTCTACAGTAAAAAGGACTGAAATGAATCAGTCCTTTTTTAGATGAAGATTGGGTTTCATTGTATCCAAGCGGATGCTTACATTAGAGCAAGTTTTGGTGCAAGGCAATCAGTCCGCTCTCTTAAATCAAAACTTCACAACGACTATTGAGTACATACTCTTGAATGATTTTTAAAACGATATCCTGGTTTTGCTTTATATAGAAATGATCACCCTTTAATATATGCAATCCTTCAATATGTTCAATGTATTCATTCCAGCTTTCGATACTTTCCTTCGTCACGGTATCATTCGATCCCAATAGCAAAACGGCTTTGTTTCCCACCTTTTTCTCGCGTTTTTTTTCATGGTGATAGTTGGCTAAAACATTCAAGTCCGACTGGATTATCGGAAGGAATATATTCATGAAATCATCGGTTTCTAGGAGTTCCTTGTTCGTTCCCCCGATTTTTTCAAGCGATTGTTTTAAATGTTTTGCATTAGAGCAATCGATTTGATCTACTTTATAATCTGGAGACGATTTACTTGAAATGAATAAATGCTCTACTTTATTGCCATATCTATCCTCTAATTTCGCCGCAATTTCATAGGCTACGATCGCGCCCATGCTATGTCCAAACAAAGAGATGTTTTCCAGTGAATTCATTTGATGTTTCGTTTCCATTTCTTTCATTAATATATCCGTCAAATCCGCCATATGGTCACATAATGGTTCACTATATTTACTGCCATGTCCTGGGTATTCCAGCGGGACTATCTCTATCACATCATCATCAAATTTCCATTCCCTATAAAAAGATGCACTTCCCCCGGCATAAGGGAAACAAAAAAGTATCTTCTTCAGCCCTTCCATCCCCCTTCTCCATGATCGATTATTTCAGCATGAACTTCATAAAGCTTTCAACATACCCTGAATCGATTTCCGGCATTTTCATTGATAGTAATTCCATTTCCTTCTTGGTTTTGGATTGCAGGATTTCCGACTCTTTTAATTTTGTTGATTCATCAATTAACTGGGACAAAGCACTTAATGAATGAATCTCGTTAGATTGTGTCTTTTCTTTTAATGATTGTAACCATTCCTCCAGATCCATGTTGGAGTAAGGTATTTCATTTTTTTCGAAGAAGGAGGTCACGAATTCACTTGAAACCTTCTGATCATTGAACATATGATAGATCCCGAGCTTCTGATTTTCATTCAATCTTGATATTTTGTAAATGAACTCACTTACAAAGTCGACTGGCATCAATTCAAAATGAATTTTCTCTTTAAATGGCAGTATCCTTTGTTCAATGAATGATTTAAAAACCTTGTACAACATATCTTTCTCGTTCCAACCCCCGTTTGAATTAGATGAAATCCTCCCTAATCGGAAAATATCGATAGTTAGTCCATGTTCCCTTGCTTGAAGAAGCAATTTCTCGGCAACCCATTTGGACTGGCTGTACCCGATCATTAAATCAGGGGAGTAAACCAATTCGTCCTCCTCGTCCCATTTCCTTTCGCCGGTCAAGACAGAAAGCGTTGAAGCATAATAAATGTTTTTCCGATTGTAAGATGAAGCAAACTTAATGATTTCCACTACACCATCCACATTCGAAATCTTTGATTTGCTATATGGCTCGAAGAAATTCGTTTCGGCACCGACATGATACACATGAGAAACATCATTGCTTAATTTCTCATATGTCATATCATCCAAACCAAATTGATGTTCACTAAGATCCCCTTCAATTACAACGATTCTACTTACGAAATCATCCTGCCAAAGACCATATTTCATTAAGGTATCTTTCAATCTATTTCTTGAAGGAAATCTAACCAAACAATAGATTTTGACATCTTCCAATTCCAGTAACAATTTATTTAATAGATGTGCTCCTAAAAACCCTGTTCCACCTGTAATCATCATATTTTTTTCAATTTGAACTGGTTTAGTGGATATTTCCCTTATTTTCTCGATCAACGCTGGAGCGAGCATGGAATCCTTCTCCATCACTGCTTCCATGCTGCCAGCTGACTCGACTTCAAGTGCCTCAACAAATTTATTGACTGTGTTATTTTCCAATAATATTTGTAAAGTGGCCTCAGGAAGTACGGTTTCCTTCATTACATAGACCAGTTTTGTAGCTAAAATGGAATGGCCTCCATTCTCAAAGAAGTTGTCGTCCAATCCTAGGCTTGGATTTCCTAATACATTTCTCCAAATCTCCAATACTTCTTTTTTCTTTCCAGTTTCTTGATTGGCTACGGAAGTTTTATTTTGCATGATATCGATTTCCAATAATTTGTCTTTATCCACTTTACCGTTGGCATTAAGCGGGAAATCATCCACTCTGACAAAAAAATGGGGAATCATATAATTCGGCAATTCATTGCTCAGATAATCTTTAATATCCTTTTCCGCGTTTTCCGCTTTTTCATCTTTATTTTTGTAATAAGCGATAACATAATTCTCATCATTGATGTTTTTAACAGCAACTACTGAACTTTCAATCTTCATGTATTTATCAAGTTTTTCCTGAATTTCATTCAGTTCAATTCTAAAGCCGCGAATTTTCACTTGACTGTCTTTTCGGCCTTTGTACAGGATTTCACCATTGTGTAACCGGACGCCATGATCACCTGTTTTGTACCACTTCGCCTGATTCAAATCATCCATGATCAAAGCTTGTTCCGTTAATTGCGGCTGATTTAAATAACCTCTCATGACCCCTTGACCGCCAATGTAGATCTCGCCTATTTCCCCATCCTCTACCTCTACTTGTTTCTCAGATAGAATCTTGATTTCTACATTGCTCAATGGCTTTCCAATGGGAATAACATCTGCATCTTTGTCTTCGACCTCATGGCAAACGGCAAAAGTCGTGCATTCAGTTGGTCCATACCCATTAATCAAGGAAAAATGGCCGATTGTTTGCTTCAATCTTCTCACATGGGAAACCGAGATTTTATCTCCGCCAACAACGATTTTCTTTAATCCTTCAAAAATGAATGGATCCTCATCAACCATTGCATTGAAAAGACCTGTCGTAAAAAAGGCTACATCCACCTTTCCAATGGATATCGCTTCTTTCCAATCATCAAAAGAAGTGAACTCATTCGACATCAAAAATAAAGTTGCGCCATTCAATAAAGCTCCCCATATCTCAAAAGTTGCGGCGTCAAAGCATGGGTTGGAAAATTGAGCCACTCTATTATTTTCGTTTATTTTAAGTATTTCAGAGTTCAATACTAAATTGACTACACTCTTATGCTCTATCATCACACCTTTTGGCTTTCCAGTCGTTCCTGATGTATAGATAACATATGCGAGACCATTCTCCGAAGAACGGTTAACGGGAATGTGCCCTTCCCTGCTTAATTCATTAATCTCAAATGGAATTGGTTCAATATCCAATTCACGGAGCTTCCCTTCTTGGCCATTAAACGATAAGAAGAACTTCATATCCGTATCTGCAAGCATATATTCCAATCTTTTTAATGGGTACTTTTCGTCTATTGGAACATAGCAACAGCCTGACTTTATGATCGCAAGCATCCCGATGATCAGTTCAATGGATCTTTTGCTTGGAATCCCGATCATTGTTTCTTCTTGAATCCCCAAATCAATGATCCTTTTGGCAAGATTATCTGAAAGAATATCTAATTCTTTATAAGTAATTTGCCTGTCATTTTCACAAAGTGCCGCTTTTGACTGATTATCTTCCACGATTTTTATAAAAGCTTCAGTTATAGACATCGATTTATTAGTCGTCATCGATTTACTTATCATCGGGCCCCAACTTTCAAGTGATTTATTATTTTACCAATAGATAGTAGTGTTTCATCTTCTGTTAGTTTTAAGAATATTTCCTGCATGGAATCCATAAAACGCAAAATTTCATTTTCATCGAATTTACTTTCTTTATAAATGATTTTATAATGCAGCTTGGATTGCACTACAGCCGCAGAGAACGTAAGATCAAAATTGGTCGATTCACTTCCAACTGAATTTTCGATCATGATTCGCGAATCCTCTGCCAGTTCTGTGCTCGGATAATTTTCGAATACAAATATATGTTGGAATAATTCCTTATCCCATGGAATTTCAGCGTATCGCTTTATATCCGTAAGTGAACTGAACTCATACTCTCTCATTTGTAATTGCTTGTTTTGAATAGCAGTTAGATAGGATTGTAAATCATCATCCCAATCGATTTTTAAAGAGAATGGCAGAGTATTGATCAATAAGCCTACAGCTGATTCAATATGCGGAATGCTGAGGTTCCTTCCTGAGCTTGTCACCCCATAGCATACTGAGTCGCTTTCACTGAGGCAGGATAGAACGATGCTCCAAACTCCTTGAACAACGGTATTAACTGTCTTTCTATGCCGCTTGGATAATTCTATTAATCTTTCGGTAAGCTCTTCAGGCAAGCTATATTCAATAACTTTATCCGATGTAAAAGCTACCTTATCCGTTTTATTACTCACTAGTGCTTTTACTTGTTCGAAATCCCTCAATTCTTTATTCCAAAAAGCTGCTTCTTCCTGTTTATTAATATTCCTGACATGATTCATGACTTGTTTATAAGCATTCTTATGTTCATCACTGTCTTTTGTCATATTGGATGGGTTTCGGTAATTATCCAAAAAATGATTAATGACAATTTGCAGGCTCCAGCCATCTATTAAAGCATGATGATGTGTCCATATGAATTTATAGCGATGATCCGATAGCTGGATCAAAGTGATGTTCATGAGCGGGCCATTCTCTAAATCCGTTTGTCTGTTTTTGCTATGTTCTAAAAGATTTTCTATCTTGGATTTTGAATCGTCTTCACTAAACATCGTTAAATCCACATGATTAAACACATAATAAATGTCATTAAGTATGATTTGATAACGGTCCCCCAATTGATTGCGCCTGAAAACGGATCTTAGAACGTCGTATTTTCTACAGGTTTCATTCCAGGCTTCTTCTAATTTAACCAAGTCCAGATCACCTATTAAATCAATGGATAGCTGTGAAATATATTCAGGACTTTGAGTTACTTCACTATGGAATAACATTCCTTCTTGAAGTGATGTCACTGGGTAAATCTCTTCAATGTTATTAAACTTATTAATGAAATGGGTGATCGTGCTTCCATCGACTATTTTCTCAGCTTCAAAATCCGTTTCGACAATGGAGTCATTCAAATCAGCACTTCCACTTAAAACTTTGTTTAAGTGTACTCCAACTTCTTTACATATCATTCGGAAGTTTTCATTGCTGCTATCGCCAATAATATTCAGCATGAGTCTATTGTTTACGATGCTGGCGACAAAATTGAGTTTATATGGAAATTTATAGTTCAAATCGATATTGCTGCTTTTGGTTTGTGCCATATCACCAGTGTTATTAAACTGGCCTAGATAGTTGTAACTCACAAGGCTATCTGGATAGTTATGATTCCGATTGGAAATATACTTTAGGATTCCAAAGTCAAACCCTTTGTTTGGCACATTTCTTAATATGTTTTTTGTATTTCTCAAGGTTGAGCCCAAAGTCGCCATCCCTTTAATCCTTACTGGATAAATCGAGGTGAACCATCCTACCGTCCTTGATAAATCAATATCATCCTCAATATCCTCTCTGCCATGTCCTTCTAAATCGAGCCAAAATTCATTGATTCCCATTCGATTGGAAAGTGCATGTGCGATAACGGATAATAAAACTTCATCAATCGTCGTTTTATGTTTTCTTAAAGTGTTTTTAATGAGGTTTTGTGTTTGGGCCTCATCCACTTGTATTTTATACATGTTTTCAAAATCACACTTTTCTCCTAATTCTTCCGTCAGCGGAGAAACTGGAACATTCATTTCCTTTTCCCAATATTGAACGGCCTCTTCCGGTAGGTCAGTGTTCTGGTATTCGTTTAGTTTCTCGGACCATTGTTTATAAGAAGTCGTTTTTAAAGGCAGTGATGGTTCTTGTTCATTCTTTATCTGTTGATAGCATCTTTCGAAATGTTCAAGAAGTATCCTCCACGAAACACCATCAACCACAAGGTGATGAATCACCCAAAAAACCCTTACCTCCCTTTGATCCCTGAATAGAAGGAACTTCATCAAGGGGCCATTGTGTATATTTAAACTTTGTTGGGCGTTTTCTTCTAGCTCATTAATTTCCTTCAAGCTTTTTTCATCTTTAAAACTTGAAACATGATACTCATGAAAACTGCATGCCGTATCAGCATTTGAAATATTGCCAATATATGAATCACCATGTTTTTCAAATATTGTCCTTAAAACGTCGTGCTGATCAATTAATTTCATGATGATTTTTTTATATTGTTCAGTCGTCAACGTATTATCCTTCATCAAAACGACTGACTGATTCCAATGATGGATATTCTCATGATTTTCATTAAAAAACCAAGATTGAATAGGTGTCAACGGAACATAACCTGATACTGTTTCTTGAACCACTTGTTTTTGCTCCAGCTCATTTACAATATTCCCTAGCTCACGGACCGTTTGGTATTCAAATAAATCTTTAGGAGTTATAAATAAATCCTTTTCTTTTGCGGCAGAGCATATTTGAATACTGATGATTGAATCACCGCCGCATTCAAAAAAGTTATCTTCCGGTCCTATAGTGTGATCGTTTAAAACATTTCTCCAAATTGACAGAAGCTCTGTTTCAGTTTTGGACAATTCTTGCACATCCAGCACTTTTTCCTTCCTCTCATCAACCTGTTCCGTCCATTTCGGCAGGGATTTCCGATCAACTTTCCCATTCGGCGTCAAAGGGAATTTATCCAGTTGCATAAAATGAGCAGGAATCATGAAAGCAGGCAGTGTTTCTTTCAATCGT
The DNA here is from genome assembly GCF_042788005.1 of Peribacillus sp. YIM B13472. Lineage (NCBI taxonomy): Bacteria > Bacillati > Bacillota > Bacilli > Caryophanales > Bacillaceae > Peribacillus > Peribacillus sp. YIM B13472. The sequence goes on from NZ_JBHZPG010000009.1 coordinate 13,505, forward strand.
CTTCTGATTGAATCTATCGAAACCTCATCATTCACCGTAAAATAAGCAATTAGCCTATTATTCTCAAATCCATCTTCCATTACCGTTACATAACTATCCTCGATTTCCGCTATTTTTCGTAATGAAACATTAACCTCCGATAGTTCAACACGGTATCCCCTTATTTTCACTTGATCGTCCGCCCTGCCTATATAAACTAATTCCCCAGCTTTGTTATTCTTAACTAAATCCCCAGTTCTGTATACTTTTTCGGCAGGGTTGAATGGATTGGATATGAATCTTTCATTTGTCAGGCTCTCATTATTCAAATATCCCCTTGCTAACCCAATTCCGCCAACGTAAAGTTCACCAACTGACCCTGCCGGCACTAGTTTCCGATTTTCATCCAACACAAGTACAACCGTGTTAGTCAAAGGCTTCCCGATCGAAACGACGAATTCATCTGTAACATCCTCATTCGGGGGAAACATTTTAAAACTTGTACATACCGAATATTCGGTAGGCCCGTAGCCATTGAAAAATGATATATGTTTAAACTTTGAAACGAACTCAACTGGACATTCAGAACCTGCAGATCCCAACACTTTAATCGTGCTCAATTCAATGATTGGCAGTTCTTTCAACACAGCAGGCGGTAAAATGATATGAGAAATTCCTTCACGCTTAATTTGTTCAACAAGTTTACTCATGTCAAATTGATTTTCTTTATCTGCACTTATATGCAGCTCGGCACCGAATAATAGTGTGCTGAAAATCTCTATGACGGATGAATCAAAATTAAACGTAGCGAATTGCAGCACTTTAGCTGATGTATCCAAACACATCATTTCATTTTGGTTATAAACTAAGTTAATGATTCCTCTATGCTCTAACATGACCCCTTTAGGCCTGCCTGTCGTTCCCGAGGTATAAATGACATATGCTAAGTCACTCTGATCCGCAATGTGAAGATTCGTCATTAACAAATCCGATTCTTTTTCAATATCTTCAAAATATATTATTTTGGATGAGTCAATCAAACCATTCTTTCCGAGTTCTTTGTGACTCAAGCAATAGGAAATGGACGAATCTTCAACCATGTAGCTTAATCGTTCATCAGGATAATGAGGATCCAATGGAACATACGCAGCACCAGCTTTAATTACTGCCAACATCCCTGTCACCATATCAATTGATCGATTCACATAAATTCCGATTCTTTCTTCTTTAGAAATCCCTTTGCTTAGTAAATAGTGTGCAAGTCGATTGCTCTTATCATTCAATTCGCGATATGTAATGGTTCTCGGACCATCAACAATGGCTATCTTATCAGGAAACCGCTCAACAACTTTATGGAAGGCTTCCGGTATTGTGTCATTGATCCCCTCAAAACGAGTCGTTTCTCCCTGCCATTCTTCCAATAATACTTTCTCCTGCCTCTTACTAACGACGGATACCTTGTCAATCGATCGTTCAGGCTGATAGGTAATTTTCCTAATCCACTCTAAGAAATTCTCAGCTAATATTTCAATCGTTTGTTCATTGAAGATCCCTGAATTATACTCAAAAGCGAATAAAAGCTTATCCTCATATTCTTCTGCAGCTAAACTCAAATCGAATTTTGCTGCCTTTGATTTTATTACTTCAGGCGTTATCTTTATGTATTCACTTTCAAATGAAACTTTGGCATTATTTTGTAAAATGAAGACGGTTTGAAATAATGAAGTGCTTGCTAGATTTCTTTCAGGGTTAATGACTTCAACAATTTTCTCCAATGTCATTTGCTGATGATCATAGATGTCGATGATATGGTTTGTATTTCTTTGAAGAATCTCTTCGAATGTTTCCTCAAGTCCCAACTTTAATCTAAAGGGCAGTGTATTGACAAAATAACCTATCGATTTTTCTGTTCCTTCAATCATTCTATTCGCCAAAGGACTTCCGACGATGATATCGTTTTGACCTGTATATTTTGCTAGAAAAGACTGGTACATCGTTAGCAGTGTCATGAATAATGTCGAGTTTTGTTCAAGGGACATCCGCTTTAAACCTTGGAGCTCTTCACTTGTTAGTTCCACTATGAAACTACTGCCATCGGTGCGGTTTTCTTTTGTACGTATCGTATCTAAAGGAAGCTCCAATCTAGGTAATTCCCCAGATAAGTTTGTTTTCCAAAATAGCGATTCCTCTTTAATGTTATGTTCTAGCCAGCTTTTCTGCTCAATGGCAAAATCCTTATATTGTTTAAAGTCGTTTTCAAGGATAAGTTCCTTTTCGTTCACTTCACTGTCATAAAAAGATAACCATTCGTCTAAAAATATACTCACTGACCATCCGTCAAAAATGAAATGGTGGAGATTCACAAATAAAACAGACTCTTTTTCACTCAATTTAACCAGTTTCACTGTCATGAGGGGGCCTTTTTCAATTTCAAAGATTTCCGACTGGACATCTTCTTCGATTTGCAGCATACGAGTCGTTTGCTGTTCTGGATTTAACGCAGAGAGGTCGATTTCACCTATTTTAATGTACAAATCTTCCTTGATTTCCTGGTAGCCTTTCCCGGCTTTTTCACGGACGGTGGTCCTTAAAATCTCATGTCTATCAACGACATGATTGACGGCTTTTTCCAGTATTGAAGTATCCACTGCACCAGTAATTTTATATTTCTGAGGGATATTATAATTGGTTGTCTTACCATTGAGTTTTTCGTTGAACCACAAAGCCTCTTGGTTACTGGATAAAACATGATCTTTTTGTTGCGCTTCATTGTGCTCTATGTCATGATCTGAAATTTCATTCATGATGAAGGCCGTCAACGATTCGACTGTTGAATTTTGAAAAATATTTTTCAAAGTTAGAATTTGATTGTATTCTTTGTTTAATTTCGTCAATAACTTCATGGCTAATATCGAGTGTCCGCCCACTTCAAAAAAATCGGCATCTTTATCGATTTGACTTGTTGATAAGACTTCCAAAAATGTCTTTTCCACAAAAGATGAAACTACTTCCGTTTCATCTTTCGGAGGCGTATTCACTTCCGGAAAGATCTTATGACTTAGCAATTTCAAAGTTGGATTTTCAAACAAATCGGCTAACTTCATATTCGCATCAAGTCTTTTATTTATTTTAGACACCAATTTCATGGCTGTTATCGAATGCCCGCCCAATTGAAAGAAATCAGAATCCTCATTAATCTCACTGTTCAAGAAAAACTCTTGCCATATTTCTTTAAGTTCTTGATTAACGGATGTGGATGTGATCGCATGGTCACTTATTGCTTGATGGTTCTTACTCACATTATTTTTTAGTTTTGAAAAATCAACATCGACATATATTTCGTCAATTTGCTGTACTTTTGTAATTTGATGGGCAATCTGCATGAAGGCTGATTGGATATCATTTACTAGTGAATGCTCTATGAAGCAGCGATTAAAATACAATTTGCATTTAATCGTTTCTTTATTATCCTGGGCTTGTAATGATAATGGAAAGCTATGTGTCTCTTTTCCGCCTTCAATTTCCCAGTTAATGTCAAACCCTTCATTCTTCGCTTCCGGATAATTTTCATAAACAAATAAAGTTTCGAAAATCGGATCTTCCTTCTTTAATTTCGTATGCCTTTTGATATCCACTAAAGAAATTTGAGAGTAATCCAGCATATTGTTTAATGTTTCCTGGAACCGTTTCAGTAAACCAGTAATGCTATCTGTATCGTTCATTTCAGCTATCATCGGAATCGTATTAATGAGCAGCCCAACAATTTCTTCGGATTTGAATAAGTTATTCGACCTGCCAGAGCTTACAATTCCAAAAATTATTCGATTTTGATTGGACATTTCCTTCAGGACGATCGACCAAATTACCTGCAATAATACATTAATCGTTACATGGTTTTTAGCGGCAAATTCTCTTAAAAGCTCACTCTGTTTTTTATCCAGCTCCCAAAATAGATCATTTTCCTGCTGGTTTTCCTTCACATGCTTCAGAACGGGGAATGTGATTGTCGGCTGCTCAATATCCTTTGCTAGCTCTTTCCAAAAACGGTTTAGATCTTCATCATCCATTTTATTCATATACCGGATAAAATCTCCATATTGCTTTGGCTTATCAATAAGCCGTTTGGAGTCTTTTCCTACAATTCGGCTGTAAATAACAAAGAGTTCATCGATGACTATGCTGGTACTCCAGCCATCCAAAATTATATGGTGATGAGTCCAAATCAAGATATACTGATTTTCTTCAATTTTCACTAACTGGAGTTTCATCAAATTGGAGTTATTCACATCCATCTCCTGGGATTTGGATGTCACTCTCTGAATTTCATTTAATTGATCATGTTCACTCAACTCTGTCATATCGATTATTTCTGGTTGATAGTCCATTGCATTGAACACAACCTGAACATTGTTTTCGATATTTTTAGAGATGACCTTCATTCTTAATGCTTCATGACGTTCTACAACCTGACTCCACGCCTGGAATAATGCATTTACTTCAAGTGCGCCCGAGATCCTGATTCGCATTTGAGAAATGTAAAGGTTCTCTGCTGTATTGTTCATTTCCAGTTCATAAAGGATTCCTTCTTGAAGCGGAGTTAATGAGTAGATATTCTGAATAGATTTCTCCAATTTTGCGCCTCCCGATTCCATTATCTTCTTGTGATCCATACATGCCGACTGCAATCAGTCTATTAAACCTTTAATCACCTTATTTATTGGAATTCAATATATGAAACAAATCTTCCTCAGTAAGCATCGCATCTGGAAAATCACTTTCTATTAAAGAAGCTTGGTCAAATTCAGTTCCCCTGATTTCCATGACGACATTACCAATAGCTTCTATTATTAAGTTCATCTTTTCTTCAGCTAATTTTGAAATTATTTTTATGAATAGTTTTCCGTCCTGGATCAATGCCAGGAAATGGAGTTTTGGTTTATTTTCAAACTTACCAAAGTCCCTGCTATTGGATGATTCAAATTGGGAGTCCAATCTTCCTAAAAAATTAAAAGTAACGTGGATATCCGGCTCTTTAATGACCCCAGGGCGTAAATATTTGATAACGCCATAATCAAAACCTTTATTTGGGATTTCCCTTATAGCATTCTTCGTGTTTTTTAAAGTGTCATCAAACGTCTCTCCTGAATGCAGCAATATCGGATACATCGCAGTAAACCAGCCAACGGTCCGAGTAACATCAATTGTTTCATCCGCCATTTCCCTGCCATGCCCTTCTACTTCCATCCAGAAGTTCTTCACTTCAAAAGATTTTTTCAAACTCTTTGCAATTAATGACAACAATACTTCTTCTACAGTCGCTTTTGATTGCCTTGATAATTCCTGGATCAATAATTCAGTTTCTTCTTCACTGAATGATTTCTCCATCGTTTTTTCTTCTTTAGCCATAAAGTCTTCCACTATCTTAAAATCCGTTATTTCACTTTTTGTTTTTTGTTCCCAATAACGGAGTGTTTCAGGGTCCATCAAAGATTCATTGTATTTTTTCAAGAAGTTTGACCAGTCTTTGAATGATGATGTTTTATAAGCAAGCTTCCCTGTTTGATTGTTTAATGCTTGATCATGGAGAGTATTGAAATCCTCAAGTAAAATTCTCCAGGAAACTGCATCAATCAATAAATGATGGATTACCCAAAAGAAGCGATACTTGTTTGATTGTTCTTTTAAAACAAGCATTTTCATGATCGGTCCATTACTTATGTCCAATGAACGTTGAGCCTTACTTTCCCATTCATCTCTCATTCTTATTCTCGTTTCCTCATCTAAATGATGTATATCCTTATAGACTAACTCCCATGTTTTATGTTCTGAGTCTATATTCCCGATATATTTATTTTCATGTTTTTTAAATAGGGTTAACAATCCATCATGATGTTCCACGATATGAGATAGAATTTTTTCAATGTCCTCCATTTGAGCACAGTAATCTTTACTAAAAACAATGGACTGGTTCCAATGATTGATGGAAGTAGTGTGTTCTGCAAAGAACCATTCTTGGATGGGGGTCAGTTCCACATTCCCCCTAGTGGCTATAGGTTGAATCATGACCTTATTTTCGGTTTTCGCGATAGCTGCCAGCTCTGCTACCGTTTGATTTTCAAAAATAGATTTTGGACTGATGATTATATTTTCCTGCCTTGCTAGAGAACAGATTTGAATGCTCTGAATGGAATCGCCGCCAAGTTCAAAAAAGTTATCTCGGATACTTATGTCATCCAACCCTAAGACAGTCTTAAAAATCTGAAGAAGCATTTTCTCATTGAACGTCTCAGGTTCTTCCAATGTATTGCTTCTAGTTACGGGTATCGGAAGAAGCGCTGAATCAATTTTCCCATTTGCATTTAACGGAAATTTGTCCACTTGCATAAAGAATGAAGGAATCATGTAACTTGGTAATCTCTCTTTTAAAAATGCTTTTAAGTGGTCGTAATCAACTTGTTGTTTGGATGTGAAATAAGCGATTATTTGTTTATTTAAGTTTGGCTGATCCTGAACCTTAATGAATGAGTCACTTACTTGCGGATACGCATTGAGATTGACCGAAATCTCATCAACTTCCACTCGGAAACCTCTTATTTTCACTTGATTATCTTTACGCCCCAGAAAAATCAACTCACCATCGCTCGTGAATTTTGCAAGGTCTCCGCTGCGATATAAACGCTTTCCAGCTTTAAAAGGATGTTCAATGAACTTTTCTTTTGTTAGGTCATCATTATTCACATAGCCAACAGCTAACCCTTCACCACCAATATATATTTCCCCTGCAGCACCTATCGGGACAAGTCTTTGCTCCGGACTTAGTAAATAGACGTCAGTATTCAGGATAGGTTTGCCTATCGATACTTTATTATTAGCAGTCTCATTGTTTTTGAACGCTTTAAACATTTCAATCGTGGTCCATACTGAATATTCCGTTGGACCGTAGGCATTATAAAAGTTTATATTTTGATAGCGATCCAGCAAAGCTATTGGACATTCAGATCCGGCTGAACCAACGATTTTCACATTAGATCCCTCAATATTGAGCTCTTGCAAAACTGCAGGCGGCAATACTAGGTGGGTTAGCTTTTCACTTTTGATTTGATTTTCCAAAGCGAATAAATCAAACATTTCCTCCTTATTATTCCCGATATGCAGCTCTGCACCATTTAATAAGCTTCCAAAAATCTCATAGATAGAAGCGTCAAAATTAAAAGTGGCAAATTGTAATACCCTAGAGGTCTCATCAAGTTGTAAGTACTTGTTTTGACTTATTATTAAATTCACTACTCCTCTATGGGATAACATGACACCTTTAGGTTTTCCTGTCGTTCCCGAAGTATAAATTATGTAAGCCAGATCGGAAGGTGCCATCGATTCGTTACAGCACTCGGTATCCACGTAATGGATGGATTCAAGATTAATCACTTTAGCTATTTTTTTTATGGCAGGAACCTCAACTTGATTCGTAATGCATATATCCATTTTCGAATCATTAATGATATATTCCAATCTTTCAGCTGGCAGCATAGGATCAAGCGGAACATATGCACATCCGGCTTTAATGATTCCCAACATGCTTATCACCATATCAATTGATCTGTTTATATGCAGGCCCACCTTATTGGAGCCATTTTCGATATTATTTCTAAGCAATTTAGCAATCACATTTGATCGTTGATCTAATTCCGAATAGGTAATGGACTTACCATTATCAGCAACGGCTAATTTGTTTGAATGCTTCTTAACGATTCTTTCGAATATGGAGGTGATCGTCTCATTTTGGTGTGCATCCGAAACCTCACCTTGCCACTCAAATAATAATTGATTCATTTGATTGTCATCTAAATGCTCCAAATGACGTATAGGTTTATTTGCATTTCTGCAAATTTGGAATAACCATTTTTCAAAACTCAACATGAGTCTTTCAATTGTTTCCCGTCTGAAAAGTTCATCGGAATACTCAAACTCTAGGATTAGGTTATGAGAACCTTTTACTTTTATAGTCAGGTCATAATTTGAATAAGGAATTTCGACTTTGTCTTGTTCAAGAGTGAAGAAGGAATTGCTAAAGTTCCCATCAAAGCTTTCTTCCATTGCCAATGCTGTTTGGAACAATGGGGAATGGCTGAGATCCCTGTCCGGATTAATGATTTCAACGATTTTTTCAAATGGAAAATCCTGATGTTCCAATACATCCAAAATCACTTTACGATTTCGGTTCAATATTTCATGAAATGATTCTGTGGCATCAACGGTCAGCTTCATTGGCAGCGTATTGACAAAGCATCCAACTGTCCGGGCAAATTCTACCTGGCCGCGGTTTGCCACGGTACTCCCGACAATGATTTGATTCTTCCCGGTATACTGACTTAAAAACACTTGATAGGCGGTCATCATAAAAGCATATAAAGTCGTGCCATTCTCCTTTAAAATCCTGTCTATCAATACACGAAGTTCATCCGTTATCGCCATTTCCAGTCTTCCACCTGAGTATGAAGGTGATTTTGGACGTTGAAAGTCAAATGGAAGTTCCAATGCTTCTTCCTCTTGATCTAAATAACTTTCCCAAAACCTCCTTTGGCTTGGCGTACTATCCTTGACCCACTCCTTATGCCAGACAGCATAATCTAAATATTGCATGTCCAGAGGGGGAATATCCCCAACCCTGCCTGTTTGAATTCTCTCATAAATCTCCAATAACTCTTCGAAAAAGGTGACAAACGATACTCCATCAAAAATGATATGGTGAAAATTGCATACTAAATAATGCTTTTCTTCATCAACTCGAAATAGTTTCATATTAAATAAATGATCATTTTCCAGGTCGAAACATCTTTCCATTTCTTCAGTAAGATGGGAGGTGACCATACTATCGCTGACTTCGGGATCTAATCCCCGACAGTCTTCATAGGCAATTATGTTTCGGCTTTTTTTTGATAAGAATTGAAGGATTTGATGTTCTTCACCTTTGAAATTAGTTCGCAAAGTTTCATGGCGTTCAATCATGAAATCTAATGCCTGCTGCAGGTCATCAATGTCCACTACGCCATTTAAAATGAATTTAAATGGCATATTATAGAGCATTTTCCTTTCATCCAAGCTGTCGAACAGATACATTCGATCTTGATTATGAGAAAGCATTCCTTCACTTTTCCCACGTTTATAAGGCTTATTTACCTCGACTTCCCTCATGTCGAGGAGCATGTCCAGAAAACTTGCCAGTTTTTCTATATTCCATTGACTTGAAATGATTTCCGGTGTTAATTGAATACCAAACTCCTGTTTTATCGAAGACAAAAACTCATCTTTTTTTTCATTTGTGCTTAGTGATTCATTCATGTCCTCCATTAGTGATATTTTAAAAGGTTCGATAACAATTGAAATCAAGTTTAATAGCCTATCTTCCGTTTCACTGATCATCCTGTTCATAGAAAAAACACCTCAATTCTTTTCCATTCAACTTAACTTATTCATATCGTCCAATTGTTTGATGAGTACAGATAGTTCCTTGATGGTGGATTGTTCGAACATCACTTTGATTGGTAATCTCACTCCCAGGTTATTCTTCACCATTTGAATAAATTGCATGGCTAAAAGGGAATTCCCTCCTAAGTCAAAGAAGTTGGAATCTGCACCTATTGTTTCATGTTCTAGAATTTCTTTCCAAAATCCAATAAGCTTTTCCTCAATTAACCTTTCCTTCACCGCAATTGTTGTCTCCATATATATCCCCTCACTTAACTTTCAATTTTTCCAGCATTTCACTTAAGATTTGATTAAATATAGAAAGTACGGATGATCTTAACTTTGGATTGACCGCAGCCTCATTAAATTTAATTTGAACACTTGAACCAGGGGTGATGATGATGACGATTGGATAATGGGTCGTTTCCCGTCCTTCTTTCAAACTCACATAGATTTCATCATTATTAGCTAGTCTCATGGGATAGTTTTCAAAAGCATATAATGATTCAAATAATTGGCTTTCCAAATTAGCCCACTCATAAATCTCTGATAATGGTGTATTCTCATAGGCACTTAATTCCAAAAATTCATTTTGAACTTCATCCAGTATTTCCATGTAGGTCTTTTCGTGGCTGATATGCTTGATAAACGGCACAGTATTGATAAATGGACCAACCATTGCCTCAATATTTTGGACAGGAATATTCCTGCCGGATGTCACTACGCCGCAGCATACATTTTCCGTGCCTTTTACTTCTTTCAAAGTGGCTAACCAAATGGTTAGGAAGAAGGTATTCATGGTAATCTTGTATTCCTGACAGAATCGTTGAATGGAATCACTTAATTCCTCATCCAATACTTTCAAGTAGCTATTCTCAATGTACCCCTCGCTTTCCAACGCTCCCATTAAACTAGATCCGGAATTTCGAGCACCTGCCAATTTCCCTGCCCAATAGTCCCGCAGCTCCTTATTACTCGTATAATCTTTCATATATTCAACATACTTTTTAAAAGAAGGACTCACGGATGATGATGGTGTTATTGAATGATAAGCAGCAAAAATATCATTAATCACCATCGAGTAACTCCAGCCATCCATAATAATATGATGGAATGTCCATATTAATTGGTATTCATTTTCCGTAAGCTTAACGATCATGAAGCGATTCAACCTATTGTTCTCGATATCTATGATCTTATATTGATCTGCTAACAACTTTTCCAGCTTTACTTGCTGATCGATTATTTCTTCATATTCAATCTCGGTATCCATGGAATTCATTAATAACTGGTAAAATAACCCTTTTTTACTTGAGTATAATTTCGTTTTTAAAATGTCATGTTTCCCTGCCGTTGTCACAATGGCTTTCTTTAATTTTTCGACGTCCAGAAAACCTTTAATATCAAATATGAGTTGCACTTTATACTGGCTGCTCTCACTATCAAACAAGCTATGGTATAACATCCCTTTTTGCAAAGCAGTCAATTCATAAATATCAACAATTCCTGTTTCTTTGCGCAGTAGTTGGTTAAGTTCCTCTTCAGGCATATCCAACAATGGAAAGTCTTCCGGACGGTACATCTGTTTTACCAATTTTGTTTCTTCTTCCAATGTCCGTAACAATTCCGGCAAATTGCGTTGAATATATCTCTCAAAATCTTCTCTTACGAAATGTCTGTTATAGTTTATTTTTATAGTTTGCTCTTCGTTCACTACAAGCAATTCAATATCGACTTCATGCTCGGTATAGGAATTATGCTGAATATCTTGTTCACTAAAAAAGATGACCTCTTTTGCAGCCAATTCATTGCTTTGGTGAAATCTACCTAAATTATTAAAACTGATAATCGGCCTATTTTGTTTCATATATGTCTCGCCACATAATTCTGTCAGGATTCCATACTCAATCCCTTTATTAGGCAGTGTCCTTAACTTTTTCTTTGTACCTTGAATCGTGTTCGAAATGGTTTCTTTATTTTCTATATAAACCGGGCACATGGTCGTAAACCATCCTACTGTCCTGGACAAATCGATACCTGCAAATAATTCTTCGCGACCATGTCCCTCCAAAGTGAAATGAATATCCTTTTTATTAAAATACTTCCCGATTAGCGTTGCGAAAATTGATAAATATATTTCATCGATAGATGCTTTATACGCTTTTGTCATTTCATTATAGATTTTGTTTGTAATCTCTTTATTCAGCTTCAATTCAAATGATTTTCCATCGTAAACATTCCCTGTTTTGACTGGGGCGTCTTCTTTTACTGCCTCATGTTCATTCAGCCAGTACTCTTTAATGCCTAATGGAATGCTATTTTTGTATTGGTTTAGATTATTCGCCCATTCCTTATACGATGTCGTTTTAGTATCCACTTTTAGTTCTTGATCGTTTATATCCTGAATATATAGCCGGTCAAAATCTTCGATCAAGATTCTCCAGGAAACCCCATCAACAAGTAAATGATGAATGATCCAAATGATTACATGCTCATTTTGGCCAGTATTGATGCATTCAATTTTCATCAGTGGTCCGTTTGAAATGTTTATGCCCTGCTGTGCACCGTTCCCGAGTCTAGCTATTTCCCGTTCCTGTTTGTCCTTATTCATGTTCGATAGATTTACGTAATTCATAGTCCAATTTTCAGTCGGATCGATATGCTTTTCCACTTTCGAAAATGCTTCATCTTTATTGAACCTTGATCTCAGCCCATCATGATGTCTAACGATATGAGCCATGATCCTTTGCAGCCGCTTCTCATTCAATTGCGGGTAGCCCTTTAACGTTACAGATTGATTCCAATGATTATAATTATTTATTTGTTGAGTGAAAAACCAACTTTGAATAGGTGTAAATGGTGCCTTTCCAAAAACATCAGACTGATTTATCGTTAAATCGCCCGTCAATTCCACAACCTTTGCCAGCTCTTCGATACTTTGTTTTTCAAAGATGTTTTTTGAAGTAATGAAAAGATTTTCTTTCTTGGCAAGTGAACAAATTTGAATGCTTAGGATGGAGTCTCCTCCACATTCGAAAAAGTTATCAAAGATGGTTATTTCCTGATTATTCAGCACCTCTTTCCATATCTTCAACAATTTTTGTTCCGTTCCATTAATGACACTTTTATTGTTGGTTCCTTCCGTGTTCGTTTTTGTATCCGGCAGGCTCTTCATGTCGACTTTGCCGTTAACGGTTAGCGGAAATGCCTCCATTTTAATGAAATAAGAAGGAATCATATATTGGGGAAGATGATTCTTCATATAATTCCGGATATAATTTTCATCCAGGACATTGTCGGAGATATAATAAGCAATGATGAATTTCTTTGCCTTAGATTCATCTTTTATCGCTATAAAGCAATCCTTTATACCCGTGCATTTATTTAGAACGGCACTGATCTCGCCAAGTTCGATCCGATATCCCCTGATTTTCACTTGATCATCCGCTCTGCCTGCAAATAGTAAATTTCCATCTTCGGTATACTTAACTAAATCTCCAGTTTTATATAGCTTCCTTGAAGGATTGAACGGATTTGGAATGAAGCTTTCATCGTTTTTCTCCGGATTATTTATATATCCTCTGGCAATGCCTCTCCCGCCGATATACAGCTCGCCTATTTGACCCTTAGGAGTGGGCTTCATCCTGGAATTGAACACATATACTTCTGCATTCAAGATTGGCTTTCCGATCGGGATCACTGTATCATCACTTGGAAGTACCTTATATGCTGTCGAAACGACAGTGCCCTCCGTTGGCCCGTAATTATTATATAAATCAAAATTCAAATGATCGGGTATCGTTTTTAAACGATCTCCCCCTGTCAAAATGGCTCTGATTGATTCCGGAAATTTCATATCGTTGATAAATAATTGCTCGAGCAGTCCCGTTGAAAAAAACGCGAGTGTGACTTTCTCCTTTTCTAACTTCTCCGAAAGGATCTCTACATCCAATAAATCATAGTAATCCAATATAAGGAGTTTATTTCCATTTGTCAGATAAGGGAATATCTCCCAAACGGAAGCGTCAAAAGATGTATTCGAAACTAGGACTGCTGCATCTTTTCCATCGACCGAATAATAATTGATATGCCAATTACAGAGGTTAGCCAACCCTCCATGTTCAATCATGACCCCTTTAGGTTTTCCCGTTGTTCCTGAAGTGTAGATGATATAGGCCAGATCACTTTCCGATATCTTTCTTGAAACGAATTCTTCGCATTCAATTTCTCGTTCTTTTAGTATGCCTTCGATACATATTAGTTTTCCTTCATCACCAGGATACTTTGAAAGTCCTACTTCATTACTTAAACAATATGTGATTTGAGAATCCTCGATCATATGTTTCAGCCGTGACTCTGGTTGTGACGGGTCCAAAGGCACATATGCCGCCCCAACTTTCATAATGGCTAAAATGGCCGTAACCATATTGATCGAACGATCCATAAAAATCCCAATTCTATCTTCTACATTTACATGATTCCGGAATAATCGGTGTGCCACCTGATTTGCCCGGGCATTTAACTCGCTATACGTCACCTGATCATCACCATGAACAATGGCAACATCATTGAAATTTGTACTTACTTTATTCTCAAACCTAGTTATTACATCTGCAAAACACTGATCTTCCACTTCTTGATTTACTTTGCCTGTACCCATTTCGATTATTGATCGTAACTGTGCAGGCTCTAAGTAGGTAATGTCCTTAATCTTCTTGCTTTCCTCGGTTGTAATCTCTTGCAGCCAATACTGAAAATTACTAGCCATTCTTTGAATCGTCGCTTTATTAAATAATGATTTGTTGAATTCAAACGAAATGAATAGTTCACCCTCATCCATTTCTTCTGCCTGAACAACTAAATCAAATTTCGCTTTAAGGGTATTGATTTTTTTCGGTTTTAACGTGAAATTTCTATATGCCAGCTTTTCTTTTTGGTTATTTTGCAGGACAAATACTGTATCGAACAATGGCGTATTTTCCATAGTTCTTTCTGCCGATAAATATTTCAAGATTTCCTTAGTAGGTAAATTTTGATGGTCAAAAACACCTGCAATATTTTTTATATTTTTTCGCAAAATCCCTTCAAATGAATCTTCCTTGGATACATTTAATTTAAAGGGCAAGGTATTGACGAAATATCCTATCAATTGTTCAGTATCCACATGGTTTCTCTTCGCCAAAGGACTTCCGACGACAACTTCCTCTTCATCAAAATAAACCGATAAAAAGGTTTGATAGGCGGTAAGTAAACTCATGAACAAAGTCGATTTCGTTTTTTTATGAAGACTTTCCAGGTTGTTTTTAATTTCTTTAGGTAACAAAAAGCTGATAATATCGGAAGTGCTTTTACCTTCTCCGTTTTTTTGATGATCATATTGTAAAAAGGACTTTTGCCGTAATGCAGTTATTTCATTACTCCAGAACTCATTATCCTTACTACTTACATAATTTGGCGAGTTTTTTTGCCATAAAGCATAATCTCCATATTGGATTGATTGGTTATCTCTATCATTTTGTTCGCCATTCTCGATTTCCTCATAAATGGCAAACCAATCATTGATCATTAATGGAATCGACCAACCATCAAAAATAATATGGTGGATGTTACATAATAATAGATATTCACATTCTTTTGTCTTCACTAGCGCAATCGATAAGAGGGGACCATTTCCTAAATCAAATTTCCGTTCCGTTTCTTCCTTCACGAAGTGATTTATTTTTTCTTCCTGCATATCTAAGGGAATATCCGAAACATCGAAATAGTTAATATAATGATGAATCGACTCATCGAAAGCCAAGATGCCCATTCCAGCTTCTTCTCTAATGACACTTTTTAATATTTGATGTTTATTGCTTAGCTTATCTAAAGATAGTTCCAGATTTCCTTCATTCACTTCACCTGATATTTCATACGAAAATACTATGTTATATAATGATTTGTCTACATTGGTTTGGTGAATGAACCACAAATTTTCTTGTTCATATGTTAAAGGGTATGTATTTCTGGCATTAATATTGATCGGTGTATAATCTTGCTTTACCTCTTCTTTTTGACGAGTTTCTATGACTCGGGATAATTTCATAATCGTATCGTTCTCCAATAAAACTGAAGGAGCAATTTCAATTTGAAATTGCTTTTTAATATTGACAATTAATCTCATTATCGATAATGAGTTCATTCCACATTCAAGTAGGGACTGATTATTTTTTATAACCCCATTGCCTATGATTCTAACAACCAATCCTCTTACTTTTTCACTAATTGCTTCATCCACTGGACTCTTGATATTCGATGGAGCTTCACTGTCTTTTATGACGAATTTGGGTAATAATGATTTATCCAGTTTGCCATTTACCGTTAGGGGGATGTTGTCCACCTTGATAAAAAAGCTTGGTATCATATAGGCTGGCAATGAGCTTTTTACACTTTCCCTCAAATAATCAGCAGCTAATTCTTCATCAGCAACATAGTATAAAAATAAATGCATGTCATCATTAAACGCTTTATCCATCGTAACGACTGCATTCTTGATGTTTTTCAAATCATTATACGAGCTCTCTATTTCCCCTAATTCAATCCTGAAACCTCTTAACTGCACTTGCTCATCATTCCTGGCGATATATTGCAGATCACCATCATCCAAAACTTTCACTACATCCCCTGACTTATAGTAGCGAACATTATCAATATCCGTAAATTTCATCTTATTCATCAAGGTATTTTTATAGTAGCCTAGCGAAACACCTTTTCCTGAAACGTATAACTCGCCCTCTTCATCTCCAGTTACTTCTTCTCCATTTTGATTCATCACCTTGAACCCAAGATGAGGCAAGACTTTTCCGATATTGGTAATTCCTTTTTCCACATCACTCTTAGCGATTTCTTTGTATGTTACATGAACGGTGGTTTCAGTTATTCCGTACATATTTATTAGCTTTGGCAGCCTGCCATTTTCGGGAGAAAACCACTGCGTCAATTTCTTGAAGTTTAATGCTTCCCCTCCAAAAATGATGTATTTTAAACTTAATTCATTTTGACGATTTATGAGTTCACCAATCACCTCGAAGAAAGCGCTTGGTGTACAATTGAAAACGGTTGTTTGTGCATTTATCAATAAATCAACAAAGGATATTGGATTTCTGCTTTCCTCAAATGAAACCACTACAACTTCTCCGCCATATATCCAAGCCCCCCACATCTCCCAGACGGAGAAATCAAATGCGTAGGAATGGAAAAATGTCCATATATCTTTATTATTAAACTCGAACAAACCGTCGCAGCCTAAAAACAAGTTCATGACATTTTCATGTGAAACGCAAACTCCTTTAGGCTTTCCTGTAGAGCCCGATGTGAAAATGATATAGGCTGGATCCTCTGGATCAATTAAAATATGGAAATTCTCACCTGTCATATCATTTGAATTCTCTATCACTTCATCGAGGGTTACATAATTGCAATCAATGCCGCTAATCCGACCTTTATCCCCAATCAATAACTTCAATTCCGAATTCTTTATTATATGCTTTACTCTTTCATCAGGACTTTTAGGGTCGATAGGTACATAGGTAACCCCCAATTTAAGGAGTGCTATGATTAAAAATAAAACATGTTCCGACTTTTCAATATAGATTCCGACATTATCTCCTTTATTTATCCCTTTGTCCTTTATGTACACCGCCATTTTATTGGCCAAGATATTCGTTTCTTTATATGTAAATTGCATATCCTTATTTCTTACTGCAATATTGTCCCCATATTCCCTAACACTTTCTTCAAATAGATTCGCTAAAGAATTCATCTTCATCATTTTCCCCCATTATTTTAAATATGTGCCTGATGCAACTGTCAACATATGAAAAACTAAAGAAATTAAAGCTATTACAATCGTTATGATTATTGCATTTCTTCTCTTGACGAGCGCCAACTTTTCCAAGCTAAAACTGAATAGTATTAAACTGACAATGTAAAACAATTCAAACTCGGCCATGAAGGTGTGAAGGATGGAATTTTTATCATGCACCAGTAAGGATAAACTAGTAAATGTCGTTTCCTTGCTCTTAACCAATAATGCGATTATTGCATTAACACCAGATCCAATTACGATGCAAATCCCAGCATTTATGACAGCTTGGCAAATTCCTTTAATATTTACGGGTCTTTCTTTTAAAATTAAAAATAATAGGCTCACAATTAATATTTGAATGATGAAAGTAACCAATAATCCTAGAGCCCCTATTACAATTGTGTTAATGGCAAAACTCATGGCCCCGATCTCCGCAATGGACATGCCATTTAATACATTCATCCCTTTTTGATCCGCAGAATATAACAAAAGCGTCGTTTCGATACCGGCGATTAAACTGAGTATCAATAACGAAATTATTAACTTATGAACTCTATCCTCTTTTTTAAAAAGATATTGTACTAATTTATTATTGTTTTTAAATTCAGCATTTGCTTCCATTTTTAATTCCATTGGTATTCCCCCTCAATTATTTTCGTAGAATTTATTGGAAAGGTAACGCTTCTTATTTCATCATTCACGAGTACAACCGTTGATTTGTACTGGGGAAAATTTCTATAGAAAAGTGAGATGTTATCCTGATCCATTTCAACCTTGGAAATCTCATAGATTTCAAGTGGAGAGGTCAATCCTGTTTTTAGTATTTTTGATAGACTTTCCTTTGCACTAAAGAAAATTTCCTTACTTAAAAGACCTTCACTATCCTTAATCATTTTTTTCTCGGATTCCGTTAAATAGGTCTCTAAAAATTCAGAATCATTTTTCGTTTTAGTTTCAATATCGATTCCCATTGGATGCAGTTGATCAAAAATCAATATTCCGAAAGTTTTATCCGTATGAGTGATGGATATACCAATGTTCATGTTCATTAATAAGAACAAATTATTAACAATAATCGGCTGTCCAAAGACTCCTTTCAACAGTGATACATTCTTTATTTCATCCAAACCTATATCTAAAAACTCCATAATTGCTTTTTTTCCAAAGTACAAACTTTTCTTTGCTTCGATGGTTCTTTTGCCATTTTGCAAATTAAGATAATTCCATTCCTTTTCGTTGAAAATATCATCAATATAGTCCAAATTGACTGAATCCGCTTTATAAAACTTGATGTAAGATTTATAAATTGTTTTCTTATTCATAAAATATTCAATCAAATATAATTTCCCTCCTTTCTTTTTTCTGGAATAACTGAAGTTTTTCTCCATTTTCTTCCTCATAAATTTCTTTTTTTAAACAATTATTTCATTTTCTGGGTTAATTATTACCTATTATCATTATCGATAACACTTTATCACAACAATTTTGCCGAGTCCATTAAAAATTTGTAAATTATCTACATTACATAATAACTTTACCAATTTTTATTTTTTTCTTCTTAGTAGTATTTTCATAGGGAATTTAGTATGAAACACTTTAAAAATGTGCATGAAAATTTCTAATAAAAAAAACCATATTTTATTTTTCACTATAATTTGTGAAAAATAAAATATGGCTTTCATACTGTTCGATCATTTTGGTTGTTTCGTAAAAATGTGCATTGCCTTTTTTAATATCTCATTCTCTTCCTGTAAATCTTTAATTATTTTATCCTTTTCCTCTTTCAGACTCAGACCAGAAAAACCAATACTGGAGTCCGCCTGGCCCTCTTCATTTGTTTCTTTATAGATATTGACCCAATTTCTTAATGTAGGTGTCGAGATATTAAGTTCTTCGGCCAATTCCCTAGGTTTTCTGCCTTCTTCCAATACTAATCGAGCAGCATAAATTTTAAAATCTCTATCATGGTGCTTCCCCATAATAAGACACTCCTTTTTTAAATTTATTTAGTGCCGATTTTCTGTACTTCCTTTATATACTTTTCTAATATAACGACTTTCATAAATTATATTTCAACCTATTAATCAAAACGGAATTGATCGCTATTACGATCATTAATATTATGAGAGCTCCCATCAGGGGTTGGACACTGAACCAAACCAAGCCAAAATGAATGGCTGTAACCATGATTAATAATGGCAATCCATAAAGCAGGCTTATTAATACATTGGGGTTTGATTTAATGGCAGCAGATGGGTTCTCCCATTCTATACTTGGATTTTTCATATCATATAATGGTGTTAGAAGATTATAGCAAACCACTAAACAAGAAGTAATTAATAACATGACTGCATTTTCCATTTCCCAATAGCCAAAAAGTGCAAATATCATAAAGCTGATCAATACGGCTATAATTCCTATTATTGATGAAAATATCACTTTAGAAAAATAAACATATTTTTCATCAAAAGGGGCACTTTTCAGTAAATAATGATATTTCCCTTCTCTTGAATATGGGGTTCCGCTTATATTATTTATACAACACAAGAAAAGGATCGAATATGAAAAGTATTTATCAAAGACTCCCTCTTTCGTTATATTCAAATAATTCGGGAACACTTCATTCTGAATCAGCAATAACATGACAAGTGAAAAGACCGGCGGCAATAAAAGACCTAAAGCGATTTGCATCTTAAAATATGCTTCAGACTTAATGATCCATATCTCTCTTTGTAAATAGTTACTCCATTGGTTTTTTGATATATTAACCTTTGAGTTTTTCATATTCGCTTTGTTATTTCCCAATAACCCGTTTTTGAAATAATTAACGGAAATGTTTTCTATAATAAATGAATACAATAGGAAACCAATTACTAGTATCGAAATATAAATAATAATAAATTGAACTGTTATTTCATTTGATACAAAAGCATCCAGTATCCACTTAATCACTGGAATCATATTTGCGGTTTCAAACATATGTCTCATTATGAATTCCAACGAGTTTTTTAGACCTTCAAAAGAATTCAAATCTATTTCCGAGATGACCTTTGATATGGCGATCGATGATTTTCCAGCAAAATATACAATGGAAATAATCGCAAGCATGAGGATGACAGCAATGTTCACCATCAAGTATGCTACTTTATTTTTGAATCTATAATAATACCTATTAATGCACGATAAGATAAAAAGCAGGAGCAAAGCCGTTAAACCATTGACAATCGGTAAAAATATGAATAATTTAAACGCTTCCATAAACTTTAGATCGACTATCAAGAAGCCTATTGTTGGCACCTGGATTACCATTGATAAGATGATAGGAACCCATAAGCTACTTAACACCTTAGCCCTTGATATTTCCTTATAGGTGAGTGGCAGAGGCGCCAATACTTTAAATTCATAATACGCAAATATTTGTGATGTGGACAAATAGCAAACCAATGCAAAGACGAGAATGCTGGAAATCGTTACATTATAAAACAGGAAGACCTCGGTATCTCCAAGAAAATAAACAAAGGCGTTTACGACAGTCAGCTGCAAAAACATATAAAAAACGGCTATTATCAGTACAGCCTGCAACATTGTCTGCTTGGGCATCTTATAGAAGGAAGAAATGAAAAATCTAGTTAACTGAAGTTTTTCCTTCATATACCTGAGCCTCCATAAAGGTAGATTCCAATGAACTTTCACCTATTATATTTTTTATTTCATCATGCAGGATGATTTTCCCCTCTTTTAAAATGGCCACTGTATTACAAATTTTCTCTGCCACATCCAGCAGATGCGTCGAGAAAAACACTGTACCGCCCGTTTCAACATATTGTTTGATTAACCCCTTAAAAACTAAAACGGCGTTTGGATCTAATCCATTTAACGGTTCATCCATAATGATGATCGGGGGATTAATGGTAAAAGCCGCTATCAGGGATACCTTGTGCATCATTCCATAAGAATAACTTCCCATTGGCTTTTTAATGGACTCCTGCATCCCAAACCGATTGATATATTTCCCCAAACGTTCTTTGTCATCATTTCCATATAGGTTCATCAAGAAACGAATCCAATCAAATCCCGAAACATTGTTAAAAACATTGATAGTATCAGGGATGAAGAAAAATTGTTTTTTATATTCTATGCCGTCTTCTTTGGTCAGGCCATTTATTTCAACCTTTCCATTTTCAGAATCTATAATGCCCGTAATAATGTTCAGCGTCGTGGTTTTCCCTGCACCATTTGCCCCAATAAAACCTAAGATTTCCCCTTTTTTGATTTCTAGATTTACACCATTCAAAATCTTCTTGGCCGAGTAGCTTTTCTCTAAATCTGTGATGCTTAACAAAGTTATCATCCTCCCATCACTTCATGATTAACACATTTCCATCCCCAACTTACTCGTTATTGAATTTCTTTTTTGAAATCCATATGTTCGTTACCAATATCGTTACTGCCGTTAACGCAAGTGCCGCTATTGCACCCCAAATCGCCTGTGAATTGACTGTGCCTAAAATCAGTACTTCCATGGCATGTTTACTCATGCTTGCCGGATTCACATTGTCTAAAACCGGACTTAACCCAACTATGATTCTACAACCGAGGAGAAATACTATCGAAATTAATGCAATAATGCCCTGACTATTAAAAATGGTACTGATCATCGTCGTGAATGAAACGATAAATAGGATCCACAGCAGATAGAACAGCAAAGCCACTACTAAATCCGCAAAATCAACACTCGTAAACAAAAAAACTACATACAGATATGAAACCAAATATCCCAATGCTACACTGCAGGCAACAAACAGATAATTGGAAATGATTTTTCCGCTAATATAAGATCCAACCGTCACTGGCCTTGTAAGAATGAAAGCCAGCATTCCATTTGCTTTATCGGATTGTACGACTCCCATCATGGAAACGATGATGATCATGACCCCTAGCTGATCGAATTGAGACCCTAAGGTACTAGCAAGAACTTCGCCGCCTTTTTGGGCAGCCATGCTTGGATCAATGGTGATCCCTTGGCCCCCGCCCAGTGCCTCTAATATTGAAGGTAAATAATAGCTTACGACTGGTTGAGTTATTCCTAAAAATATAAATACAAGCGGCAGCCAAATCACTTTATATTCACGTAACATCTGAACAAATTCCTTTTTAGCTAAAACGGCAAAATTATTCATTTTTCCACCACCAATTTTAAGAATATCTCTTCCAATGTATCCTTATCTATTTCGAACCTTACAAGATCAACATTATGCTCCAAAGCATTCGCCAGTAACATATTCTTGTTTGACTCAATATTTTCCACTTCTATCTTCAATCTATTTCCCATTACCTCTACACCTTTGACAAAGTTCAAGTCTTTAACGTTTTCAATCCATTTTTGACTTTTAGAGGTTATGTCGACATTGATTTTATTTCCGCTATTCCTGTTTAATAATTCCGACATTGTTGTGTCTTCAATTTTTTTACCACTTTTTATAATGACAAACCTCTCACATATTTCTTCTGCATCGCTTAATATATGCGTTGATAATAAAATTGTCGTATCTTTCTTTATCTCTTTTATGATGTTTAACACTTCTCTCCGGCCGATTGGATCCAATGCAGAAACCGGTTCATCCATGACAATCAATGCTGGTTTATGTAACAGCGCCTGTGCAATTCCAAGCCTTTGTTTCATTCCGCCTGAAAAAGTCCGCACCTTGGAATTCTCTTCCCCGCTCAACCCCACTTTCGACAATATCTCTGGAATGCCGCTTAATAATTCTTCCCTCTTGATACCTGAGAGCTGGCCCATGAAAGTGAGGGTTTCTTTGGCAGTCATCCATTGAAAGAAGTTTGGGTATTGTGGTAAATAGCCTATTTCCTTTTTCATTTTTGAAATTTTCTTACCATCAAGCAATACTTCTCCCATACTTGGATCTATAATATCTGAAATCACTTTTATTAGTGTCGATTTACCAGCCCCATTTGGCCCTATCAATCCAACACATTCCCCTGATTGCAGTTCCATTGAAAAATTATTGACCGCTGTTTTTTCTTTGAATTTTTTTGTAACATTTTTAATCTCTAATTTCATATTCTCTCACTGTCCTTTCTACCAATAACGAAGTACAGAATTGGACCGATAGTATTTGCAAAAATAATGATGAGTGTCCACAATAAAACATTTTTCCTCGTCTTTCGATTTCTGTATAAATCAATTAATGCAATAAGCACTAAAATCATTCCAATAGCAATTACCGGTAAAATAATCGGCAGAATAGACATGAAATCAATATCTTTCAATTCGTTCCATCCATAATGCAATTCCATATAAACCACTCCTTTGAAAACGAAATATTATTATCATTATCGATAATGATAACATGAAAAATGGAATTTTGCACCTATTTTTTTCTTTAATAAAATATTGTTTTAGTTTTTATTGTTATTTATAATGATAATATTATCACAATGAATAATAATAAAAATATAGTGTTATTTATTAAATTTTAATTCATGAAGACATTATTTTTTTACACTTATTTGAAAAGGCTTATTATTTACTTCGAAAAAATATTTCTGTAATATTTTTTTCGAACCGTGTCATTTTTATTTAAATGAAAATGATTCAAACATTACAATATATGATGAATTAAACTTATTATTCATGGCTATCATTAAAAATTGATTGAAAATTATCCAGTTATAATTTCCAATGTGAGGAGAATAAGATGATTAATAAAGCTGAAATTTTAATGCATCCTGTAAGAATAAAGATTACCCAAACTTTAATGAGAAACAGGGAAAATGGCTTAACACCATTGGAAATGTTAAAAATCATTAAAGATGTACCCCAAGCAACATTATATAGACATATACAGGTTCTGTTGGATTCAGGGGTCATTCGCATTGTAAAAGAGAAAAAAGTGAGATCCGTTTCCGAAAAATACTATGTTTTAAATGAAGAAGAAGCGCGACTTAGCGGGGAAGAATGGAAAAAATCTTCTAATGAGAAAAAGGTGAATTATTTTTCTTATTATCAATTATCCCTTATGACTCAATATCAAAACTATCTTAATAAATTAGAAGAAAGAGACTGCGCGGAGGATGGTTCAACCTTTTCCCTTTTAGAACTAAAGCTTGATGATGAAAGCTTTATTAACTTCCAAAATGAATTGAACGATTTAATGTTAAAATACTACAAAGCTACCAATCAAAGTGCTAAACCAGACTCTCCTATTCGAACAATCGGCGTTACAATTATTCCAGAATCATAAAAAATGAAAAGGCTGTTCCAAAAACATGGACTCAAGAACGGTGAATACTATAGAAAAAGCTGTTAGGAATCGTATCTATATATTCAACCAATCAGGTTGCAGTCTCCGTTTTGAAACAGCCATTCATTATTGAAGAAACTCTAAAATGGGCTTACCACCCTTTTTTTGGACAGGTCAAAAAGTGCCATACCCGCTGTCAGCAGCTCCCCAATGCTTCCTTGATGCTGCTGTATACTTCGTCCCACAGGTGTTTTTCTTCAGCAAAAGCCACAGTTATCTTTTTAATAACTGCTTTTTGCTCTGCCTCGAAACGTTCATCATCCTTGGCCGGCAGGTCAGACCTTAACTCCATTACGTACTCTTGTACCTTTGGTGCACGAGGTCCCCAAACAGCTTTTTCTTCCCCATTCTTATCAATGAATATAAAAATGGGGATCGAACGCGCTGTTCCATTCGTTAAGTATTGATCCATCAGTTCAAGATTTTGATCTCGTAAAACCATGCGAGTTTCAATATTTGCCGCTTCAGATATATTCAGCAATATAGGAATATTCATCATCGCGTCTCCGCACCAGTCTTCAGTAATAACAATGGCTCGAAGTTCCTTCGTCTTTAATTCATCAAAAAAACCTTGGTCCTCTGCAGAAATGGAAAAACCCTCGTGAATCGATTGTAAGTTTTCTTTATGAACTTTCATCGAAGATACAAATTCTTTAGCAGGAATCCCCTTTTCAAACCATTCATTCAGTGTCGTCATACTATTTCTCCTAACTATTTTTAAATTAAAAGTACCATAAACCACTTATTATTTCATTGTTTCCACACTAAAAATAAAATGACAAATTGGTAAATTAAAACCATGTTTTCTTTCCCGTGTAAAGGGAAAACTCTAAATACATTCAATAGCTTGGTAACTAACTATTTTATATTCATTAAAACATTGTTTTCTAGTTTAGGAGATGAAATTTGTGGAAGGTTTTTTCTTTGCACTACTCCCTGCATTGACATGGGGCAGCTTAGTGCTTGTTTCCGAAAAACTCGGAGGCAACTCTTATAATCAAACGCTTGGCATTACAATCGGTTCATTACTGTTTGCCATCGTGATGTCTTTCATCAATCCGCCGGAATGGAGCAGTTTTGTGTGGATCGTCGGCATCATTTCCGGGATAGGCTGGGCATTCGGGCAATTATTTCAATTCAATAGCGTCAAGGAAATCGGGGTATCGAAAACCGTTCCAATCTCAACAGGACTGCAAATTCTAGGAAATACTTTTTTTGCGGTTATCATTTTCAGGGAATGGAATGACAGGATTACAGTCATCATCGGCATTGTTGCAATAATCTGTTTGATTACAGGTGTCTTGCTGACGAGCTACGGCGATGGTGATAACAAAAAAGCAGGAAGCATGAAAAAAGGGGTTTTTTACCTTGCCATTTCAACGTTGGGTTATGTTACATATGTCATTGTTGTCAGATGGAATGAAGTTGACGGATGGTCGGCAATCCTGCCGCAAGCAATCGGCATGTTCCTGGCTGCCCTGCTCCTTTCCATCAAACATAAACCGTTTAATAAGTTTGCTAGGCGTAATATTCTAACCGGATTGATGTGGGCAGTCGGTAATATCGGTCTCCTGCTCGCTAATCCAAAAGTGGGCGTTGCCATCGCATTCTCATTTTCCCAAATGGGAATCGTCATTTCCACTTTAGGAGGCATCTTTCTTTTAGGAGAGAAAAAATCCAAAAAGCAAATGGCCTTCGTCATCATCGGGTGTGTACTCGTAATTGCTGGAGGAGTCATGATCGGCTTTACAAAAGAATAATTAGAGGAGCGATAATCATGTATGAAGATTTAGAAAAAAAAGTGGTAGTCATTACTGGGGCGGCAAAAGGGTTAGGAAGAGCCATGGCCGAAAGGTTCGGTAAAGAAAAAGCATATGTCGTATTAAATTATCACACTGAAAATGGCGACCATGTGGAAATCATCAAGACGATTGAAGCAGCAGGCGGGAAAGCCGCAGCGATTCAAGGCGACGTTTCAAAGGAAGCTGATGTGAAGAAATTGCTTTCATTCGCTGCGGACACCTTTGGTACGATCGACATCATGATCAACAATGCTGGTATTGAAAATGAAGTGCCCAGCGAAAAATTGACTCTGGAAGATTGGCAGAAAGTCATCGATGTAAATCTAACGGGGATGTTCCTCGCAAGCAGGGAAGCAATCAGTTATATGCTCGATCATGGAATCAAGGGCAATATCATTAACATGTCATCCGTTCATGACCGGATACCTTGGCCTCATTTTGTCCACTATGCAGCAAGTAAGGGCGGAGTGAAGATGATGACTGAAACCCTTGCACTTGAATATGCTCCCAAAGGGATTCGCATTAATAATATTTCACCTGGTGCAATCGACACACCCATCAATGCCGAAAAATTCAATGACCCAAAAGCTAAACAAGAAGTCATCGACCTGATACCGATGGGATACATCGGAAAACCGGAACAAATTGCCGCTTGTGCCGCTTGGCTAGCTTCCGCAGAATCTAGCTACGTAACGGGAATGACCTTATATGCTGATGGCGGAATGACCAAATATCCAGGATTCCAAGCAGGAAAGGGCTGAAATTTCCAAGAAAAAGTCATGTATATGGAATAGGAGAAAAGAATTTGAGGGACTGGGGATTTCTCCTTGGTCTCTTTTTTCTTTGTCCTCACCATATATATGACTTTATTTGAATGGATTCTAATGAAAATGCGAGTAATCCCTTATTCCCATTAATTTATTATTTCTTCATTAACAAAACGATTTTTTGGATTCCTTAATCCAAGGTGATCACGGAGAGTGTCTCCTTCATAGTCCAAACGGAACAAACCCCTCTCCTGTAAAATTGGAACAACCATCTCGACGAAATCCTCTAAGTCGCCTGGTAACAGTGGAAATTGAAGCATAAAGCCATCTGCTGCTTTTTCAGTAAACCATAACTCCATTTCATCGGCTACTTGAGTTGGTGTACCGACAAATCTATCTCGTCTGGCAGGACTGAAAAATCTCGCATATAATTCACCGACTTTTATGTCTTCTTCATCAATAATTTTCTTCATTTCATTAAAGTTACTTTGTATGCTATTTACTGATGGAAACTCAACATCCTTCGCTGGTGTATCTAAAGAATATTTTGAGAAATCTACGTTGCCCATATAACCAGAAACGAATTTCAAACTCTCATAAGGGTCGACGAGACTTTGGAGTTTATTGTATTTTTGAATGGCTATTTCTTCGGTTTCTCCGATAATAGGGGAAATGCCGTGAAGGATGTGGAGCTCCTCCCCGCTTCTTCCAAAATCCATTAAAGATGATTTTAATTTTTGATAATATCGTTTGGATTCTTCAATGTTATCCCAATGTGTGAAAACGACCTCGGCTGTTCGAGCGGCTAATTGCTGCCCTGGTATAGAAGCACCCGCTTGAATAATAACCGGCTGTCCCTGCAGAGAGCGTGCAATATTCAACGGACCTTTAACAGAAAAATAGTTGCCTTTATAATGAAGCTCATGCACTTTATCAGGATCAAAGAATTTTCCCGTTTCTTTGTTATGCACAAACGCATCATCTTCCCACGAATCCCATAATCCTTGAACAACGTCGATGAACTCCTCCGCTCGTTCATAACGATGATCGTGCGCCCAATGTTTATCGCGACTGAAATTCAAGGCCGTCTCTCCGGTCGCATCAGCTGTCGTAACAACATTCCACCCCACCCGTCCACCGCTTATATGATCAACGGAAGCAAATTGGCGAGCGAGTACATAAGGTTCACTGTACGTTGTAGAAGCTGTCGCCCCAATGCCAATTTTTTCTGTCGCTGCAGCTAATGCAGTAATTAGTACGAGCGGATCAAATCGATTAAGTATTTGAGGATGCGATTCATGATTAATGGCCAAGCTATCCGCTACAAAAGCAAGATCAAATTTCCCTTTCTCCGCAATTATTGAGAGTCTTTGCAAAGCTTTCACATCAATACTTGCATTCGGATTTGATGCCGGATGCCGCCACGACGCAACATGCATACCTGTTCCAATCAGATAAGCAGCTAACTTCATCTGTCTGTCTTGATCCATTCTAATCTCTCCTTATTTATTAGAATATATCTCCTTATAACTGCTCAATTCTTTCAAGGTAATGAATGTTGGTATATAATTTCCATTATAGGTTTCTTCAATAAATTTAGCCGTTTTCTCTGATTGATAAAGATCAACTAATTTTCGAAAAACTTCATTGTCTTGATCTTCATTCCTCGCCGCTATGATATTAATATATGGCTTTGCCGTACTACTTTCATAAATAAGAGCATCTTTTAAAGTGAGTCCCGCTTCTACCGCAACTCCATTATTAATCACCGAACCAGCTGTATCTTCCATCACACGTGGGGCACTTGCACCATCGACAGGAACAATTTTGATTTTTTTCGGATTTTCCTTTATTTTATCCTGTCCACCATTCCCGTCAAAGTCATCCACAACCTTTAGGAGTTTAGCTTCTTGTAATAGCAATAAAGCCCTTCCCCAGTTAGCTTGGTCATTCGGCACAGCAATTTGTGCACCATTTGGAATCTCTTCCACCGATTTATATTTACTTGAATACAAACCGAGAGGAGCAATGATTGTAGTCGCAATTGGAACGATGTCTGTATCGTTTTTCGTATTAAATGAATCTAAATAGGCAACATGTTGAAAGGCGTTGATATCAATATCCCCTTCTGCCAGCGCTTCGTTCGGATCATATGCAGATGAGAAATTAACAATTTCAATTTCCACCCCTTCTTTTTCAGCCTGTTCCTTTAAAAACTCCCATGTTCGAAGTTCAGAATTTCTAATTCCTACCTTCACTTTCGTTTGTTTCCCTCCTGCATTCGTTGAATCACTTGAGCACCCTGTCAATAACACCCCCAAGATAAGCAATATAGGTAAAATACATTTTTTCATCCTTCATTCCCCTTTCCCACTTTTCAATACACTACTACACTCTTCTAATTTTTCGTTCGAGTATATTTCCTAAACTTTGTACACCCTGAACTACAAATACTAGAATAACAACGGTGACGAATATCGTAATAGTGCTAAAGCGTTGATAGCCATATGTTATCGCAACATCACCAAGTCCACCGCCACCTATAGCTCCTGCCATAGCTGTAGCACCCACTAGACCAATTGTTGCAGTTGTTATACTCAGAATTAATGACGCAAAAGCTTCCGGCATTAAAAACCTGAATATAATTTGTATCGGTGTTGCTCCCATAGCTTTCGCGGCTTCAATAATGCCTTCATCTACTTCTAATAGCGAATTCTCTACAAGTCTTGAGATATATGGGCCAATATGAAGAACGAGTGGTACAATTGCTGCTGTCGTACCAATCGACGTACCAACAATTAGTCTTGTAAATGGAATAATCGCCACAAGCAAGATAATAAACGGAATCGATCGGAAAATGTTTACAATTGGGTTCACTATAGAAAAAATAAATTTATTTTCATAAATATGACCTTTTCTTGTTACAACCAATAAAATACCTAAGAATATTCCAATGATGCTTCCAAAAAAAAGTGAAATACTAACCATGTACAGCGTTTCCCACAAAGCGTTTAACATGAGCTCTTTGCTTACTTCCATCCTTCGTAACCTCCTTCACTTCAACCTTTTGATTCTTTATAAACTGAAATGCCCTAACAATTTCATCATCATTTCCTATTATTTCAACAATTAAATTACCAAATGGGATTCCTTGTAACTCAGTAATATTGCCGAACAGAACGTTTATTTCCACATTAAACCTCTTCGCTGTTTTTGAAACGATAGGCTGCCCAGAGCTCACTCCCAAAAAATCAATTTTAAAAATACGGCTGAAATAGGCATCATCATTGAGCAATCCATAAACACTTGATGGCACTTCATCACGAACAACCGATCGAATGAAGTTACGTGTTGTTTCTGTTCGTGGACGGGCAAAAATATCGATCACATTTCCTGATTCAATGACGCTACCATCCTCCATGACTGCAACCCGATTACAAATTTCTTTAATCACTTCCATTTCGTGCGTAATAATTAGAATGGTAATTTTATATTCTTCATTTATCCGCTTCAACAGATTCAAGATTGATTTTGTTGTTTGTGGATCCAGTGCTGATGTTGCTTCATCACATAATAATATCGAAGGGTTTGTAGCCAAAGCACGGGCAATCCCAACACGCTGCTTTTGTCCACCTGATAGCTGATTTGGGTAATTCATTGCTTTGTCTTCTAGACCAACAAAGCGGAGAATCTCATAAACTCGTTGTTCAATCTCTTTTTTCTTTTTTTTACTTAACAATAATGGCATCGCCACATTATCAAAGACTGTTTTGGAATTAAGTAAATTAAAATGCTGAAAAATCATGCCAATATTTTTCTTAGCTTCACGCAAATCTTTTTCAGCCATCTTGGATAGATCTTTTCCTTCTACAATCACTTCACCTGAAGTAGGATATTCCAATAGATTCACAGTTCGGATGAGTGTACTTTTTCCGGCCCCACTAAAACCGATTACCCCGAATATATCCCCTTTTTCAACGGTTATATTAATCTCCTTTAACGCTTCAATTTTCTTCTCCCCGTCATCAAATAATTTTGAAACCCGACGAAATTCAATCAAAGTGGCCACCTCCTTCTTTTAACAAGCTTGGTAAAGAAAAACCCCTTAAAACGCGGGCACGACGGCTCCTTCATATTGATCTAAAATAAATTTTTTAACCTTTTCCGTCGTTAATGCATTCGCAAGCTTTTGGATTGCTTTATCGTCCTTATTGTCTGGACGAGCAACTAAAATGTTTACATATGGTGAATCCTTTCCTTCAATTATCAGTGCATCATCGAGAGGTTTTAACCCTCCTTCCAGCGCATAGTTTGTGTTAATGGCCGATGCTTCCACATCATCTAACGAGTGAACTAAAAGAGGGGAATCGACTGGAATGAATTTAATTTTTTTATCATTTTTTGTAATGTCCTCAATCGTATAATCCCCTGACTTAGAAGCATCCAATTCAATGATATTATTTGCCGCAAAAAGCTGTAACGATCGCGACAAGTTTACTGGATCTTTCGGTAAGGCTACTTTCGCTCCGTCTGACAATTCACCTATAGATTTAATTTTTTTGGAATAGACACCAAATGGTTCAATATGTACACCCTTCACATTAACCAAATTCAAACCACTATCTTTATTTACTTGCTCTAAGTAAGGGATATGTTGAAAGAAGTTTGCATCCAATTCTTTGTTTGCTGTTTGTTGATTCGTTTGAATACCATCCGTAGAAATCTCTACATCCAGTTTCACGCCTTGTTTTTCTAAATCCGGTGCGATAAACTCTAAAATTTCTGCATGTGGTATTGAGGCTGCACTAATTTTCAAAGTCACTTCCTCTCCCTTGTCTCCTTTACTCTCCGATGATGTTTGCTCATTACTCCCACAAGCTCCTAATATCAGCAATACTACTGTTAAAACTGTTACGGACAGCCATTTAATTTTCCTCAATGTTTCTCGCTCCTTTTTTTATCCTTTTATATTGGAATAACAAATATTTATCTACTGCTTCAACATATCCGCGGGATCTTTTCCTTCTATATGATAGTCTCTTCCTTTAAGAGAAGCGGACTCAATAACTGAAAGGATTGGATCCGTTCCGCTTCTGTTCGAAGCGGTGTATGCAAAATAAATTCATCCACTTGAAAAACTTTCTGAAGTTCCTTTAAAATCCCGATAACATATCCTTGAGTCCCTGCAATAATACTTGCGGTCTGCTCTTCTATTTCGTAAGCTTCACCAGCCTGCTTCTCAAATGACTCAGCCTGCTCACGTGATTGAACTGTCAGCGTCCGGCCACTTTGTAGATGAACTTTAAATAGTTTGTGTTCGCTTGCCAGCTCCTCTGCTTTTTGTTGGGTAGGAGCTGCCACAACCGCTACTGATACGATAAAACGACCTTCTGGGTACTTGCTTCGGTAAGCAGAGGAAGCTTCATACAGCATGGTATCATCACTATTAATAAATCTGGCGAATACAAAATCCATTCCTAGATTAGCGGCTAGTTGAGCGCTGTCTGAACTTGCACCCAGCAGAAAAGTTTCGGGCTTTTCAGGCGGTATCGGTGTTGCTTGAATACCAGAGAGCAAATGATCGTCATTGATTGAATTTTCAATAATCTTTCGTAATAAGGATGCACGTTCCCCAAAATCTTTTCCATCATTTACAGTTCCAAATTGTAATGCCTTTGTTGATAAAGGAAATCCACCTGGTGCTTTACCAATGCCAAGATCTACCCTGCCCGGGGCAAGAGTGGATAAAACATGAAAATTTTCAGCGACTTTATAAGGACTGTAGTGCTGAAGCATGACACCTCCCGAACCTACACGAATGGATGTGGTTTTCGATAATAAATAAGAAATTAATACTTCCGGTGAAGAGCCCGCAACTTGTTCCATATGATGATGTTCCGATACCCAAAAACGGGTATATCCCCATTCCTCAGCTTTTTGAGCTAGGTTTACGGTTTGCTTAAGTGCATCAACTGCCGAATTCCCTGGAAAAATGGGACTTTGATCTAATATTCCAAGCTTAAAATTCATATATCTCTCTCCAATCATTAATACCAAGTTAACTAATCAAATTAGTTGTTTTAATTCGATTGAAATTCATCCTAACATTGTAAACAAGCACTTGACAACACCTTAATTGATAGAAAAATTTATTTAATTGATAAAAAAAATCGATCATTCGCTTATGAGTATGGAATGCCTTTGCCTAATAATTAACCAAACTCTCTCCTATAATTGTTTGAGATTTAATCTTCTAAAAACTTTCAGATTAAGATTCATCAATGAGAGAGAGAGGAGTCTATGAAAATCTGGAATGAATGAACGAAGATTGGCTATGTAGTGAAGGAAAAAAGGGGGGAATGTTCGCATCATGACTATGCTTGAAATTAAGTTGCACCGATATCTTTGGAATTACGACAACAAAGGTGCTAGGCACGAAACCGCTGGCACCTAAGTCAAATATGTTCACCACTTACCATGGTTAGATAATAAATCCTTGGCACTTTCAAATAAAAAATAAGCGGCTTTAATAATGGATTTTTCATCAACAGTAAAAGCTGGATGATGCCAATCTTCATTTCCGTTTGTACCAAAAAAGGCAAAGGTACCAGGGATATGTTGAAGGTAATAAGCGAAATCTTCACCACCCATTGAAGGTTCTGGATTGATTACATGTAATGATTGCTCCAAAGCAGACCTGCGTGCCATCTCTGTGACAGCTGGATGATTATGAAGCGCGGGTGGTCCAGGAAACCAACCAATCTTAGCTTCCTGTGAAAAAGCAGCGGCGATATGATTCACAATCGAATAAAACTTTTCTTTTATTTCTTCGCGTATCTCAGAATTAAAGGTTCGAATCGTTCCTTCCAATATGACGTCACCTGGAATCACATTCCAGGTGTTTCCACCTGTTATTCTCGTAACACTCACCACAGCACTATCTAATGGGGATACATTCCGGCTGACGATAGTTTGAAGAGCGGAAATAAGCTGAGCCGCTGCCGCTATTGGATCTTTTCCGTGTTGAGGGATGGCCGCGTGACTCCCCTTCCCTTGAAGAACAATATGAAAACGGTCCACTGCCGCCATTAACGGACCATCTTTTATCCCAATGGTGCCGACAGGCAAATTGGGTTTATTGTGCAGCCCGATCACAGCCGCCACATCGTCAATTTGACCATCTTTTATCACATGCACCGCTCCGCCCCCAAATTCTTCTGCAGGTTGAAAAAGCATTCGCACTGTCCCGCACAACTCCGATTGACACTCTTTTAAAAGGTAGGCAGCACCTATTGCAGCTGCCGTATGAAAATCATGGCCACAAGCATGCATCACTCCTTTTACTTTCGAAGCAAATGGCAGCCCGGTTCGTTCCTCAATCGGAAGTGCATCGATATCCGCCCTTATGGCTACTGTCGGTCCGGGTTTGCCACCCTTTATATCTGCAAAAACACCTGTTTTCAATCCTGTATGACGGATCTCAATGCCCTCTTCCTCGAGCCATGTTTGTATAGATTTTGTCGTTTCAAATTCTTCATTTGATAATTCCGGATATTGATGTAAATGGCGCCGTATCGATATTAAGCGCTTTTCCAGCTCTCGACTCATACAGTCGCCTCCTTCTATAAATCTAAGCGATAGCATTTTACTAAAATATCATGATTTTGAAATTCCTTCGTTCGATCCCGTTTAAAGCCAAACCATTCATATAGTTTAATGGCTTTATGCATCTTATCAGTAGAATGTAAATACAAACTGGACGCACCTTGTGATTTTGCATAATTTACACTCGCTTTTAATAATTCCTGTGCGATACCGCGTCCCCTTGATTCGGGATGAACGGCCAACAACCGAATGATTGGTGAAAAAATTCCAAGTTCCGGCTTTTCATATGCCTTTTCAGATGATTGAAAAAGCTGTAATGTACCAAGGATATCCTGATTGCACTTTGCAACCAACACCTTATCAACATGTGGATTATCCACCGAGGATTCAATATTTTTTAAATATCCTTCCCAAGCTTCCGGGTTCGAATATTCATGTTCATATTGTTGATAACTTTCTACCAATAAGCGGCGAACCGTCTCTTTATCTTCTTCATTCAATTCATCGACTACGATTGTACTATTCATACGTCCTCCTTTGGTCCCTTTCTTTAATTGGCCCTTTCTTCTAAAAACGGTACGGAAAATTCTCTTGATATCCGGTTTAAAAATTGTCGTGTTCGCTCTTCCTTTGGAGCATTGAAAATCTCCAATGGTGACCCTTCTTCAACAATGACCCCGCCATCCATGAAAAGAACGCGATCCGATATCTCTTTAGCAAAACTCATTTCATGGGTCACAATCACCATCGTGATGCCTTCCAGGGCAATTGCTTTTATGACAGAAAGCACCTCCCCAACCAACTCAGGGTCGAGTGCCGACGTTGGCTCGTCAAATAGAATGACCTCCGGATTTAAAGCAAGTGCCCTGGCAATTCCCACACGTTGCTGTTGCCCTCCTGACAATTGCGAAGGAAAATGGTTATGCTTATCTCCCAAACCTACTTTTTCCAATAACAGCTCGCTTTCCCGTTTCGCTTTAGATTTCTTATATTTTTTTGTAACAATTAACCCTTCCATTACATTCTCCAAAACAGTTTTATGAGCAAATAAATTATAATGCTGAAAAACCATTGCCGATTGTCTTCTAAGGGATAAGATTTCCCTTTTGGTCGCCTTCTTAGACTTCACCTGGATATCTCCGACTTGAACAATTCCCTCATCTGGCTTCTCAAGAAAATTCAAGCACCTAAGCAGGGTCGTTTTCCCTGATCCACTCGGTCCAAGTATGGTAACTACTTCTCCCTTTCCTATTTTCAAATTAATCCCTTTTAAAACAGGCTGCTGGTTAAATGATTTTTGTATATTTTTTAAATAAATCATTGTACTCCTCCTCGATTATAGGCAGTGGCCTTTTTCTCAATTAAAAACGAAAGCCCTTCTGCAATGATTGTGAGACCCCAATAAATGAAACCAGCAGCGATAAAAGACTCCAAAAATTTCAAATTGGTGGATGCAACTATATTGGCTGCTCCTGTCATTTCTTTTTGCGATACAATAAAAGCAATGGATGACGTATGCAAGAATCCAATGAAAATATTCGTGAAATTCGGGATGGACTGAGCAATGGCCTGTGGCAAAACAATTCGCGTCATGGCTTGAAACGAATTCATACCCACGGAATAGGCTGCCT
Organism: Peribacillus sp. YIM B13472; assembly: GCF_042788005.1. NCBI lineage: Bacteria > Bacillati > Bacillota > Bacilli > Caryophanales > Bacillaceae > Peribacillus > Peribacillus sp. YIM B13472. Next base: position 49,925 of record NZ_JBHZPG010000009.1, read on the forward strand.
CCATTTGGCCATTGGAGACACTGATAATTCCCGATCTGAATATTTCTGATAAATAGGCACCCGCACTCAACGATAAGGCGGTTAAGACAAATAAAATGATCGGAATCGAATTAGATTGAATACCCAAATCAAACTTTTTAGAAATTTGATCAATTAATAATGGAAAACCGAAATAAATGAGCATTATATGCATGATAATCGGTGTTCCTCTAAAGAAGGAAACATAGCCATTTGCAATTCTACTTAGAAATTTCACTTTATATATCCTAATCAAGGCAACAGCGAGACCGATAATAAAACCTGCAAGAAGAGGAAGAATCGTTAAAATAAGTGTGACCGGAAGTGCTCTAATAATCTCCTTAAAAGCAGTCCAAATGAATAATATATCAATCGTCAAGTCCTTCCCTCCTCCCTTTGTTATCCAGTAACAGACACATCAACAGACTGATGCCGATTAATGCGGTTTTCATAAAGTCTGAATATCTTCTCGAACAATAGCACGACTGCATAATAGATAACGGCTAATGAGAGATAGACTTCGAGAGCATGTGCAGTTGCGGCAATCAATGTCTCTCCCCTCCCCATCATATCCATTACGCCGATGGTAAAGGCAAGTGAGGTATCCTTCAAGGATCCGATAATAGAGTTTGCGATATTAGGAAAAGCAATCCTTATTGCCTGAGGAAGCACAATTCGAAAAAAGCTTTGACTATTATTCATGCCAACAGAATAGGCCGCTTCCATTTGCCCATAATCGACAGCCTTAATCGCTCCTCGGAATATTTCTGCGAAATGCGCCCCATTACTTAATGCATACGTAATAATGACAAAATTCAGGGCATCCATTCTTGAAATATCAATATTAATGATTAAAAGGATTGCAGGCAGTCCATAAAAAACTAGAAATAATTGTATTAAAATAGGCGTTCCCCGAATGAATGAAGTATACAAAATGACTAATTGATTTAAAACAGGGATACGAAATAATCTCAGGATGGCTGCTGCTATCCCGATGACCATTCCTAATAAAACGGATGCTGCCAGAATTTGCAATGTTACTCCAAGATAATATATTAACGTCGGAATGAAATCGACGATTAATGAAGGATCAAATGCTTTCCCCATGCTTTAGCACCTCCGCGCTTACTACTATCTAATTAAAATCCTACTGAATAGTCTGCGCCCAGCCACTTTTTACTTAGTTCGCTAACTACCCCATCTTTTTTCAGCTCCACAAGTGCTTCATCAATTCTCTTCTGTAAAGGCGTTTCGTCTTTTCTTAGCAAAAAGTATACTTTTGAATTAAGAAGCGGCTCACCCACAACCTTTTGCTGTGCATCTGCTTGTTTATTTAAGAAGTCGACTGCAAATGGTGTAGTGATGGTAGCATCCGCCCGACCAGTTTTGATTTGATTCTTCGTATCATCTGCCCCTTGGCCAGAATAGACAATTTCAATACCGGCATTTTTTTCTTTATTATACTTTTCAAGAAAAACAGCAGAATTGCTCGTAGCACTTACTATCGCTTTTTTTCCTTTTAGATCTTTAATGGAATGAATATCATTGTTGTCCTGATGAACAGTAACTTGGAGCGGAAAGACATTATATGGTTCTTTATTAAATAGAAACTTTTCTTTTCGTTCATCGTTCACCTCCATCTGGTGAGCAACAAAATCTATTTTGTTCGTTTCTAAACTTAATAATAGATTAGAAAATTCCATCGTTTTAAATTCAAATTCATATTCAGGCAGCTTTTCATCAATTTGACGAACCAACTCGACATCATACCCTGTTAGCTTACCATTCTTATCCAAAAAGCAAATATTAGGAAATTGCGTCCCTGTTCCAACAATGATTTTCTGAACATTTTTATCTTTTGAATCCCCAGATTTTGCTGTACTCGTTGTTTCTTTTGAAGAGCAAGCTCCTAAAAAAGTTAGTAGCAGTGCCATAACAATTAGTAATGTTTTTTTCATCTCAATTCCCCCGAACATTTTTAATTACTAACAATTGGTTCTTTATTTTCAATAATGCGATACAGCGTTTCATCTAGAATTTTACAAAGATTCACATTTTTTTCTCTATCGTGGTCTCGTTCAGCAAAAATCTCATAACCTCTTCTTTCATAAATGGAAACAAGCCAAGGATGATGATCAGCTGTCGCAGCAAGAAAGTTAATATTTAATTCTCTGATTGGTTCATAAGCCCGAAGTGTGACGTTTAGCACTTCTGGAGCATCCTTTACAGTGGCAAGACGGATTAACTGTGTCATGGTTAACTCCCTATTTCTATAACATATTATTTACACAAGGATAGTCGGATTTATTTCTGCAATCTTTCCTTAATTCAATCAGTCATACTTATAGACTCAGATTTAAACGCGTGATTTTTTGTTATTGTACACTTTAAGTACTTTTTCTAGGTGAGGAATTCCAACCTCTGTAACGCTCTCATATACGCTACCTCGCCCAATTTCAATAATGGGCACATACCGAACACCATATTTGATTTCTAAAATATCTCGCCGATCATCATGATTGGTAACATCCACCGTTTGATAAGCGATCTCCTTTTCTTTTAAGTATTGTTTAACTTCTTCACAATAGTGACATCCTTGTTTTGACCAAACGACGACAGATAACGCTTCTCCCATTTCTTATTCCTCCTTCAATTTTTTAAATGATTCTTCAATCATTGATTAATGCTTTCTTTCGCATAACGATTTTCCGGGAATGGAAGCCCCAAGTTGCCTCTTAAGGTTTCTGCTTCATATTCAGTCCGATATATTCCCCTTTTTTGAAGGATAGGAACCACATAGTCTACAAAGTCACTTAAAGCATTTGGAACACTTGAAGAAAAGATAAATCCATCCGCCCCCTTCTCTTCAAACCATTGCTGAATCAAATGTGCTACTCTCTCTGGAGTTCCAATGAAAGAAGTCCGGGGTGTTGTCTCCTTAAGTGCTACTTGACGGAGCGTTAACTGTTTCTCCTTCGCTTCCTGTTTAATTCGGTCAGTCGTACTTCGGAAACTGTTTTTTCCGATGTCTCCGAGATTTGGGAAAGGTGCATCCAGTTCATATTGGGAAAAATCATGATGATCGAAGTAACGTCCCAAATAGTCAAGCGCCTTATCTATAGAAACTAGGTTAGCGAGTTCTTGATATTTGTGCTCCGCCTCTTCCTCAGTTGCACCAATGATTGGCGCGATACCTGGCATAATAACAATTTCATCAGGGTTTCTCCCGAATGCAATAGCCCTGTTTTTTACATCTTGATAAAAAATCTTTGCATCTTCCAATGTTGGTTGACCTGTAAAGATTGCATCCGCTTCTTTAGCGGCAAAATTTTTGCCAGCTTCTGATGAACCAGCTTGAAAAACGACAGGTCTCCCCTGTTTAGATCTGGCAATGTTGAGTGGTCCTTGCACGGAGAAAAATTCTCCTTTATGTTTTAATTGATGCATTTTAGAAGGATCAAAAAACTCACCGGACTCTTTATCCCGGGTAAACGCGTCATCCTCCCATGAATCCCAAAGTCCTTTGGTGACTTGTATATATTCTGATGCTATCCGATAGCGTTTGGCATGATCAGGGTGTTCTTCAATCGTTTTGTTATAGTTCAAGGCCGTACTCTCAAGAGGGGTAGTAACAAGGTTCCATCCGCCACGACCTTGACTAATGTGATCAAGTGAAGCAAATTGCCGAGCTACAGTAAATGGCTCACTGTATGAGGTGGAAACTGTTCCGACAAGCCCTATTCTTGATGTGAAAGCAGCCAGTGCGGATAATATGGTAAGTGGTTCAAATCGATTTAAAAAATGCGGTATTGACTTCTCATTGATAAACAATCCGTCAGCAATGAAAAGTAAATCGAACTTTCCCTCTTCAGCCTTCTGGGCCTGCTCCTTATAAAATTCAAGACTAACACTGGCATCTGATTGAATGTCTGGATGTCTCCAACCAGATATACTCCCTCCAACTCCATGAATAAGCGCTCCAAATTTCAACTTTCTCTGCTCAGACATTAATACTCCTCCTTTAATAATTAATCGGTTTTCAGCTTTACTGACATCCACCATCTTCCCTAATTGCTGAAGCCTTTTTAATTTAGGCTCGTAACGTGTTTCTCTTCAGATAAGACTAATTGAAGTGGACTCAACAATCGAAAAGATCTGAACCTTTCTGCTTCCTTTAAAATCGGCGAATGTAGGATAAACTCATCTACCCCGTACTTTTCATGTAAATTTGCTAAGACTTCTTTTACATAAGAAGGAGTTCCAGCAATAATATTGGAATCTTGTTCTTCTATTTCGTAAGGTTCCCCAGACTGCTTCCCGAATAACTCTGCTTGCGCTAGTGTTTGGACCGTGACAGAACGACCGCTTTTGAGATGAACTTTCACAATCTTCTGGTCACCTGTTAACTGTTTTGCTTCTTGTTGTGAAGGAGCGGCAATCACTGAAACCGATACCTTAAAGCTCCCAGTTGGATAGATACTTTGGTAAATGCGGGAAGCATCTTCGAGTACAGTCTCATTACTATTGATAAATCGAGCAAATACATAAGCTATACCAAGATCGGCTGCTAGCCTCGCGCTGTCAGCACTTGCACCAAGCAGAAACATCTTAGGCTTTTTGGAAGGGAGTGGTGTCGCTTGAATGCCTGCAAGCGGGTGAGTTTCATTGACTGAATTTTCGATTATCTTCTGCAGGAAAGATAATCGCTCTTCGAAATCTTTACCATCATTCACAGTTCCAAACTGTAGCGCCTTCGTTGATAAGGGGAGACCACCTGGTGCCTTTCCGATGCCAAGGTCTACCCTGCCTGGCGAAAGATTCGATAACACGTGAAAGTTTTCCGCCACTTTATATGGACTATAATGCTGAAGCATAACACCTCCGGACCCTACCCGAATCGATTTTGTCTGGGCTAATAAATAAGAAATCAATACTTCCGGGGAGGACCCCGCCAGCTGTTCGGCATGATGATGTTCCGATACCCAGAAACGGGTATACCCCCACTCTTCTGCATGTCTAGCCAGATTAATGGTTTGCTGTAGTGCATCAAATGCTGAAGCTCCTGGAAATATCGGGCTCTGGTCTAAAATGCCAAGCTTATAACTCATATTCTCTCCTCCGCTTTAATTCAAAGTTTACTTATGCGAATAATTATATTTTGACATATCCTATCACCTAAAACATGCTAATGGCAATGGTTTTACTAATAGAAAAAAATATTGTATTGATAGAAAATATCTATCAATTCGATTGTATCTGTAATTGCTGATCGTTTTTCTCAAATTTCCGAATTGATAAAAGAATGTCTTTCCATAATAGAGGGGATTCCATCCCGTGATTTAAATGCGTCAGATAGATGTGCTGCTTTATCTTGATTAAATGTGACACATCCACTTCAATCAAAGTTCCCTGTTCTAACTCTTTTTTAATACATAAGTACGGTAAAAATCCGATACAGCTTCTGCTAAGAATTAGCGACTTCGCCACTTCCAGGTGATCAACCTGAAATTCAATGCGCGGCTCTACTTTGGATACTTCAAAAATTTTATGAACGTGATTCCAGTCAAGCGCACCACACTCAAAAAATACCAACGGCTCCATTGCTAATTCCTGTACTGTTAGCTCAGTTTGAAGTTGAAATGGATGTCCTGGATACACGACTAAACGAATCGAATTATCAAGGGTTTTGTAATTTTGCAGACCACTATGTGTAACATCCTTCATAAAGGCTATATCAACCTGTTTCTGAAGCAATTTTTTCATTAATGCATCATTTGTTGCTGAAATAAATTTAAAGCGTAAATTGGGGTTTTCCTTTTTCCATAGAGGAAGAGCAAATGGAATAAAGTATTGCGATGTAATGATATTAGCCCCTATCGTTATTTCCTCCAGTTCACTTCCTGTTTTCAACTGCTTTTTCCCCTGGTGAAAGGTACGAATAATTTGATCCGCAAATGGAATGAAGGCTTTCCCTTTTTCGGTTAAAATAATCCCTCTCCCTTGCCTCTCAAATAGTACTGAATCGAGTTCACTCTCAAGCGTCTTAATTCTTGCCGAAACCGTTGGCTGTGATAAAAACATTGCCTCTGCGGCTTTATGAAAACTATTAAGGTGAACAACATACATAAAAGCTTCAATATGATCAATATTCATCTAGCCAACTCCTTTTTCCAAAATGAACGCAAAAAGCTCCTGTTCGCTTATCGCGTTCAGGAGCTTTTGGTTGTCCAATCAGCTCATCCTCTTATAATAATTCTTTCTCCGATTTTAATCTTATAAAACCAATAAGTAAAGTGCAATTTAATAAACTGAACAACTAATAAGTCACGATTTTTTTTTGCATTATCTTACAATTTGATATTCAAGGAACACATTACTATTTATGCAGATGAAAATTTCAGGATTCTAAGTAAATAAAACTAATAATTCCATTCTCACCGCTCAAGAAATCGCCCAAGCCCAATCTTCCGTAAATCAGGTTACAATACAGTACAAGCTCAGCAAGCGGAATGATTTTGAGCGTGATCTCGATTAATTGATTCAAAACAAGAAGAAAAAGGCCTATATCCAAATTTAGGAATAGGCCTTATATAACTGTGTTTTTGGTGAACCCAAGCTTTTTTTCAACCCCACTTATTTAATGGCGGTATGCTTTGTGGGAACTTAAACGCATTGTATGGATCATACCTCGTTTTCACTTCCCTAAGCCGTTTGAAATTTTCTCCATAATATGCAGTTGGCCAATCTTTGATTAGAGTATCCGGCCAATTCACATAGTCACCGGTAGTAAATGGCGACAAGGCATGCTTCAGGTCCTTGATCCAACGAATGTTTAGCCGCTCTTCTTCTGGATTGGTCCATGTAGCCTGATACTCCTGGGCGATGATGGCATCGCGATAATAAAAAGCTGTCTCCTTTGGATCTTTAAGGCCCGCCACTCCTCCTAGGGATTGGTGCCAAATGGCTGCATTTTCATTTGGAGCATTTCCTAAAAAATGTTTCATGGTCATGATTGCTTGCTGCGGAAAAGCTTTTTCAATGAAAGATCCTGACCTCTTTCGATACGCCGGTTGATTTCCAGCTGGATAATCAAAGAATCTTACGGCTTCAATGTATGGGACTTCCTTTATCATGACATTTATTGGTGAACCAGTTTTTGTCAAAGGCTTTAATAGCTGCTTCAATCTATGTGACGTTCCAACAAATTCACCTTTAGCAAAAATTTCGTTTGCTTCCTTTGCCTTGAACTCTATTTCTGAAGTTAAGCATTCATCAGCTTGAGGGGCCCAATCCTGCCAGGCTTCAAACACCGCTTCGAAATCTTCCCACCCCCATGTGACGGAGAAAACGGATACCCTTGATACGGGGGTTACCCTGAAAGTAAGAGAAGTGACTATGCCAAAGTTTCCCCCTCCTCCCCCGCAGCATGCCCAAAATAGATCACTATTGATTTTCCTATTTGCTTTAATGAGTTTGGCGCCCCTCTTTCCACACGCCCTTACCATTTCTATTTCAAGCAGATTGTCACAAGTAAGTCCAAAGCGCCTCGTTAACATACCTATTCCACCGCCGAGCGTAAGACCTACAACACCAACACTGCTTTCGGTCCCAGCCGGAATCGTCGTTCCATAGTTCCATAACTTATTATATACTCGCCCTAAATCAGCTCCGGCTTCAATTTTTGCGATCATTTTTTCACGATTGACCTTGATATTGTACATTTCACTTATATCAATGACTAGACCGCCATTCACTAATGAAAAATTTTCATAACTATGCCTGCCGCTCCTAACCCGGAAAGGTGCATGATTTTCCCGGGCCCACTTCAATGAATTCAACACATCATTGGAATTTTGACAAAACACAATGACCTTTGGGAATTTAGAAAAACTTAAGTTATTATTTATCCTGGCACGCTCATACTCAGCATCATTAGGTGTAACGATACGCCCGGTAAGCTTTGTTCTTTCCAAAAGATAACCCCTTCCTCGGGTAAATATGTTACATCCTATGAAAAAACCTGACAGAAAGATACATTCCTCTTGCTGGCCCTCCCTTGTAGTGGGGTCAATTTAGCTTTACTCGTGAATTCAACGGTTTTACTCGTGAATTCCAGCTTTACTCGTGAATTCAACTACTTTACTCGTGAATTCAATGGTTTTACTCGTGAATTCCACGCATTTACTCGTGAATTCCCAGCTTTACTCGTGAATTCCACGCATTTACTCGTGAATTCAACGGCTTTACTCGTGAATTCCAGCTTTACTCGTGAAGTCCACGCATTTACTCTTGAATTCAACGGCTTTACTCGTGAATTCCACGCATTTACTCGTGAATTCAACTACTTTACTCGTGAATTCAACGGTTTTACTCGTGAATTCGACTACTTCACTCGTGAATTCCAGCTTTACTCGTGAAGTCCACGCATTTACTCGTGAATTCAACGGCTTTACTCGTGAATTCCACTACTTTACTCGTGAATTCCACGCATTTACTCGTGAATTCCACGCATTTACTCGTGAATTCAACTACTTTACTCGTGAATTCAATGGTTTTACTCGTGAATTCCACGCATTTACTCGTGAATTCCCAGCTTTACTCGTGAGTTCCACAATTGATCAAAAAAACAAAAAGCCCTTCTCGAATTAAGAGAAGGGCTTTTTTTGTTACCTTATCAGGAAATCTCATCATCGGATCTAACATCCAATGGTGTTCGTTTATCCATTTTCAGCATGTAATAACTTGCTACGACCAAGGCTAGGAAAACGATCCCGACAACTAAGGAAATCCGGGTACTAGGATTGATCCACATACCGACCAGCACCATCAGTAAGAAGGCAATTGTCGCATAGTTACTGTAAGGGGCCAACGGCATCTTGAACGGATGTTTCTCCATTTCAGCGGCATTTACTTTTCTGAATTTAAGCTCACTGATAAGTAAGACAAACCATGGAATCATCCCGGGTAATACACTCGCACTGTACACATAAAGGAATAATTGCGGCGGTGCAAGGTAATTCAGGATAACCCCGATGCCCAATCCTAATAGTACAGCGATCGTGCAGTATGCCGGCACTCCATTTTTAGATACTTTAGCAAAGACTTTTGGAGCTTGGCCATTCAATGCAAGTGTGTACAGCATACGCCCTGCACTGAAAATCCCACTGTTGCATCCAGACATTGCCGCAGTGATTACAACAAAATTGATGATTCCTGCTGCTGCTGTGATACCTATTTTAGCAAAGGTTGAAACGAATGGGCTTCCTAAGTCATCCAGTTGATCCCAAGGGAAGACTGTCACGATGACAAATATGGCACCAATATAGAAAATTAATATACGCCATATGATTGATTGGATCGCTTTTGTTACGGTCTTCGTTGGATCTTTCGCTTCTCCGGCTGTGATGCCGATAAGCTCAACGCCTTGATAGGATGCCACGACCAGGGAAAGCGCAAAGAAGAATCCTGTCCAGCCTCCCGTAAAGAAGCCGCCATTTTCCCATAGATTCGATAATCCAATTGCATCCCCGCCATTTCCTATTCCAAAGAAGATAAGGCCAAGGCCGGCAATGATCATCAATATAATCGTTATGACTTTTATAAGCGCAAACCAAAATTCAAATTCCCCGAAGGATTTAACGGAAATGAGGTTTGCCGCCCCCAAGATGATCATGGCGACCACACCTGGTATCCAAGCAGGTAACTCGGGGAACCAATATTGCATATACAACCCAACCGCGATGATTTCGGACATTCCGACGATTACCCATTGAAACCAATTGCTCCAAGCAGTCATATAACCTGCCAAGGGATGTATATAGCTGCTTGCAAAGGTTGCAAAAGAACCTGTAGTCGGTTCTAAATATAGCATCTCACCCATGGAACGCATGATGAAAAATATAAAAATACCTGCGATTGCATAAGCAAGCATAACAGAGGGCCCGGTCCATTTGATCGTGCTCGCAGAACCCATGAATAACCCGACCCCGATGGTTCCGCCCAAAGCTATCATTTGAATATGTCTTGATTCCAGCCCTCTCTTTAATTCCTTGTTCGACATGATTAACTCCCCCTGATGCAATATCGGTAATGCTTTTCCATCCTTAACACGAACGACTCTCTATTAATTATTGCGGTTAGAAATGCTTTATCGAAAAAAATATCAATAACACTTCAATTATGTTTTCTTATCTTATAATAGTAAATATTCTGTAAAAATACAATTGTATTTTTGAAATAAACAGTTACCAAATATATCTTGGCAATTTCCCTTATCTAAAAATATCATTTCAAAAAAATGATGTTCAATATTTCATAATAGTGATCATCCAAAAAACAATTTTTTCAAGTACCTTAAAAAATATTAAGACCACTATAAAACTGCAGCTATTGCCGTTTTCACTTCAAAAAAACTTGTTGACCTTCCGAAAAATAGATGATAGAATTCCAATATTATTTTATAAGCATAATGAATGATGTAACAGTGGAAGATTGACACTGACAGACATTTCTTCACAACCGCATACAAGCAAGCGATGAATGCTATGGATGACACTATAGCAGGAGCAGCTTCTGGAGAGACTGTACAAGATGCAGCGCCGAAGGATTCACAATCTCAGGCAAAAGGACAGAAGAGTAACGAATGATAGAATTGTTATTCTGAACCCTTTAAGAGATTGGTATTATCCAATCTCTTTTTTTTATTGTCCATTTTGTGATTGGACTTAAAACTACACTCTTGAAAACCAATGGAATAGGCAAGCAGGGCAAGAAATCACGTCCCTCTCTCCAAGACCATGCAGGTTGAAATCATTCACTAACAAGACTATAAAAAACGGGGGCGTAAGAATTGGCTAAACAGGAATTAAAAAGAGATTTAAAAAATCGACATGTACAACTTATTGCAATAGGAGGAACCATTGGCACCGGTTTATTTTTAGGATCCGGAAAAGCCATACAATTAGCTGGACCTTCCATTATATTCTCCTATCTGATAATAGGGATTGCCTTGTTTTTTGTGATGAGGGCGCTGGGCGAATTGCTATTATCCAATGCAGGGTATACATCATTTACTGAATTTGCAACCGAATATGTCGGTCCATGGGCCGGCTTCGTAACAGGGTGGACATATTGGTTCTGTTGGATCATGACCGCAATGGCCGATATCATAGCTGTCGGCGTCTATATGCAATATTGGTTCGATATCCCTCAATGGATTCCGGCTCTAATATGCCTAGTCATTCTGTTAGGATTGAACCTTTTGACCGTTAAGTTATTTGGTGAATTGGAATTCTGGTTTGCCATCATTAAAGTAATCACGATCATTGCCTTAATCATCGTAGGAATCATTCTTTTGATCATCGGCTTCAATACCAATAGCGGAACGGTTTCCGTAACGAACCTATGGAATCATGGGGGCATGTTCCCTAATGGCATTTCTGGATTCCTATTATCTTTACAGCTGGTCGTCTTCTCATTTGTCGGTGTCGAATTGGTCGGGGTTTCCGCAGCAGAAACGGCAAACCCGAGAAAGAACATTCCATCTGCCATCAATAAAATCCCTGTCCGGATTTTACTTTTCTATATTGGTGCACTATTCGTCATTCTCTGCGTCAACCCATGGACACAACTGGATGCCACGAGCAGCCCATTTGTAGAGGTCTTTGCGTTAATCGGCATTCCTGTCGCTGCAGGGATCATCAACTTCGTCGTTTTGACATCCGCTGCTTCTGCATGCAACAGCGGTTTATTTTCAACGAGCCGAATACTTTATACGTTAAGCAGGAATGGCGAAGCCCCTGCTAAACTGGAAAAATTAAATAAACAGGCTGTTCCGAGCAATGCCTTATTAACATCCACAATCGTTGTATCAATAGGGGCATTATTAAGCAAGCTGATACCTGAACAGGCATTTACCGTCGTGACGACCATCAGTGCCATCTGTTTCATTTGGGTATGGAGCATTATCTTGATCTCCCATATCAAATATTCAAAAACAAGGCCTGATCTAAGAGCCGAATCGACTTTCAAGGCTCCTTTTACACCCTTTGTCAATTACGCCATATTAGGATTATTCCTGTTCATCCTTATTGTTATGCTATTCGCTGAAGCAACACGACTATCACTGCTCTTGACCCCAATCTGGTTCATACTTTTGGTAATACTATATAATACTCGAAAAAAATATAGCTAAAGGAAATAAAGCCTTGAACTCACTATGAATTCAAGGCTTTATCTGTTTTATGAACATATCAGGGTCCGGCTGTCTGCGCACAGTTGCTCAAATATATCAGGCAACTGCATTAAATTTTATATCAAAATAGTGTAAGCTATTATATATCATTGGACCTTTTTTAAAAGAAGGTAAATCGGACATGCACGAATTTTCCTTCCCGGTTTGGTTCACCCAGCCATCAGTGGCATTGAAGAATAAACCCCATTGATGGACGTTTCACTTATTTAAAACGGAGGGGTTTGTTTAATGAAGATTATATATATCCTTACTCTAGTTCCTTTTATAGGCATACTAGGATTTCTACCTTTTGTTAATAAAATAGAACCATACGTATTAGGGATGCCTTTCAATATGTTCTGGATGGCTATGTGGGTTGTCCTTACCTCTGCCATATTGGGCATCATGTATAAGCTGGATCCCAGGAATCGGGAAGGTGACCAGAAATGAATATTGCTCTCTTAATCATTTTAGCATTTTTACTTCTATCGATATTTTTAGGGATACGCTCTTCAAAAGGAAAAGATATGGACTTGGAACAATGGACGGTGGGCGGACGTGGTTTTGGTGCGATTTTCGTCTTTCTGCTGATGGCCGGGGAAATCTATACGACCTTCTCCTTCCTTGGCGGCAGCGGCTGGGCATATGGCAAGGGCGCACCCGCTCTATATGTTCTAATTTACATTACTTTGTCTTACGTATTATCCTATTGGCTCCTTCCGGAAATATGGAAATATGCCAAAGAAAATAAACTGATGTCTCAATCCGATTTCTTTGTGAGCAAATATAAGAGTCCCAGTTTAGGAATTTTGGCTGCACTTGTCGGTGTGGTGTCGATGATTCCAGTGATCGTCGTGCAGCTGAAAGGATTGGGAATCATTGTCTCAGAGGCATCTTATGGTGCCATCTCAATGTCCGAGGCAGTTTGGATGGGGGCGATCAGCCTTACCATTTATGTGATGATCTCCGGTATACACGGTTCTGTTTGGATAGCGGTCATTAAAGATATAATGATGGTCTCCATAATAGGATTTTTGGGGATTTATCTGCCGATGCATTACTTTGGCGGATTTCAGCCGATGTTTGAAGCGATTGATGCGGCCAAACCTGGTTTTCTAAAGTTCCCTGACCAGGGACTTAGCGTATCATGGTTTATCTCCACGGTAATATTGCTCGTATTCGGATTCTATATGTGGCCACAAGTTTTCAGCGCTGTCTATTCAGCACGCAGCGGCAAGGTATTTCGAAAAAATGCCATCATCAGCCCTTTATATACACTCATGCTGTTATTCGTCTTTTTCGTTGGGTTTACAGCTATATTGAAAGTGCCCGGACTCGTTGGGGCAGATGCAGACCTCTCATTGCTGCGCCTTTCGATCGAGACCTTTGATCCATGGTTTATAGGCATAATCGGCGGAGCTGGATTGTTGACCGCATTGGTGCCGGGATCCATGCTTTTGATGAGCGTCGCTACACTGCTCGCGAAAAACGTCTATAAGGAATTTGCACCTGCAGTATCCGATCGCCACGTTGTGCGATTGGCAAAGCTCCTTGTTCCAGTCATTGCCCTTATAGCCGTCTACTTCACCTTAAACGGCGGCGAAACGATGTCAGCATTAATTCTTATGGGATACAGTCTCATTACACAGCTATTCCCGTCCCTGCTCTTTAGTCTGAAGAAGAATAATCCCATCAATAAATATGGCGCAATCGCCGGCATCATCACCGGATTATTCATCGTAATCTGCATTACACTCAGTTCTTCAACTATAGGAACCTTGTTTCCATCCTTGCCGCAAGCAGCGAAGGATTTGAATGTGGGAATCATCGCCTTGGCGGTCAATTTCATTGTGATGATCACGGTAAGTCTTGCTTTCAGAAACCCCGCGGTTCAGTTGGAACCTAAATCCGTTAACGATATATGAAACACTCTCTGATGCTGGTTATTTTGGATAAAGAAACATTAGAAGAACATCGAAAGGCTCAGTCATAAGACTGAGCTTTTCTTATAATCGACATCCAAAGTCATAATGTCCTTTTTTCTTAAGAGTGATTATAGAAAGTTAATAGCAGACAAAAAACAATGTCTCATATTAAACTACTAATCTTTTTTGTTTATAATCAAATCCCTATTTCAACTAATAAATACAACGAAAAAATACTCTTATCAGGAGGTTCGGGCTTTTACTTGGGATTTGGAGTAAATACTCGTGAATTCCAAACTTTTTCTCGTAAGTTTGGAGCAAATACTCGTGAATTTCATTCCGTTAAACTCATTATCTTTTTTCCCGCATCTTCAGTAATCCACTAAAGCCTTCCTGCCATCATTCATTGCTTTAACGATTCCCTTATGTTCGTGCAACTGTTGCTGCAGTTTTTGTTTTCTATTTACGATCATCCTCGTAACCTCTTTCGGGCTGGGCCCGCCTTGAATGCTTCTAATTTCCACAAAGTATTCGGGAGAGATGATCTTTTTCCATTCGTCTTCAGTTAAATTTACTGCAACGAATTCATTGATGATCTTGTTGATGTCTTGTGTGTCCCAATCATAAAGCTCCTTCCCTTCACCAATCGACCGTTTTGCAATAGTACTGGCTATGGAATGAGCTTTTCTGAATGATATCTCGTAATCTCTTGATAGGGTATCCGCTAATTCAGTAACCGTTATACTGGATTTTGCAGCCATTTTCTTTGTATGTTCTTCATTTACTTTCAAAGTCGATATGACGGCATACATTAGTTTCATGACACGTCCTGCATTCGAAAAAGCTCGATATAAATGCGGCTGTAAATCATCTTCCGTATCGACGATATCACCAAATGGCGTATTGTGGATCATATTCATTGCAGCGAGAGCATCACCATACGCACTGCTTGCAATTGAACGGGAATGTTCAATGGAAACTGGATTTCTTTTTTGCGGCATGATGCTGCTCACTTGAACATAAGGGTCGGCCACATGAAATGTACCAAACTCCCTTGTCACATGCTGCAGGAAGTCTTGAATCCATCTCCCTGTATTGACCATGCACGTCATGATGGCAGTTGCGGTTTCCAATAAATAATCCGCCCCGCCTATCGAGTCATAGGAATTCTCAATCACCGAATCAAACCCAAGCAGTTCAGCAGTACGGTTCCGGCTGATCGGAAAACCGGTGGTCGTTAACGCGGCAGCGCCCAAAGGCGATTGGTTAACCGTTTCATAGGCTGCCCATAACCGGCCAATATCCCTTTGAAGCACATCATAAATGGCTAAAAAGTAATGTCCTATCGTAGTCGGCTGAGCCGGTTGGGTATGCGTGTAACCAGTTATATAGGTTTCTGTATGTTTTTCAGCCTGCACCAAGAATACCTCACTCAAATGGCTTGCATAGCCAATCAATTGGAGCAGATGACCTCTCAAAACAAGCCGGTACATCGCGACTCCCATATCATTACGACTGCGGCCGATATGAATCTTCCCCGCAAGTTCATGACCGATTTCCTCACCGATCTTTGCCTCCATCATGAAAAATAAGTCTTCGAATTGGGGCTGATAGGTCAACTGCTTGAGATCTGTTTGGGCCACTTTCCGAATCCCATCAAGCATGGTTTTCGCCTCTTCTTCTTTAATGATCTTTTGTTCCGAAAGCATGATGACATGCGCCCGATGAATATCGAACATTGCATGAAATAAGTAATCTCTTTGATCATTAAAAACAGGCATCAGAAGCTCTCTAGCATATGTTTTTCCGGGAAAGACACTACCTTCATTTTTGATAAATTCTTCAAGCCTGCTCATCTTTAAACCTCCAAATTTATAAAGCTTTTTCCGCTTTGATTCCAAAAAACTTGTTCGAAATAAAGAGAACGATTACAATCAGCGTGATTTGAATCATCCCATAGGCAGCTGCCTGCCCCATATTGAACATTCTAAGCTGATTCATGATTTCAATGGATATGGGTCTGTTTGAAATCGTGTACAACAGGACCGAGGTCGGGAATTCCCCTACAGATTCGATAAATGCCAATAATGTCCCTGATAAAACGCCAGGCATAATAATTGGAAATATGACCTTTCTGAAGGTATAAAACCACTTTGCCCCCAAGTTTCTGGCTGCTTCTTCAATCGAATCATCGAGCTGCTCCAGAACGGCGTTAGTCGAGCGGACAACGAGTGGAATATGTCTGATGAAATAGGCTAGAGGCAAAATCCAAAATGTTCCCACCAATATTTGACCAAAGGAAAAAACGCTAGGTTCATTGAATGCGAATATCAAGTTCATCCCTATGACCGTTGCAGGCAACGCCCAAGGAATCATGACTAGAATATCGACAAAGCTTTTCCCGACGAATTTCCGTTTGACAAGCACATAGGACGCTATGACCCCAAACCCCAGATTTGCCAGCGTTGCAATAACCGCCATCAGTAAACTATTTCGTAACGGTTTGAAGATATTAGGATCTTCAAACAAAAGCCTGTAATTTTCCCAATTAAATACTGTTGGATACGTTTGAAATGTCCAGGTTCCATCCGGCACAAGTGAAAGCAAAAGAATCGTAAAGTGCGGTAATAGCAAAATAATTACGCCAATGATGCCCGTTACGACCATCACCCATTTCATAATTGGATTCTTCACTTCACTCCTGTGTGCCCCAATCCCTTTCGAAGCCATGCGATAATCTTTCCTATTCTGATACCAACGCATAAATAATAGAAATGAAATCGAAACGATGGATAGAATGACGGATTGAGTAGCGGCAATTTCCATATCACCATTTATTTTCGAAAAATAAATTTGCAGGCTCAACACCCTGTATCCGCCAGCCAATAAAAACGGGGCACTGAATGAAGCCACTGATATCATGAAAACAAGCAAAGAAGCGGCAACGATGGCAGGTGTCAATAATGGAAATGTCACCTTCCAAAAAACCTTGAATTTATTTGCCCCTAAGTTATAAGCAGCTTCTTCAAGGGACGGATCTATTTTATTGATTGCAGCAGATACGGTCATATAAAAATAGACATACATCGTATAGGCATGCACGATAAGGATTCCCGATACCCCGCCAATTTTAAATGGAACCTTATCGAGACCGAACAGATCCTTGATGGCATTTGGAATCAATCCCGATTCTCCATATAAAAACATAAAAGCCATGACCCCTACTAATGATGGAAGGACAATCGGCAAAATCGCTGCCGATGAAAAGAAGCTTCTGCCGGGAAAATCATAACGGTTAAAAATAAATGCGAGCGGAATCCCAATCAAGGCACTGACCAATACACTCAATAAGGATATATAAACGGAATTCCATAGCGCCTCTAGGTTCGTTTTCGATTCCTGCACGAAGAAGTCCTGATAATTTACAAGGGATATCGTTCCGTCTTTTTGCAGACTTTCGATAAAGGTCCTCAACGATGGGTAGAGAACATACGCTACGAGCACCATTACAACTGGTAAAAGGAGCCAAATCGTCAATCTCGTATCACGATTTTTAATCATGGAGCATCACCGCTTATGATAGGGATAAGACGCAGCTGTTTCTCTGGAAGCTGGACATACACTTCCTTTCCTTGATGAAAGTATCCAAAATCCTGAGTGTTGAATACGTCGACCCTTAGTAACACGTCTTGAACATCCACCATGACATTCACAACAGATCCAAAGAATTGGACGGATTTTATTTTACCTTTAAAGATATTCATTCCTTCTTCGGCTACATCCAGAATTCTGATTGCTTCAGGACGAATCGAAACAGCAAGGTCATCATCAGTCTGTACGATTGAAATTCCTTCTCTAGCTTGATTTTCCACATTCAATTTAATCGGTTGTTCACTATTTTTAAGGGCAACCACTATATTCTCTTGTTGAACGTTTTCGACTTGAACGGGCAATAGATTAATCTCGCCTATAAAACTCGCCACAAAATCATTGGCCGGCTGATTATAAATTTCTGCCGGCGTCCCGACCTGGTGACATACACCATAATTGAACACAGCGATCCGATCACTCATCGATAATGCCTCGGCCTGATCATGTGTGACATAAATGGTGGTAATCTTGTAATCACGCTGCAGCCTTAGGATTTCCACCCTCATTTCATCACGAAGCTTGGCATCCAGATTACTTAATGGCTCATCCAGCAGTAATATTTCCGGTTCAATGACCAGTGCTCTCGCAAGGGCCACCCGCTGCTGCTGTCCTCCGCTTAACTGGCTCACTTGACGATTCGAGTAGCTCTCCAGCCTGACCTTTTGGAGGGCATCCAGCACTCTCCTCTTTAAGTCAGCAGAAGAAACTTTTCTCACACGCAAGCCAAACGCTACATTTTCAAAAACAGTCATGTGGGGAAAGAGGGCATAGTTTTGAAAAACCATGCCTGTATTTCTTTTCTCCGGAGGTACACGCGTCATATCTTTATCGCCAAATCGGACGACACCTTTTGTCGGATAATAAAAACCGGCAATCATCCGAAGCGTTGTCGTTTTACCGCAGCCACTTGGACCAAGAAAGGTAAAAAACTCACCTTCTTTGATTTCCAGATTTAAATGGTCGACAGCTATCGTTTTCCCGAAGGCTTTTTGGACATTCTCTATTTTTATTGACGCCATCCCAACGACACTTCCTTATTCTTTAATTTCTTTATCTCCACTTTTAATATTTTCGTCCCAATATTTCATCCACTCGTCACCTTTTTCCTCGAATGCATTCCAATCAATATCCATCGCTTTAATTTCTGTTTCCGTGATCCATTCAGGTAAATCCTTCACATCATTTCTGGTCGGAATCCTGTAAAATTCTTCTGCCAAAGTATTTGCGGCTTCCGGTGAATTCACGAACTCATAAAAGGCTTCTGCCGCTTTTGGATGCTTGGCACCTTCAACGATGGCGATACCTTCTGTCAATACTGGTGTTCCGCTTTCTGGAATGACGAACTCAAATGGATAATTTTTATTTTCCTTAAGCATGACAACATCCGGCATTGCCCAAACGGAAAGTGAGCCCTCTCCTTTGGCCACCTTGTTATACATCATTTCCGGGTTTGCTGAATATTCCTTTGTGTTTTGATCGAGCTTCTTTAACCAGTCATACCCTTCTTTTGGATCATTTGTATCCTTATACGTACGATAGATCATCGCAGAGAAAATTGTCCTCATCGTTCCGGAGGCTAACGGATAGCGGATGATGATTTCGTCTTTCCACTTCGGATCAAGCAGCTCATCCCAATCTTTTGGTACCTCGTCTTTTGATAGTTCTTTGCTGTTATACATGATGACTTCCGGTGTCTGGCTCGTTCCCGTCCAATACCATTCCGGATCGTGGAATCCTTCATCGAGACTATCGGAATAGGTAGGCTTATAAGCAGCCAGCAGCCCATCATCCTTTGCTTGATTGAAATTCGTGGAAGGTGCCCCCCACCAGACGTCTGCCTGCGGATTACTTTTCTCTGATCGAACGCGGTCAAGGATTTCCTGAGACCCCATATCAAGCCACTCAACATCAACACCATACTCGTCTTCGAACTGCTTTTCGAATTTTGATAAAATATCTTTGCCATGCGGTGAATAAACAACGATCTTATCTTCCAGCTCACCCTTTTCCCCCTTGGCACCGCCAGTAGCCGAATTCGTTTTCGTCTCGCCACCGTTACATCCCGAAATCAATAGTGATGCCGATAAGGCCATTACTGAAACAAGCGACTTTTTCCTATTTTTCATTAACAATCCCCCTCATCACGAAAATTCAAAATGCCATCATGTTCCCTTAAGAAAAGGGAAACCGCTCCAAGTACTCCTGCGTTTTCTCCCAGTTGTGAAGTTTTCATTTCTACTAAACTAGGAAGATATCGATCAACGATCTCCCGAATTCTAGGTAAAATGTACTCAGATGAATTTAAAACACCACCTCCTAAAATAATCACCTCTGGATTTAGCAAACTGGCCGCATTGACAATTCCGCAGGCCAAATGTTCGATGGCTTCATTTATGACGGCCATAGCTGTCGTGTCTCCTTTTTTTGCTGACAAAAAAGCAGCCTCCCCCGATAGTTCGGAAGATTTGGCCCGTTCGAATAAAGAATGATGAGGATCCTTGAGAATCTCCCTGGTAAAATGACTGCCAATCGACTTTCCTCCTGCGACACTTTCCAAATAGCCGTATCTATGGAAAATCGGCTTGAATTCACGCTTCATATCCTCTTTGTCCGTTACCATATATCCCATTTCCCCAGCTGCACTTGAAGCCCCTCTGTATAACTGGTTATTCAAGATAATGCCGCTTCCTATCCCCGTGCCAACCGCAATGAACAGCAAATTCCGCTTATTTTGTGCATTACCCAGCCACTGTTCACCTAGCGCAGCCGCGTTTACATCATTGTCTAGAAAAATGGGGAAATCAAAAAACCGTTTAGCTTCGGCTATGAACGGATATTGTACCCAGCCTAAACTCGGTGCCTCTATTACCAATCCGCTTGCCGTTTGCGTTATACCAGGAATCCCGACTCCCATTCCCAATATCCTGCCTTTCGCAATCTGATTCTTTGCAATTAACCGTTCCGTTTCAATCGCCATTTGTTTAAGAAGCCCTGATTGTAAATAGGTGTTAGTTGAAAAACTAGTGTCGGCAAGGATGTTGCCGCTTAAATCACTTAAAATGATTTTCACTTTCGTCCCGCCTATATCGACCCCAATGATATAGGCAGCCTTTTCATTAAAAACGAGCTGGATAGGCCTTCTCCCGCCTTGAGAGGAGGATTCTCCTATTCCTTTCTCAAATACCCATTTCTCCTGTATAAGTTCATCCACAGCCAAAGAAACAGTTGGTTTACTTAACTGAAGCTTAACGGAGATTTCGGCTCTTGAAATGGGCGAACATTCCTGGATGCATTGAATGATTCTTTTTTTATTGACATATTTTTGTTGACTGGGTGGTCTTTTAAAACTCATCACATCACGGCCTTACATCATTTAGTTAGTAAATCTTCCTAATTAAGTAAAAATATAACTTAAATAAATTCAGCACACAAGTTATTTTTCTGAACCTTTAAAATGTTCAATTTTTAATAGTTACTTCGCATTATTTACATTTATACCCAACAATGATATTTATTAGATAAGTTTTTTCGTCTGGTTAGTTAGAAAATATTACTAACCTACATTTTTTTTATTTGTTTTATAAAATTAAAGGGGGGTTAAAAGAATAATGAAAAAAGCTTTGCTATCGTTGCTTTCCCTTTTGTTGGTCCTTGCATTATTGCCGCTGGGAGGTAGCGCTGCAATTCCTGAGGAAGCCAACGTTGAGTTATGGAATGCGGTCAAGCCGCTCGAGACGACCGTGACATTCTTGAACAGTGGTGCCCATCCGGATGATGAACGCAGTGACTTTCTCGCTTATCTATCGAGAGGGTTAGGGGTGAAGACATCCAGCCTGATTGCAAACCGTGGTGAAGGAGGACAAAATGAAATTGGGGATGAACTGGACAATGCTCTTGGAATCATCCGTTCGAGGGAAATGATAGAAGCTGCAAAAATCACCGGGGTTAAGGCCTATCATTTAAGTGAAACTACCTCAGATCCCATTTATGATTTCGGCTTCTCTAAAACACCAGAGGAAACATTGGAAAAATGGGGCGAGGAACTCACCTATGAACGGCTAATCCGCTTTATTCGAACATATCAGCCGGATTTATTGATGCCATCCTTTCAAAATGATGATACCCAGCATGGACATCATCGAACAATGACAATCTTAAGTGAACGTGCCTTTAAGGATGCCGCCGACCCAACCGTGTTTCCACAACAATTGAAACAAGGTCTATCGGTATGGCAAGTGAAAAAGTTATATTTGCCCGTTTCCTCGGCAGATCAAGCAACCACTTCGATTGAAATCGGTAAATATGACCCAATATACAAAATGACTTACCCGCAGCTTGGAGAACAATCACGCTATCAGCATAAAAGCCAAGGCATGGGTTCTGATATCCCTGCAGCACCTCGCCAGATCCATCTGGATTTGAAGCAAAGCGCCGTTGATACAAAAAACCAGTCGGACCTTTTTGCAGGTGTGCCTTACAATTTTACTGAATGGGCTGAAAAACTCCCTCGCTCAGCTTCAAAATTGAAAGGTGAATTTGAATACCTGCAACGGAATTTGGACGCCGTTATTGCGGCCTACCCCAATAAAAAACGTGTTTTTTCAACATCCCAAAATGCTCTCTCCAATGTTCGTTCAATTACTGCGCAAGTCAAAAAGGCAAAGCTAAGCCCTGCCATTAAGAACGACTTGCTCCATAAGCTCTCATTAAAAGAAGAGCAATTGCAAAACGTCAGTTATGTCTCTTCAGGACTCGAAGTTCAAGCTAACGCGGCTTCAAAGATCCTTACGAAAGGCCAAAGAACGAATGTTATCGTTACCGTGAAGAATAACGGGAAACAAACATTGAAAAAAGTCACTGCTGCATTGAACGTGCCTAAAGGATGGAAGACCAAAACAAAATCCAAAGATGTCAATCTGGCACCAAATAAATCAGCGACAATGACCTACCTGGTTGAAGTCCCTGAAGATGCAGCCTATTACCATGCCTATGATCAATCAACCATTACAACCAGCATTTCTTATAAATACGGCAGCACAAAAACGGCCATCAAGGAAGAATTGGATGGAACGATCGCTGTCCTTCCCGACGTTGGCCTTACCCTATCTCCTGAAGATATCGTCGTAAATACAGCAGATGTAAAAGAAGAAGTCCCAGTGACCGTAACCTTAAAAAACTACACAGAGGGAAAAACATCAGCAAAGGTCGCTTTAAAAGTCCCTGAAAATTGGGGAGTTCATCCCAAAAATGCCACTGTATCATTTAATGAAAAGTCAGAAGAAAAACAAGTGAAGTTCACCCTCAGACCGCCGAGGGCGATTCAAAATGGTGAATATCAGATTAAGGCAGCTGCTACTGTCAATGGGAAAACCTTTGATTCGACCATTCAGGAAATTTCCTATGACCATATCGGAACATTCTATTACCAATACCCAGCAGCTATCAACACCGTTGCATTTGAGCTTTTGAAGCCAGCTTCATTAAAAGTGGGGTACATTGAAAGTGGATTCGATAAAGTGGCAGATTACTTAACCAATGCAGGCCTGAACATTACGAAGTTAACTGCAGCTGATTTAGCTGAAGGTGATTTAAGTCAATATGACACAATCGTTACAGGCATCCGTGCTTATCTATCAAGGGAAGATTTAAAGGCAAATAACGCGCGCTTACTTGAATATGTGGAAAACGGCGGTCATCTCGTCGTTCAATACCATAAACCGGGTGATGGATGGGATGCCCTGAAGACAGCTCCATATCCCCTTACCCTCGGGAATCCTTCCATTCGCTGGCGGGTAACCGATGAAAAAGCCACAGTAAACGTCTCGAAACCAGAATCGGCTCTTTTTAACTATCCAAATAAAATAACAAGTGATGACTGGAGCAATTGGGTCCAAGAAAGAGGATTGTACTTCCCAATGGAATGGGATGAACGCTTTGAAACATTCATTTCCATGGCTGATCCTAATGAAGAACCATTTGATGGCGGAATCCTCATGGCTAAATACGGTAATGGCACCTACCTCTACACAAACCTTGTCCTATACAGGCAAATTCAAGGCCAGGTTCCAGGCGGATATCGAATCATGACGAACTTGATTAGTTACGGTGCCAAGTAAATAAGAAAAAGCCTGTGCATGCGGCGAATGCATAGGCTTTTTTTGATGCTTGCCCGATGATTTGATAAACATGCCTGACTGATTCCTGCTCTAAAAACCAAAAAAGTTATGCACAAAGATAAGGAAAAGGCTGATGCGTTTGGGTTTCCCCTCATTTCCCGCATTCCTTTGTCCACACTTTATGCACAACTTCATTCATGATGTACCATGATTTCTTACAGACATCCCGTTAAAGCACTTTGCTCAAGAATGCTTTCGTTCTTTCGTGCTGAGGGTTACCGAATAATTCATTCGGCTCATTTTCTTCCACGATATACCCTCCATCCATGAATATGACCCGGTCCCCGACTTCCCGGGCAAAGCCCATTTCATGCGTAACGACGACCATTGTCATGCCTTCCTTGGCAAGTTGTTTCATTACCTCCAAAACATCGCCGACCATTTCAGGGTCAAGGGCCGAAGTCGGTTCATCAAATAGCATGATTTTCGGATTCATCGCTAATGCCCTTGCGATGGCGACCCGCTGTTTTTGTCCGCCGGAAAGTTCCCCTGGATAGCTATTTGCTTTTTCTTTAAGGCCAACCTTATCCAATAGCTCAAGCGCCAATCTTCTTGCTTCCGCTTTATCGGTGGCACGAATTTTAATAGGGCCCAGGGTTATGTTCTCAAGGACGGTTTTATGAGGAAATAGATTGAAATGTTGAAAAACCATTCCAACTTCTTGCCGGACTTTGTTTATATTGATTTTCCTTTTAGGATCGGTTATATCATGTCCGTTAATGACCACATCACCGCCCGTAACTTCCTCAAGGAGATTCAGGCAACGCAGGAATGTACTCTTTCCAGATCCAGAAGGGCCTATTACGCAAATTACTTCCTTTTCCTGCACTTCCGCGTTAATATCTTTTAAAACCTCGACAGTTCCAAATGATTTTCTCAGGTTTTTTACAGTTATGATGCTCATCGAACTTGTACCCTCCTTTCTATGAAATTAGCAATTAGGGTTAACAAATAGATGATGATAAAGTAAATCACACCAACGGCCAGCCAAATCTTGAATGCTTCAAAGGTTGCCGAAGCTTGAATCTGACCTTGCTGGGTTAAATCGGCTATACCAATGACGGATAATAGCGAAGTGTCTTTCAAGCTGATGATCGATTGGTTCGTAATGGTAGGTAGCATCCTTCTAAAGGCTTGCGGCAGCACGACATACCTCATTGTTTGAGTACCAGTGAAACCGATGGATCTCGCCGCTTCCGTTTGTCCTTTATCGATGGATTGTATCCCCGCCCTTATTATTTCAGCAAAATAAGCCCCTGCATTGATTGCAACGGTAATTATTCCAGCTGTTGTACTGTCCAAAGAAATCAAATTCAGTGAATTCACACCAAAATAGATAAAGAACAACTGCACGATGAACGGTGTCCCTCGTATCGCATCCACATAAACCTTTGCAATCCAGTTCAAGATCTTGATGGGGGCAAGTCGCAGCAAAGCGACCAGTAAACCAATCAAAAAACCTAGGATAATGGCAATCACAAAGATATAAAGTGTCACCTGTAGTCCTTTTAATAAAATAGGCAATGCCGCAACAATTATATCCATTTCTTTCACCCCTTTGAAAAAGAAAGCGCGCCATAAGCGCGCCTATCGAGCTTTAATCTATTGTCTATTCACCAAGATACGTTTTAATAATTTCATCATACGTGCCGTCTTTTTTCAGATTGGCAAGACCATCATTTATTTTCTTCAATAAATCCTTGTTTTGCCCTTTCAATACAGCAATTCCATATTGGTCACCATTCAAACGGTCACCTACGATTTTCAACCCAAGATCTTTTTGGGCGATCGCATAGGAGATAACCGGGTAATCTTCTATAAGAGCATCCGCATTACCGTTGGCCACTTCCTGGAACATCGCTGGACTATCATTGAATTGAACTACTTTAATTCCTAGTTTCGTAGCATTATCCTGTGCATATTTAGCACCTGTTGTCCCTTTTTTGACTGCAATGGTTTTTCCTTTAAGATCTTTAACAGTTTTAGTGCTTGCATTATCTTTTTTAACAACTATTGTTAATCCTGCATCAAAATACGGTGTTGAGAAATCTACTACCTTTTTTCTTTCCTCTGTAATGCTCATTCCCGCAATGGCGACATCAAGCTGATTGGCTTGCATAGCCGGAATGATTCCGCCGAAATCCATTGAAGACAATTTGATTTTAAAATCCTGGTCTTTTGCGATTGCATTGATCAATTCAATATCAATGCCTTTATATTCGTTCCCCTCTTTAAATTCAAAAGGAGGATAAGTAGTATCCACACCAACTTTATATACCTTTTCAGGTTCCTTTTCCTCACCTGCATTTTTTTCTTCATTGGTTCCACATGCCGAGATAAAGATAGTTAGAATCAAAAACATACTCAGTAAACCAAGTTTCTTCATTCAAATCACTCCAATTCGTAGATTATACGTGATAATAAATAATTCTCCCTATAATATAGCATAAGTATAAAGTATTATAGTATGAATTTTTAGAATAAATATTATTTTCTTTAAATAATTTTTATGGATGTTTTTCCTAATATTGTTTCAGTGATGAAAAATCAAAAAAGGATATGGAATCCTTCACTATTATAATAGTCGATCATGCCATCAGTAATAGGAAATACCCCTTTATATCCAATAAGGGCATTGTAAGCATGCAGAATTGCAACAAGGTAGAAGAGGCGCAGAAAACATTTAAAGGGCTGTCCCAATGTCGGAGGAATTCGACTTTCCGGGCAGCCCTTTTTATGATAAACATTAATGATTTTTGTACTTTCACTTTTTTCAAAAAAACATTACAAAACACCGCCTTATAACCTAGATTGTTAGCCATTCTTATTGAACTCTTCCCCCTGTTAATTGAATAACTAAACCTTTGATCCTTCCAAAACAGAAGAACCTGAAGCACATTTATATATTGCTGTTTTACCTTAAATTGTTATCAAAAGATAAATAGTATTTCCGAAAATCCCCACTCACTTATTACTAATCCTTTTCTTATCTTGCTCTTTAACATATCTAATGGACAATATTAATCCTTTTAGAGATAAAAGAACAAGGAAGAGAAGCCCTATATCTATGTTCAATTTAATTTTCTCCTGTATTTTAACGACACCACTTATACAAGCGAATAGGTCTGAAATACGCCTTCTTTAACTAAAGTGCGCTATAAATCCATAAAAAAAGCTGCCTTAAAGACAGCTTCGATCTTAATCTAATGCACCTGTTGGTCTTTAGCAACTTGTCACTATGATACTTCGGAATACCTTTATGCTCTCCATATCGACGCAGCTGCCGACCTGTTCCTTGTTCATATATTTGTAGATTTTCCAGTAATACGGACACCATACAAACGCTATAAGGATTAAGGAGGGGCGTTCACAATTCTTGTTTAACATGAAAGATTTTCTTATTCAATCTAGGGATATACATAACTAGAAAACCAGATCTACCCACACTAAAGACGATGAAGGCGAGCCATAAGCCATGATTGTCCCAGATCGGGGTTGCAGTGACTTGCACAATAATATACGCCATCAATGCGTAAATCATAGAGTTTCGAACCGGTTCAATTTCAGTCGCTCCCGTGAAGACACCGTAAATGACGAGCCCGAAACAGGCGGTAAATGGGAAAATAATTAGCCAAGCTCCATATGTATTCGAAAGCTCGATTACTCTCGGTAAATTCGTGAAGAGTCCAATAATCTGTTCTTGAAATATTGCATAGGCACAAGCAATGAAGAAAGCGGATAGAATTGACCATTGCAAGGACAAGGTGAGCGTTTTTTTATATAATTTTTCATTATTTGATCCAATCGCTTTACCTACTAAAATGCTAGATGCATTCGCAAACCCATCAAAGAAATAAGCCATAATATAATGAATTTGAATCAATACAGCATTGGCAGCCAATAGTTCTGTACCAAAAGTAGCACCTTTTGCTGTAAACAAGTTAAAAACAGCTAATAAACAAATCGTTCGAATAAATAAATCCCGGTTAACGATAAACATCTTTTTCATGGAATGTGAATCTATAAGCATTCCCACAGCTGGCATTTTCCATCGAATCGGTGATGCCTTCAATAAAAGGATTAAGCCAATTAAGAAGGCTGTGATTTCTGCGATTAAAGTTGCCATAGCCACCCCTTTTACGTCCAAAGAAAATACATGAACAAACAAAATGGCAAGAACCATATTTAAAACATTCATGAACACCTGTAAAAATAAAGATACTTTAATCTTCGACATGCCCATCAACCAACCAAGAATGACATAATTCATCAAAGTGAAGGGGGCTCCCCAAATTCGAATTCGAAAATATTCCGCTGCAAATTTGCTAACATTGAACTCAGGGGCAATTAGTTTTAAAGCCGCATATTCAATTGGCCATTGTAGGAGGATAAAACAAATACCTACAATGACGGCTAATAAAAAAGGTCGAAACAAAGCGAGTGCTCCTTGAGCTTGATCTTTTGCCCCATTAGCTTGAGCGGTAAACGCAGACGTGCTAACTCGTAAAAAACCGAATAACCAATATAAAGTATTAAAAATAACGCTACCTACTGCAACTCCCCCAATATACGCCGGATCTGGAAGCTGACCAACAACTGCCGTATCTACAGCCCCTAATAACGGGGTTGTCATCGTTGAAATCGTTAAGGGGATGGCTAAAGTAAGGTATGTTCGATGATTCATCCAATTTCCCTCCAATATGGTCTTCAGAAGAAATATAAACAAGAGCCTCGATTATCAAACTGAAATCGAGGCCTTCTAATCAATAAATATAGATTTAGACTAGGTCTTGTTAGTCCTAGTCGGAAGAGAACGAAAACGCGGATGCTCAGCAAGGATAGAGCCTCTCATCTGTTTAATGACAGGATGTTCTGACGAAAAAAACTGATTTTTAGAATCGTAAAGTTCGATTAATTCTCCTTTTTCAAGTACACCCAAATAATCAGAGATTGAATAGGCCGCTTTAATATCATGTGTAATAAAAAGATAAGATAAGCCGAAGTCTTTTTTCAACTCACTTAATAATTCTAAAATTAGTGTTTGATTAACCATATCTAGACTGCTTACGGATTCGTCTAAGACGATTAGCAGTGGCTTAAGAGAGATTGCTCTAGCAATATTAATTCTTTGCAATTGTCCACCGCTAAATTGGTGTGGGTATTTTTTCAAATCTTTTTCACTTAGGCCCACTCTTTCCAATAACTCAATAACGGTTCTTTTTTGTTCGGCTATGGTTAGTTTTTCATAGTTTTCTAATGGCTCGCCTATAATACTCTCGGCAGTCATTCGTGGATTGACAGATGAATACGAATCCTGAAAGACGACTTGTAGATCTCGGCGTATCTTTTGTCGAGTAAGCTTATCAGCCGTATAGATATCATGCCCTTGAAACAGAACCTGTCCTTGCTGTGGACGTTCTAAGCCAAGAATCACTTTTCCTAATGTACTTTTTCCAGCTCCACTCGTGCCAAGTAGTCCTAAACATGTTCCTTCGTCTATAGAGAGGGAAATGTCAGTGAGTACTTTTTTAGAATGTTCTTTCCATTTAAAAAACGTATGAGAATTATAGCTATGAGTTACTGCTTTTACTTGTAATAAACTCATTTGTTCACCCCTCAAAAGAATGCAATCTATATCACAACATATGGGTGATAGGTTCTTCATGATTTAAGGTAAGGCGGGCATTTAGCAGTTTCTTTGTATACTCATGCTGCGGATTATCAAATAATTCAAATACATTTGCAGTTTCTACAATTCTGCCATGTTGCATAACGACTACATCATCCGCCATTTCAGAAATGACTCCTAGATCATGAGAAATGAGTAAAATGGATGTTCCATATTCAGAACGAATTTTATTCAAGTGGCGAAGTACTTGTAATTGGTTATGAACGTCGAGTGCAGTTGTCGGCTCATCAGCAATAATAACGGTAGGATTTAAACATGCGGCCATCGCAATCATCACGCGTTGAAGCATACCTCCACTCAATTGAAAAGGATAGCTTTTTAATAGTTTCGCGGGATCCGGCAGGTTTACATTTTGCATCGCCTCGATGGCAAGCTCTTTTGCTTGTTTTTTATTCAATGAGGTATGAGACCTAATCGTTTCGATAAATTGATTGCCAATTGTAAAAACAGGCGTAAATGCATTCATGGGATTTTGCATAATAAAGGCAATATCCTTGCCGCGAATTTCACGTATTTCTTTATCGTCTAAACCATTCAATTCTCGTCCTTGGAGGGTAATGCTGCCTTCAATGGTCGTTGTTCTCCGATCAAGAAGCTGTAGAATGGACATACTCGTAACGGTTTTACCACTCCCACTTTCCCCAACAAGCCCCAGTACCTTCCCTTTTTCCAGTTCAAAATTAATATCCTGAACGAGGGTGGAAGCACCATCTTTTGTTTGTACTTGTACATGTAGATTGCTCACTTTTAATACATTCGACTGTTCTGTTCCCAATCTTCTCATTCCTTTATATTAACGACGTTTGACTCCAAAACGTTCCGATAGCGCTTCGCCTAATAAATTGAAGGTGACGACAACGAGCATAATCATCAAACCTGGATATAGCATTAATTCTGGATTCGTCCGAATATACGATTTCCCTTCATGAATCATTGCTCCCCATTCTGGTGTAGGGGGTTGCACACCTAAACCTAGAAACGACATGGCCGATATATCCATGATGGCCCAACCCATTTCTAATGTACCCATAACAGCGAGCGGAGGAAGAACATTCGGAATAATATGTTTCTTTATTATCTTCCATTGAGAAGAACCGCTTATTTTAGCTGCCGCTATATAGTTTTGTTCTTTCAGACTAAGTACCATTCCCCGGAAAATTCTCGCATAATACACCCATTGCACAAGCATCAATGCTAAGATGACCTGTTTAAGGCCAGGTCCCAATATACCAACAAGTCCAAGAATGAGCAAAAGATTCGGAAATGCCATAACACCATCACAAAGTCTCATTAGCACCTGGTCCACCCATCCACCTTTATAACCAGCAATGGTTCCAACAATCAAACCGATGCCTAAAGATGAAATAAAGATTAATGTGGCAAATCCTAACGAAATGCGAGCTCCATATAAGATGCGTGATAACGTACATCTTCCTAAATGATCGGTCCCCAATGGATACTCAAAGGAAGATGGCTGTAGTTTATTAGCTAAATTGACAGCAATAGGATCATTAGGTGCGATCCAAGGAGCCAAGATGGTGATGATAAATAGGAAGCTCAATATTATCGAACAAAGGACAATCACTTTCTGACTTTTCATCATAATACGAAGACTTGTTATCATTGACGTTGCCCTCCTTTTCTGGAGATGCGTGGGTCGATACACATTTGAATAAGGTCAACAATCAAGTTGCTAAAAATGAATAGTCCCGCTGCTAAAAGCACATAGCATTGAATGACAGGAACATCCCGATTAAAAATAGCTTCAATAAAATAACGACCAAATCCTGGCCAGGAAAAGACCGCTTCGACGATAATGGTTCCAGTCAGTAGCTTTCCTAAATTCATCCCTAGACCAGTAATCATGGGAGATATGGCTATTCTCAATACATGTTTTCCCATAATGACTTTTTCATGAATCCCTCTTGTGCGAGCAAAAAGGATATAAGGTTCCTGTAAATTTTCAAGAACGCTAGCACGTAACAATCGAGTATACAAGGCTATTAATGGCAAAGCTAAAGTAACGGAAGGGAGAACCAGATGTTGCCAAGTCCCGATTCCTTCAACAGGGAACAGGTCGAGTTTAACAGAAAAGAAAAAAATCAATAAATAACCAAGCCAAAAAGAGGGGATGGATGCCCCGAAAAAAGAGAGAAGGCGACTAAAATGGTCAATAACACTGTTTTTCTTTATGCCTGCCAAAAATCCAAGAGGGACACTGACCAGGATAGCTAATATGATGCTACCTAAAGCTAACTGAATGGTCGCTGGCATTCGATATGTAACCTCGTCCCAAACAGGTTTATTCGAAAGATAAGATATGCCAAAATCAAATTGGCATATCTTAATAATAGAGTTTACATATTGAACATGGAGGGGTTGATCTAAACCAAACTCATGTCTTTTCTGAGCCAATATCTCATCTGTAGATTGGATATGTGCTGCAGATAAATATGCCTCAGCTGGGTCCACGGGTGAAAGGTGAATCATTCCAAACGTTAGAAGAGTGGCCAAAAGAAAGATGGGAATAATGGCCATAATTCGTTTCAAGATATAAGTGCCCATGAAAACCCTCCTGTAACTTACTTCTCGATGCTAATTCCTGTGAATGGATGTTCATCCCGGTTTGCAGGGAATGTAAAATTAGATACATCTTTTTGGTAAATAGCTATTTTCTTAATATAAGAAATAGGCACAATCGCTCCTTGGTCTTGTAGTGATTCCAAGATAGTTGAGTAAAGTTCTTGACGTTCTTTTTCATCTGTTGTTCTAGGAACATCTGCAATTTGTTTTAACAACTTATCTCTGTTCGGATAAGATGAAATGGCTTCGTTAAAACCAAATCCTTCTGAACCAACGATGTTTACGAAAGTATGTGGATCATATGGTGCGCCATAGTTACTAAAGAAATTCAATTCAAAATCATTAGCTTTAAATCTTTCAATTTGTACCGTAAGCTCAACTCCAACGATGTTTAATTTAACACCTAGTGCCGCCCACTCAGATTGTAATGTTTCGGCCATTGCTTTTTGAATCGATTCTGCAGAGTCGTACATTAACTCGATTTCAAGTGGTTTTCCGTCTTTCTCACGAACGTTTTTTCCTTTTGGAAGCTTCCATCCTGCTTCATCTAATAAAGCTTTTGCTTTTTCGACATTATAATCAATCGCTGTTACATCAATGTCTGAAGTATAAGGGAAGTTTGTCGGTAAAATAAAATCTGCCTTCTCTTCCAACCCAGAAGTAACTCCTTCAACCATTGCTTTTTTATTAAATCCATATTGTAACGCTTGACGAACACGTAAATCTGAAAGTTGTTCTTTCTTCGTATTCATAACTAGTTGTCTTGTCGCAACCGGATCAGAAATACTAGTCTCATAGGTACCTGATGTTTCTAATTGTTTGAAAGCATCTAGACTGATAACACCTTCACCATAAATAAGGTCAAGGTCACCTTTTTCAAAAGCAAGAACACGGGTTTCAGCATCAGGAATGATCTTGACTTTGATTTTCTTTACTTTAGGAAGTTCACCCCAATAATTTTCATTGCGTTTGAAAATAGCATATTCATCTGCTTTATATTCTTCCAAAACCCATGGGCCTGTACCGACTGGTTTTGCAACACCTTTAGAAGTGTCACCATCTTTAGGGAATCCAGCATCACCTAAGAAACGGACTGGACGAACGACGGCTAACTCTTGAATAGTAGGATAATATGGCTCCTTTAATGTTAGTTTAAACGTGTTTTGGTCAATTACTTCCGTTTGATCCACTTTCGGAATAAAGCCCAACCAACTATGTAAATCAACATTTTTCAATATAGTATCAAAGTTCTTTTTCACAATTTCAGCATTAAAGCTTGTACCGTCAGAAAATTTCACATCTTGACGGAGGTTGAACGTATATTCCTTCCCATCCTTGGAAATTTCCCAAGATTCAGCTAAATGCGGTTTCAGCTCGCCTCCATCTTGGTAGCTAACCAAAGGTTCATATATCATTGATGTAGCGAATAATTGAGAAGGATTATAGACATGCGGATTCATTTCACCTATATCCCTAGGCCAAGCCAAAGTAAGCATGTCTTTACTGTCTTTATTTGAAGTTGAATTTTCTTTTGATTCATTTGTGCATCCAAGTAAAAGCGTTGATAAAATTAAAACGATTGCGGATATAAATAACACTTGTTTACTGTTTCTTCTTTTTGACATAATATTGGTGCCTCCAGTACCATATTGAGAATCATTTTCAATTCTAATGAGTAACTATATTATTGTCAATATAATGTCGAAACTCTAGAAAAATATAAATATGTTTTGTTAGACACATATAACCTCAATATCGTTTTCATATAAGAATGATGGTGCTGCTCCAAATAATTTATATATGAATTCAATCTCGCTTTTGAGAGATTTTTGTTGAAGTTGTCCTTTTTTTGCATATGTATTCACCCCCACTCCGCAGATGATCTCTTTGCTGTTCGAACTTTTTTTAATCCTAGCATAGAATGGACTCTCTTCTTTATAAACCGAAGATATTACTCCACTATGTTAATCAGATACTTCTGTTGTCTATGTAGCATACCATCAGTTATGCTTTCTCTTTTTTCAACTCTTTAATGGCTTTAGGTTAACCAGATTCTTATCCACTGTACTGGCGCGAGATTAGAAACATATTTTGACCGCTAAGCTTTCTTGAAGAAGTACTTTACAGCCTTTTTGTTCCCACCAATTGTATTTTCTTATTAAGGCCCGAAGAACTAGATCATTCGTTATAGTATGATATGCTTCATTGAAAAACTCTTCCCATACGGTTTACATTGATCTAATGCCTGAACTTGACTCTCCCCCTTTTGCCACTTCCAGACCATTCATTGTTTTCCCCCCCGCTACTTACTAACTAGTACCCCTAGCTTCAAATCCGCGCACCCGTACGTCCTCCCCCTGGCTGCTGATATAAAGGATTCTATTTAAAAAGGTCAACCAGTAATTTTTACTGGCCGACCTTATAATACGAACGCACCTGTTCGATTTGAATCGAATTAAGATTCGTTTATTTGTACTCCACCATCGCACTGTTCCAGACATTTTAAAAAAATCCTTCTTTGATAACTTCTTCTGGATCCGCATTATCCGAATAATAATCGTCGCTCATTTTATTTAATGGCCAAATACGTACGGTAATGGCAGTGACAAGATACGTTATCCCTAAAGAAACCCAAAAGAAAAGGGACCATATGTCCATAGGCCCGGGAGTTTTTGCTACAACGATCATGAACGTTGCTGAAACGGTTTAAAAACCCGTTGCAATAATAGCGGCTTCTTTAAGCTTGCATTTTCCTTCTTTATATAGTCGATTCGTAATAAGCATACCAATAGAGTAGCTTCCTGCTAAATCAGCGACCATATCAACTGCTGAACGCCCCGGCGTTTTAAATATCGGCCTCATGATTGGCTGCATCAGTACACCCAAGAATTCAAGAAGCCCGTATCCAATGAGAAGCGCCAAAAATAGAGCACCAAAAGGAACGACAAGCCCTACAGGTATGACAAGTTTTTCGAAAAGGAAAGGACCCATGCTTGGGGCCATTAACCATTCAGGTCCAATCTTGAAATATATTAAGACCGCCATTCGAGCGTGTAAAGGTGATTGAGTTTATTCCTACACAAGAAATGATCTCCCACGCTGCAGTACGATCATTATTTTCTCATGGAGTCATCCATATGTATTCTGAACTTATGAGCACGAAGTATGAAGAAACCATGTATGAGATTTCTAAACAAGATGAATGGCGAACCTATCGTGATGCGTTCATAGATCTTCTAAATAATGGAGCCACACTGGTAGCAGATCGTGGTGATCTTAACATAAACCAAAAGTTAGATGAACGAATTCCTGACGATGCACAGCTTCGTCATTTGCGATAAAGAGACCATTTCCCAAATAAATTCAAATACATATTAGAATCTTTGGGGATGCTATAATAGCATCCCTTATTGATTTTTCTTATTAAACTATACTGTGCCCTTTAGTCATAAGAAAAAGGCTGCCTCAGCAACCTTCCTTTTCGAAGTAAGCACCCTTAATTGAATAAGGCATCAAGACAAAAAAAAAGAACCTTCAATCAAAGATAGATTAAAGGTTCTGTTGTTTTTTATTTCAATGTTGCTTCCATATCCAAAAATTAACTATAAACTAGCTCTTTTTTTTTGCTCAGACCAAGCGTCCCTGAAGTTGAAGTTTGAATTTCATGCAGAAGCTCTGGATTTTCCATTAGTGACTCTCCATAAGAAGGAATCATTTCTTTAATTTTCGGTTCCCACTCTTTCATACGTTGCGGGAAGCATTTATTAATTACCTCAAGCATAACGTGAACAGCAGTAGAAGCACCTGGAGATGCACCTAGCAATGCTGCAATCGAGCCATCGGAGGCACTGACAACTTCCGTTCCAAATTGAAGTGTACCTTTGCCGCCTTCTGCAGTATCTTTGATAACTTGTACACGTTGGCCAGCTACTACTAAATCCCAATCCTCGCTCTTAGCGTTCGGGATGAACTCTCGTAACTCTTCCATGCGCTGTTCTTTCGATAACATAACCTGTTGGATCAGGTATTTTGTCAATGACATCTCTTTTGCGCCTGCCGCCAACATAGTTAAAACATTATTCGGTTTTACGGAAGTTATTAAATCGAACATTGAACCTGTTTTTAGGAACTTCGGTGAGAAGCCCGCAAATGGTCCAAATAGCAACGATTTTTTATTGTCGATAAAACGTGTATCAAGATGCGGAACAGACATTGGCGGTGCACCAACTTTAGCTTTTCCGTATACTTTTCCATGATGCTGCTCAACAACTTCAGGATTATTACATACCATGAAGTATCCGCTTACTGGGAATCCGCCGATATGTTTCCCTTCAGGAATACCGGATTTTTGCAGCAAATGCAAGCTTCCGCCCCCGCCTCCGATAAAGACGAATTTAGCATTATGGCGTTCTACGCTACCAGTATCGACATTACGCACTTTTAATTCCCATGAGCCATCGCTGGCACGTTTAACATTATCAACACTATGTTTATATTTGATATCGACGTTTTTAGTCTTAAGATG
The DNA here is from genome assembly GCF_042788005.1 of Peribacillus sp. YIM B13472. NCBI lineage: Bacteria > Bacillati > Bacillota > Bacilli > Caryophanales > Bacillaceae > Peribacillus > Peribacillus sp. YIM B13472. The sequence goes on from NZ_JBHZPG010000009.1 coordinate 86,724, forward strand.
GTCAAACAACATGCGTGTTAAAGCACCAAAGTTAACGTCTGTACCGTAATCAATTTTTGTTGCCGCTATAGAATCATTCGATGGACGGTCTTGCATAATAAGTGGAATCCATTCCATCAGTTTTGCTGGGTCATCGGAATACTCCATACCTTGGAACAGAGGATTTTTTGACAGCGCTTCAAAACGTTTCTTTAAGAACGCTACATTTTTATCCCCTTGAACCATACTCATATGAGGCAATGGCATGATAAAGTCTTGCGGATTATCAATCAGCTTACAGTTTACAAGATACGACCAAAACTGCAATGAAACTTGGAACTGTTCATTAATTTTAATTGCTTTGCTAATATCTATAGATCCGTCAGATTTTTCGGATGTATAGTTAAGCTCGCACAGTGCAGAATGTCCCGTACCCGCATTATTCCATTCGTTAGAGCTTTCTTCTCCTGAGTTTGCAAGCTTCTCAAATACTTTGATTTCCCATTCCGGTGCTAACTCTTTCAGTAATGATCCCAAAGTCGCGCTCATGACTCCGCCGCCAATTAAGATAACGTCTGTTTGTTTCTGTATGTTGCTCATTATAACCTTCCTTATCCCCTATATTTGCAAAAAAGATGTAGGCGCTCCTGTTTAGGTGTCACCAAAAGCCAGGCACGAACTAGGAACACACCTTTTCTGTCTCCTTATAACTATATCATAATCTATTATTATTATTTCATAGATTAAAATATTCTACTATTACTTTTTTTGTTAAAAAATTGTTTTTGTGAAGAAATTAGCTTAAACTTATCCGCCATGATAGTCGAAGAAAAATATTTCTTCAGCTGCTTCCCCTTATTGAAGGAAGAAACTGTTAGTGAAATAATATTGACACATCAGAAAAAGTAACGAAAATACACAATTATTGACAAAATCGGAAGTGAAATTAGAAGTTTCTGTAACCATTTCCCGAAAAAACAAGGACCTTCCTGAAACTGCTAAACTACTACCTTTTTAACTTGGATCATAAATTTCACCCAATAATTAGATATTATAACAATACCAATAATTACTGATAATTAAACCAATATAAGGTACGACCATAGATAATATTCCTAATTTTAAGACTTATTGCATAGTCCCCCATAAAGGAAATTTTATCCTTTATTGTTATTACAAAAAAACATTATTTCTAATACATAATCATCTGCATTTCAGTTATCATTTTCGCAAATAGATCTTTTCAGCTTTGTGATCTGATCCTTTTTTTAAAACGAGTTTTGCCCGGCCTTTTGTCGGCAGTATATTTTCATGTAAATTTTTCAAATTAATTTCTTCCCAAATTTGGGTCGCTTGTTTAATGGCTTGTTCTTTAGACAAGTCAATATAACGATGGAAATAGGATTCGGGACTTTGAAATGCGGTCTTTTGAAGTAAAAGGAACCTTTCAACATACCACCGCTCTATGTCATTTGCGTCTGCATCTACATAAAGTGAGAAATCAAAAAAGTCACTGACGAATACTTGATTTTCCTTATCAACTTGAAGAACATTAATACCTTCCACTATTAAAATATCCGGATTACAGATAGTCTGTACTTCATTTTGCAAAATGTCATACTTCAAATGTGAGTAGATTGGAACTTCCACTTTATTTTTTCCTGCTTTTACATCCCCGATAAGATTAATTAATTTTTGAGTATCATAACTTTCAGGAAACCCTTTTCTTTTCATCAGTCCTTTTTCTTCTAAAAGATCATTTGGGTACAAAAAGCCGTCAGTAGTGACAAGACCTACGTTTCTATGATTATCCCATCTAGATAATAAGGTCTGAAGTAACCTTGCTGTCGTACTCTTTCCTACAGCAACACTCCCTGCAATTCCAATGATATAAGGTGCTTTTTTATCATTAGTTTTTAGAAATGAAGAAGTGGCTGTATTAAGCTGCTGAGATGCTTCAACATATAAATTGATTAAACGAGTCAAGGGCAAGTAAACCTCTTCCACTTCCTGAATGGATATTTCTTCATTTATTCCTTTTAAGTTATCAAATTCTTCTTCAGTTAAAGGAAGAGGGGTATGGTTCCGCAAAGATGCCCACTTTTTTCGATTGAATTCATAATAGGGAGTATAGGAACTCATGATTTTTCGTTACCTCACTTTTTAGAGTTACTATCAGTTTAACAAGGATGATGTCCATAAAAAAAGATGTTCCTGATCCCTTATTTACATAAAGACCCTATGACTTGATGAAAGAAATTGAATGTATGGCACCAGCAGGCATAAAAGGCGTTCCTGCATGATTAAACATTCTAGGTGGTTAATCTTTGAATGATAACCCACCTGTCTCCAGAGCATCCCTAAGTTTAGGTAAAGAAGCTGGTCCCATACCGTGAAACTTCAAAATCTCTTTTTCACTATATGTTGATAGCTGATGTAAGGAGGTTACCCCATTGTTTTCCATTGCTCGTCTGGCTGGTGCCGAAAGCAATGAAAGAAATCCGGTGTCAGGTTTGCGTTCTTGCTCACATACAGGGCAGGTCGGACAGTCGCTGGATTTATAGTAATTGTGACCCTTTTCGCAAGTCCTCAAATTCTTCTTTGAAGTTGTCATTGTCAATGTCTCCTTTTCTTATGATTTTTAACATTCTATCTTAAGAAGTAATAACATCGCAGTTATCTTACGCTAAACTTTGGCGGAAACGTATCCTGATATCATTAACTAGATTGCCCTGACTTTTTCCAGTCATCATAGCCCAGAAAGCTTTTAACGAAGGGAGCTCAACAAGAACCATTACTTACTGTTTTTTAGTTGCTTCTCGGTATATCCAAGGTCACTATACACCTCATATATCCAACAAGCAATATCTACAGCACAACTTTCATCTTCAACTACCATTTTATCATCTCTTGTTAAAACTAAACTGCCCTTTTAGTTTCATGGGAAAAGGGCTGCCGAAGCAACCCTTTTCAAAACCCGAAGTGAATTATTGATTAACCCACTTTATCCTCCTTCTGAGCCATTGTCTGAGCATCGGCTTGTACACGCTTGCCTATTCCAAAAGCGAAATAACTAATTACAACGATAGCCAGAAAACCTATTCCAACCATTAGTGATATACGTGTGTCATCATTAAACCACATACCGATTAATACCATAATCAAGAAAGCGATGGTCAGGTAGTTTGTCACAGGTGCAAAAGGCATTTTGAATGGATGATTGTGCATTTCAGCTTTTTTAATTTTCCTGAATTGAATTTGACTGATCAGAATGACAAACCACGGAATCATACCAGGAAGTACACTCGCACTATATACATGCACAAATAAATTTTCTGGTGCAATATAACTTAAAACAACCCCAATTGCTAACCCGACTATCACTCCGAACGTACCGAATAAAGGTACACCGCTATTAGATACTTTCGCAAAGAATTTTGGCGCTTGGCCATTCATCCCTAATGTGTAAAGCATACGTCCTGCACTGTAAATACCACTATTGCAGCCAGACATAGCAGCCGTGATTACGACAAAATTAATGATTCCAGCTGCTGCCGTGATACCAACTTTCGCAAAAGTAGCAACAAATGGACTGCCAATCGCACTTAATTGATCCCAAGGGTAAACGGTTACAATAATGAAAATCGCACCGATATAGAAAATTAAAATACGCCAAATGGTACTTTGAATCGCTTTGGTTATCGTTTTTTGCGGATCTTTTGCTTCACCAGCCGTAATCCCGATTAATTCTACACCTTGATAAGCGGCAACCACCAGTGAGAGAGCAAAGAAGAAGCCCTTCCAACCACCTGTAAATAAACCGCCATGTTCCCAAAGATTCGATAATCCTAAGGCTTCCCCTCCATTACCGATTCCAAAGAAAATAAGTCCAAATCCTGCAACGATCATTAATATAATCGTTACGATTTTAATCAGTGCAAACCAAAATTCAATTTCCCCAAAGGATTTAACGGAAATTAAGTTCGCTGCTCCAAGAATCACCATTGCGATTAAACCTGGAATCCAAGCCGGGAGATCAGGGAACCAATACTGCATGTACGTCCCCACTGCAATAATTTCTGCCATCCCGACAATAACCCACTGGAACCAGTTACTCCATGCAGTCATATACCCTGCCAATGGATGAATGTACTTATAACCAAATGTTGCAAATGAACCTGTACTTGGCTCTAAATACAACATTTCCCCCATTGCACGCATGATTAAGAATATAAAAATCCCAGAGATCGCATAAGCTAACATTACTGACGGACCTGTCCATTGAATCGTGCTGGCTGAACCCATAAATAAACCGACACCAATAGTTCCGCCCAAAGCGATCATCTGAATATGACGACCTTTCAAGTCCCTATTCAAATCTTTGTTTGCCATTCCATTTCCCCCTACACCACTAATAGTCGAAATTTAATGCAAGATGCTTAATACACTCCCTATTTAGTATAGAAATGATATAGCAGGCTCCACTTTTTTTAATCTTTCTTAAAGCTGCCTCATAAAATCATTCTTCACTCTTAAGCATTCCTGACAGTTAGAAAGATTACTATCAAATTTCATGTTATATCTTAATTCTGTTCAAGGTGTCATAGAAAGCGCTTACTTTTTATCGTTTATAACAGCCTACCCCTTAATCGTTAAAATTCCTCTGTATAAAATAACTCGAATAAAAGAGTATTGCAACTCTTTTATTCGGCTGGCAGTTTAATTCATGCTGTTACTAAAAGGGACTTTAATCTCAGCTTCAACAACATATCATTCGTCATTTTCTCTAAATCATATTCCGCCTTGAATCCCCATTCTTCCTTTGCACAAGTTGAATCTATTGTATTTGGCCAACTATCGGCAATGGATTGTCTTACAGGATCGACATCATAATTCATGACAAATTCCGGAATATGCCTTTTAATCTCGGCTGCAATTTGCTCCGGATCAAAGCTCATGGCTGACACATTGAAAGAATTGCGATGTTTTAATTTTGAGGCATCTGCCTCCATTAGATTAATGATGGCAGCTAAAGCATCAGGCATATACATCATATCCATATACGTTCCCTTATCAATGTAAGAAGTATATCGCTTGTTTTTAATCGCTTCATAGTAAATTTCCACTGCATAGTCGGTAGTTCCACCGCCAGGAGGTGTTACATACGAAATCAGTCCCGGGAATCGAAGCCCCCTCGTATCAACCCCAAATTTATGATGATAATAATCACATAATAACTCTCCGGATACTTTATTCACTCCGTACATCGTATTCGGTCGTTGAATGATGTCTTGCGGTGTCCAATCTTTAGGAGTGGTTGGACCAAACGCACCAATGGAACTAGGTGTGAATAATTGGCAATCGAGTTCCCGTGCAGATTCCAAAGCATTGACCAATCCGCCCATGTTTAAATGCCAAGCTAAAAGAGGTTTCTTTTCAGCTGTTGCTGACAATAAAGCGGCTAAATGTATAATTGTATCCACTTCATGTTTTTTTGCCATGTTAAACATCGCTTTTTCATCTGTAACATCTAAAATCTCAAATGGACCTGATTGGGCAACATCGCTGTCCGTTTTTCGAATATCTGTTGCAATGATATTGTCAGCTCCATAAATCTCTCTCATTTTCAACGTCAGTTCTGAACCAATTTGACCTAAAGCCCCCGTTACTAAGACCTTTTTCATCAAAAATCCCTCCCTATGTTTTAAACTCTGAAACAAGCAATCTCTTATATGATCGACATCTCTTTTCCTACTTTTTCATAAATGGCAATTGCACGGTCCAGCATTTCTTTTGTATGAGCAGCAGTAGGCATATTCCTCACTCTTCCTGTACCCTTTGGAACGGTAGGGAATACGATGGATTTAGCATACACACCTTCTTCATTCAGCCTCTTGCTGAATTGCTGCGTTTTTGCTTCATCTCCTATGATGCAAGGCGTAATCGGGGTTTCGCTCCCCCCGATATCAAACCCTAATTCTTTCAGGCCTTTTTTCAAGTAATCGCTGTTTTCCCACAGCTTATTTTGAAGTTCTGAGCTATTCATCAAAATATCGATGGCTTCTATACTAGCTGCAACTGCTCCCGGTGTGGCAGCCGTTGAAAATAAAAATGGACGGCTTCTCACCTTTAACCAATCAATCAAATCTTTCTTTCCTGCTACATAGCCTCCAACAACACCAATGGCTTTGGATAATGTTCCAATTTGGAAATCCACTTTATCCGATAAACCAAAATGTTTTACCGTTCCTGCACCATTACCTAATACGCCCGATCCATGTGCATCATCAACATAAGTAATTAAGTCAAACTCTTCTGCAATCTCCACAATTTCAGGAAGCTTGGCAATATCCCCGTCCATCGAGAAAACTCCATCGGTAATAATCATGACTTTGTTATACAATCCGGACTCCTTAGCTTGACGTGCTTTTGTCCGTAAATCGTCCATGTCGGAATGGATAAAGGGAATAATTTTCGCCTTGGATAATCGACATCCATCAATGATTGAAGCATGATTCAGTTCATCTGATAGAATGGCATCGTGTTTATCCATCACTCCTGAAATCGCTGCCATATTACAGTTAAATCCAGATTGATAAGCAATGGCTGCTTCTGTATGTTTAAACTCGGCAAGCTTTTCTTCTAATTTGACGTGAATATCCAATGTTCCGTTGATCGTTCGAACGGCACCGGCACCGACACCATATGTTTTCGTCGCTTCTATGCAAGCCTCTATTAATCGTCGATCTGTTGCTAAGCCTAAATAATTATTGGATGATAAATTAATTAGCTCCCTGCCTGCAATGGTGATTACCGGACCATTTGGACCTTCCACCGGATCAATAACGTTGTATAGTCCCTTTTCTTTTAAATCTTCCAAATTTTCTTTCAAAAATTTATTTAATATTTCACTTGACATTTAAAATACCCCCTCATTGATGGTTGGAATAAATGCAGGATCTTTATATGTTTTACCCCTATTTAAAAAATATTGTATTTTTTTCTTTTTTTCAAAAATACACGTGTCTTCTCCATAAATACACACGGTATTAACATAAACCCCTTTATACTAAGAGTTATAACAATCATAATAATAGATAATTTTAATGTTGTCCATATTGTGCGGACAAAAAAATCGGAATTTTTGTAGTTTTACAATAAAGATCCGCCTAAAATGCGCTTATATCAACGGAAATACGAGGAGAATATTTTTCTAGGTAAATGATGTTTTATCTTCTGTTTTTTGGAGACCTTAACAAATAAACACAACTAAGGAGGGTTATTTTGAAAAAAGAAGATGAAAAAACCTCGGAAGGCCTAAATGAGATTTTTGAGATTATTAATGCAAAAGGTGACATTGGGGAATTAAAAGAAATCGTCCAAAAACCTGATGAACAAACAAATGAAGACAAGTAAACTAAGGGGATTAATCATCCTCTTTTTTGTCTGTTTTACATTGTACTAATGGACGCTTAAGTCCATTACAACATTAAAAAGAGAGCTACTGATCAACTCAGGATATTGAAGTGACGTTCAAGTACAAAGAGATCAAAAAAGTTATGAAGAATGTTCTACATCTGATAATGGTTGTTACGTTCTTAACATACGATTATCAGGTTTCATTAAGGGAAAATAACGTATATCAAGATAATTCCTGCATCTATTTTCAAGATATGTGAAATAATTAACAAGAAGAGATATTCAAAGAAATAAAGGAGAATGGCTGTGAAATATAAAAATATCACGATTGCCGGAAGCGGTGTTTTAGGAAGTCAGATCGCATTTCAAACCGCCTTCAAAGGATTCAACGTATCTGTATATGACATCAATGACGAAGCATTGGAACGTGCAAAAGATAGGATCACTAATTTGAAGCCATACTAATTTCGCAAAACCAGACTTTTTTAAGGTTAATGGACGTGCGAAGGTGCCTTAAGGGTGACTTCTGCTATTTTAACTGTTTCGCACTTTCCAATGACTTCAATAACGTTCATACGAAAAGAAAAAGACCCTGAAATCGGAAAAGTACTTTTCACGAAATCAAAGCCTAATTGTAATGATGTGCATGATAAAAACAGTTACTGAACCCTTATCCCCTATATCTCAAAGTTAATCCTTTTAAGAAATTCCTGGCGTATCGATCCCCGCACTCTTTATAATTCCTATGACCCACTTTTCTTAATATAGCGCTTAATTCCCCTTTGGTTATCATGACACCTGCTTCGTCCAAGATATCAATCATATCCTCGCTGGTTAATGTCAATGCTATTTTCAGTTTCTTCAGAAGGATATTATTCACACTTTCCTTATTCTTTACAGCCGGTGCCTGACTTTGAGGCTGACCAGGTTTTGGCTCTTGTCTCCCTCTTTTAAAAATGATCAAACCATTTAAAAAGGACTCTAACATCATGTTATTGCAGTTTACCCCATCTTCATCCATATCATCATCATATTCATCATATTCATCATAAAAATCATCTTTTGGTTTTGTGAGCATCTGCATGACTTCTTCTTTTGTCACTTCAATATCCCCGAGCTTAAATATCTCTACCATATCTTTATTTTTAATATCCAGCGCATATCTTAATCGTATTAATATATCATGATTATGCATCCAAAACCCTCCTATGTATTTCTCGATTTTCACAGTACTTTCATTATTTCACAAATGGATGGAAATAAACGCAGATTAAAATCCGAGAACCTTTTACAGATTCCCGGATCACTCTGCTTATTCTTTAATCAGCTTCAATGAGGTTACTACTTCAACATGGCTCGTCTGCGGGAACATGTCCACTGGCTGCATGACCTCCACGCGATAAGAAGAGCCCAGTTCTTGTAAGTCCTTCGCCAATGTGGACGGGTTGCATGATACGTACACAATGGTTTTTGGTTTAACTTTCAAGATTGTCTGCAGTAATGATTGATCACAGCCGGATCTTGGCGGGTCGACGACCAGTACGTCCGGTTTCCAGCCTTCTTTGGTCCAGCGTGGAAGGATATTCTCGGCTTTGCCTGTTTCATAGAATACATTGTTGCGTTTATGTTTTTTTGCATTTTTCTTGGCGTCCTCAATGGATTCTTTAATGACGTCCATTCCTCTGACTTCTTTGGCATTTTCAGACAGCCATAGGCCAATGGTACCGACACCGCAATAAGCGTCAACCACTTTTTCCGTGCCGGTTAAGGCTGCTGCTTTTTTCACTTCATCATATAAGCGAACAGTTTGGACCGGGTTAAGCTGGAAGAATGTACGGGCTGATAGTTCATATGATAGGTCACCCAATGTTTCGTTGATGACTTTTTCGCCTGCCAGGTGAATCGTTTTTTCGCCAAAGATAAGTGATGTGTTCTGGTTGTTGATGTTTTGAACGACCGATTTCACTTCTGGCAGTTGGTCACGAATTTGTTTAAGTAACTGATCTTTTTGTGGAATTTCCTCCGCACCAGTAACGAGGACAACCTGTACTTCACCTGTTTCAAAGCCTACCCGTGTAATGACCGTACGGATAACACCTTTTCTTTTTCTTTCGTTATAAATCGAGATGTTCAAGTTCTTTAGTATCTTTTTCACTGTACGCGTTACCTTATTTGTTGCCTTATGCTGTACAAGGCAATTCGGGATATCGATCAGTGTGTGGGAATTCAAGCCGTAAAGGCCAGCAATCAATTTGCCATCTTTTTGGCCGACTTGGTACTGACTTTTGTTGCGGTAATTCCAAGGATCTTCCATGCCGATCGTTTCTTTTACATTTAATGAAGAAACTGGGAATTTTGAATGACGTTCCATCGCTTGAATGACGATATCGCGTTTTTCAATAAGCTGTTGGGTATAGCTTAAATGCTGTAACTGACATCCGCCGCATTCAGCGTAAATCGGACATGGCGCTGCAATGCGATGCGGTGATTCTTTACGGATGGTTTTTATTTTCGCCTCGGTGAAGTTTGGCTGAACCTTTGTGACCAAAGCTACAATTTCTTCACCAGGCAATGCACCTGGGACGAAGACGACTTTCTTTTTGAAATAACCGACTCCCTCCCCGTTAATGCCAAGCCGTTTAATCGTAAGGGGAAGGGTTTGATTCATTTCCAGTTTTGTATCTTGAATGTTTGTCATTTCTTTTCACTCCGTTTTTCAATGCTTCTCCACAAATAGAGGGAAGCGTAGCTTAGATATGGAGCCCATTTCACACTATAGGACTCCATTTCTTCTTGGGTTGGCTTTTGCGGTAAGCCATATAATATTTTCAAGGCATTTTGAATGCCAATATCGGCTTTAGGAAATAGGTTCGGCCGGCCAAGTCCAAAAAGCAGGAAGTTTTCAGCCGTCCATCTACCGATACCGCGTATTTTTATTAGTGTATCCATAACCTCTTGATCGGATAGCTTTTCCATTATATCAAGGTTGAGATGGCCTTGAATGATCTTCTCGGAAAGTCCGATGACATATTCGGCTTTCCGGCCACTGAATTGAATGGCTCTTAATTGTTCGATTTGAAGTTGGGCTGTTGTTTCCGGTGTCGGATAAAACCAGGCACCTTCCATCTGGTAGCCGAAGGTTTTAACGAATCGTTCCGTGAGCGTATGGGCAAAGGATAAGTTTAATTGCTGATGTATGATGCATTTGACGAGGCAACTGTAGTAATCGAAGTCCAAGACTATGGCAGTACCGCGATGCTCTTCGAAGATTTCCCGTAAATCTGATTCCCCGAAATGCCGGGAAACGCCTTCTAATGGCTGATGCCAATGAAAAACCTTTTTTAACCGTTCGATTGCTTTTGACTTGTAAACCTCTGAATGACCTTTGATGATGAAAGATGGTTCATCGATATTTCCTATTGCCTGAACCTGCAAAACGATTGGTTCTGTTTCTATATATAGCGGAACTTTTACCGTCCTGTTAGTAAAATCAACTACCTGAAGTGGGTCTAACGATAATCGTTCGAGAACTAGATCGAAATTATAGGGTCCTTGAACCTGTAATTTTTCTGTCCACACAAGCGATCCATCCTTTAGCAGTTTTCCACGTATTATAGCATGTTTCCAGAAATATTACTTGAAATTGAAGAGAATGGATAAAAGCGGGACCTGAATTATCACTACAGGACCCGCTTCTCATTTTAATAAAGCATTCGGTTCGGCAACTGTTTCTCAATCATTAAATCATCAAGGCTACTGAATGTGTACCCCTGCTTTTCAAGATCCGTCAAAATCGAGTCCAATGCTTCCGCATTATCCTTCGAGACGGTATGCAGTAATAAAATCGCGCCGGGATGAATCTGCTTAAGCACTTCATCGTGTGCGAACGCGGCACCCTTTTGTTGATCAACAATCCAGTCTTTATATGCCAGTGACCAGAAGATGTGGTAATACCCTTCTTTTTTTGCGATTCTCATTGTTCTCTCATTAAATACCCCACGAGGCGGCCTTAAGTAATTCATTCCTTTTTGCCCCGTTAATTTTTCCGTTGCTTTTTTTACCCGCTCAAGCTCCATGCGTATCACATCGTCCGTCACGCTGGTCATATCCGGATGGTTCCATGAATGGTTTCCTACGATATGCCCCTCATTAGCCATACGTACAACAAGCTCGGGTGCCGTTTTTAAATAATGACCTGTGACGAAAAAAGCCCCAGGAGCCTTATGTTTCTTCAGAACATCCAGAATCTGCGCCGTGTACCCATTTTCATAACCGTTATCAAACGTTAAGTATATATCTTTTTTCTTTGTATCCCCTTTATAAATCGCCTCATATTTAGGCAGCATCTCATTGAAGTTTTTACCAGCATCGGCAGGTGTCCCATTTTTCCCTTTATTGAAGCCCCAGTTATAGGATTCTGCAAAAGCTGGACTTGCCAAAGAGCATATCAAGCATATAAAAGCGGATAAAATCACGATTTTTTTCATTTGAATATCCCCCATGTCCTTTTTTCTTAGTGTTTGGAACATAGAGATTTATATGCATGATATTGCGAAGGTCGAATCTCGCTCCGTGGGGCGAATTATCCGGTTGGACGATTTCTGCTGCTCTAGGCTGAATTATAACCTTAATCCCACACAAAAAAAGGCCCATCCTCCAAAAAAAGGATTGGCCCCCTATGCTTTGTTTATCCTTTAAATAACGCTTGTGCCGCCTTCCAAATAATAGCGATAGCGAAAATGAGAACGATTACAATTCCGACTACGTCAAGGAATGTTTCAAGACCGGAGAAAATCGTATTTGCCACAGGAAGTTGGATGAAAGCAAAACCGGATAACATGGCGATAAAGAATAAGATATAGCTATTCTGCATGAAAATCCCCCCTTTCTCTTCTAATGTATGTGCGAGCGTTCCAAAAGATTGTACTTTTTTTAGTTAATTATCGCCTTTTTTTTCATATACATTTAGCAAGGGGGGAATATAATGCTGGAATGGGTTATCACTATAGGCTTTGTTGGTTGTCTTGGTTTAGGCGGCGGAGTGTTTATTCATTTTGTGAAAAGTGGATTGAATTTAGAGGATGCTTCAAGGATCGATCCACTGCCGGAAACCGAAGAGTAAGATATGCAAAAGACGCTCAACCGTTTGGTGAGCGTCTTTTTCCATACAATTATTTAAATACTGGTTCTTTGAATTGTGCCAATTTTTCCAATGAAGATTGCTGAACGTCTTTATGCAGGCTGTTTCCATGTGAATCCATGGTAACTACGGCAGTAAATCCTTCAACATTCAGGTGCCACATCGCTTCTGGAATACCAAATTCGGTGAAGTTCACACCTTCGACGGATTTGATGCAGTCTGCATAATATTGAGCAGCCCCGCCGATTGCATTTAGATAAACGCCGCCGTGTTCACTTAGTGCCTCTAGTGTTTTTGGACCCATTCCGCCTTTACCGATAACTGCACGGATGCCGAATCGTTTCATGATATCGCCTTGGTATGGTTCTTCACGAATACTTGTTGTTGGTCCCGCAGCCTTAACATGCCATTTACCTTCTTCGTCCTTCAGCATAACTGGGCCACAATGATAGATGATTTGTCCATCTAGGTCGATTGGTGCAGGATTTTCAGATAAATGCTTGTGGATGGCGTCACGGCCTGTATACATTCTGCCGTTAATATGAACTACGTCACCAACTTTTAATTCACGGATTTGTTCTTCCGTGATTGGTGCTTGCAGGGTGATTTCACGGGAAGCTTTAACGTCCGGTTCAGCAGCGGCTGCCACTTCATCCTTCGCTGCTTTTTCTGCTTCTAAAGCAAAGTCGATTTTCTCGCCTTCTTGATACAACCACTCATTGATTTCACCTGTTTCAGGATTGACTTTCACTCCTAAACGGCGGAATGCCCAGCAGTTGTAAGCAACGGATACGAAAAAGCTTGCCGGAATACGGTGCATGACACCGATTTTACATCCAAGCAGTGTAGTTTCGCCCCCAAAGCCCATCGTGCCGATTCCCAATTCATTAGCTGTCTTCATGATGTAATCTTCAAGTTTACGAAGGTCTTCATTCGGATTCACATCTTCATTACTGCGGAAAAGTTGAGCCTTAGCCAGATCATATCCGGATGAACGGTCCCCTCCGATACCAACTCCAATGAAGCCGGCACTGCAGCCTTGTCCTTGTGCTTGGTAGACAGAGTGAAGGACACATTTACGGATTCCGTCCAAATCACGGCCCGCTTTCCCCAATCCTTCAAGTTCCATAGGCAGACTGTATTGGATGTTTTTATTTTCACAGCCGCCGCCTTTTAAGATAAGTCGAACATCAATATAGTCTTTTTCCCATTGATCGAATTTAATGACAGGAAGACCTTCCCCAAGGTTATCCCCGCTATTTTCACCCGATAAAGAGTCAACTGCGTTTGGACGAAGTTTTCCGCCTTTAGTCGCTAAAATGATCGCATTTCGGATTGCTTTTTTTATTTCAAGTTGGTTCACGCCAACTGGAGTTTTTATTTTAAAAGTCGGCAGACCAGTATCCTGACAAATCGGTGATACGTTGTCGTCAGCCATTGTAATATTATTCGTGATGGTGTCCAAGCTTAATGCAGAACGAGTACCTGCATTTTCACGTTGTTTTGCACTTTTGACCGCACGACGAACATCCTTTGGAAGATTCGTTGAAGTTTCAACGATAAGACTGTACATACTTTCTTGGAATTTTTGAATATCCAAATTTCTCTTCCCCCTCTTATTTCCCCTAGATTAGATTTAATCATTTCCCTGCTTCTCTATAAATAGCGAATGATTCAACACCCGTTTTATTATACATCTAACATAATCTTTCGAAAACAAGTAATTATTTTTCTTAATGAACAGCAATTTGGAGAGAAATGATCAAAGCGCCTTAAATAGCCCATAAGTCAAATATCATCACCAATCATTTCCAAGAAGATTTGATATTAAAAAGGGATGACGAGGTTCCTCGTCATCCCTTCATGAATATTAACATTGAAAAAGTCATACTATCGAAACAGATATTAGTCTTCCCGGGTTTTGAATTGTTCCACTTTGCCTTCCAAATCATCTATCATGCCGATTAAACGGTCTATATCTTCCAACTCCGTATTTTCCGGTTCAATATGATCAAGAACTTCCATGAACATCGTGAGGCGTTCTTTTAAGTATGTTAATTGTTCGTTTTTACCTGTGATGGATTTTCCCATGAGGCACTCTCCTTCCGTTCTTCTTTCATCGTAACGAAATCTGCTTGAAAGTGCAATGGCAAGCTATAAATACAGCTCTCCGCCATTTGACAATTTTTGTTCCCATTGTTCATAATGGGTTAGTGCATTTTTACGTAAGGAGTTTTAAATATGTCAATAATCAAGCAAGATCTTTTAACACCAATTACACCCAAGTATGATCCTTGGGAAGCATATATGGACGTTGAACAATATGGAAAACTCAGCCTCACCAACGTGGAGTTCACCACCACCACCCTTTGCAATATGCGTTGTGAGCATTGTGCCGTTGGTTACACACTGCAGCCCAAGGACCCGGATGCCCTGCCTCTGGAATTACTGATTCAGCGCCTTGATGAGATCCCTTTGCTTCGCTCGTTCAGCATCACTGGCGGGGAACCGATGCTTTCAAGAAAACAAGTGAAGAATTATGTTTTGCCTCTATTGAAATATGCCCGTAGCCGCGGGGTACGGACACAAATCAATTCCAATTTGACCCTTGACTTGGAACGGTATGAGGAAATCATTCCTTATTTGGATGTTCTGCACATTTCCCATAACTGGGGAACGATCGATGAATTCATTGATATCGGCTTTGCCATGATGGACCGAAAACCATCTCGGGAACAGCGAAAGAAATTATTTGATAAAATGATCGAAAATTCCCGTGCCCTGACAAAAGCTGGTGTTCTGGTATCTGCAGAAACGATGCTTAATAAACGGACATTGCCTCATCTTGAACATATTCACAGACAGATCGTCGATGAAATGGGATGTCAAAGGCATGAAATTCATCCGATGTATCCAAGCGATTTCGCTTCGGCACTTGAAACTTTATCATTGGATAATATGCGTGAAGCGATTCATCATTTGCTTGATATCCGTGATGAAAATGTTTGGATGCTTTTCGGTACCCTGCCATTTTATCCTTGCAATAATAGTAAAGAGGATATAAAGCTGCTTCAACGCCTTTATGGTTCACATAAAGTAACCGTAAGAAATGACCCTGATGGACGTTCCAGGTTGAACATCAATATTTTCACCGGGGAAGTGATCGTGACCGATTTCGGGGACGCGCCTACATTAGGGAATATCAAAGATCAGCCCTTGACCGATTCCTATGACACATGGATGAATTCGAAACTGGCCAATGAATTGAATTGCCACTGCCCGGCAGTCAAATGTCTGGGCCCGAATGTTCTCGTCAAAAATGCCTACTACCCGAAGGAGGACTTCAGGATAAGGAAGTCAATCATATGAAGAAAAACTCGCCAATCCGGCGAGTTTTTCAATTTACCTGGGTTGCTGCGAGACTGTAAAGCTGAAGGAAACATGGTCCTGAACCGGTATCCATGCACCGATGCCTTGTGAAGTGATGTTCTTTATCGTAATGGTTCTTTTATTTCCTTTTAGGTTCAAATATACTTCCCCATATGTGACCTTGCCTTTTTCATTGACGGCGGAAGCAAAACTGGATAAGTAACCAATCCTATTTGAAGCAACATTGTATACTTGATCTTTTTTCGTACCAGCTCCGATGATCGTTTCAAAAGCCAATGGTAAATTCGTTTTTTCAGTGGCTTTTAGCAACATCATCTTTTGAACATCCTCAGCCTTAGGAATTTTCGCTGTCAGACCGCCACTCACTGCCTTCTGACTTTCCTGGACATAACGGATCTTATATGGGACTTCACCGCCGCGATTATCATAGTAATTCGTATTGATCTTTTGGTATTCCCAGTTTGGTGCCGTTTCCGAGGACTCATAATTCAAGGCCCAATGGCCAAGGTAAATGGTCGCCCTGTATCCAAAAGCAAGCGGGGCTTTTGCAATTGCGGATTCATTCAACATTTGGATGAGTTCTGGGTTTTCAATCTTGATATCAGACGAATCGATCAATTGTTCGGCAAGATTACTCGGCTGCAGCATTGGAAGATCCTGAGTCGGGTTCGGATACGTATTCTCCTTTGCAATATTCAATACTGAAGGTGGGATATTCACCTTATTCGGATTTGCTTTGACTTCTGGTATATTAGCTGCAAAACTTACATTCGCCTGAATAAAGGCAATTAGGGCAATCATCGTAATAATAATAGTTCTTTTCATGCTGTCGCACTCCTTTTGAAGGTTCAATCATATTGATTATAGATTTTGTTTTTAGCCAACATTCTATACATTTCATTCCGATTTCAACTTTGTAATAAATTTGTAAAGTTCAGAATATTTACTTTTCTATTTAAATCAGTTATACTTATTTTACATTATAAAAAGGAGGCGAAATCGTTCATACCTATTAAACCTTCAGGAGGTATGCTTATCGAACAATCCATGGAACCCTTTAAAGGATGACAGAAAACGAATTCGCCTATACTTAAATCTGATGTAAAAGGATGGTGTGACACTCTAGAATATTTTCTCAACTTTTTCAAAAGCATGATGAAAAATCCTGGAATAACTTATGAATGGTAATTTACTAATATAGAAATGACTCTGCTAAATCTAACCTGAGCAGAGTCATTTTTATATTTTAATTTTATAAAAAATAAGACCTTCCACATCGGAAGGCCTGCATTCTTATAATAAGTAAAATCCTATTCCCATAATGAAGTAAGCGGCCAATAAGGTAAGGCCTTCAAACCAGTTCGTTTCCCCGTCATTAGAAATCATGATCATCAGAAAGACTGCTGTAACCATTGATATCAGTTCTGGCATTGTGAAAACAAGCGGCATACGCGTTGGATACATTAACGAAATCAATACGAGTACAGGAGCAACGAACATCGCTACTTGAAGCGTGGAACCAACGGCTATCTCCACAGCGACATCCATTTTGTTTTTATAGGCCATTATGACGGCGGAAGCATGCTCTGCCGCGTTACCGACGATCGCAACGATAATGACACCGATGAATAACTCCGACCATCCGAAGGCTTCCCCCACCTCGCTAAACGTATGGACAAGTTTTTCCGATACGTAAGCAACAGCCAGTGTAGCGGCAGCAAGTATTATAATTGCCTTTTTCCTGCTCCACTCCGGTACTTCCTCTTCATGTTCCTCGAGTTTCTCTGTATGCTGATATACCCCGCGGTGAGTAACCAATTTAAAGAATAATGCAGCAAGATATAATAAGATCAATATAATGGAAATTCCGACACTTAACGACATCGTGCTTGATTCACCCATATTTTGTGTGAATACTTCCGGTATGACGAAGGCTACAATTACTGCAAAAATCAATAGACCGGCATTATGCCTCGCATCGAATACATTAAACTTCTGCCGTTTGTATTTAGTCCCTCCGATAAAGAATGAAAGTCCTGCCACCAACAATAAATTTCCTAAAACGGAACCAGTCAAAGACGCCAACACGACACCTACTAGCCCCGCCTTTAATGAAAAGATGGATATGATCAATTCTACTGCATTACCAAAGGTTGCATTCAAGAGACCGCCAATCCTTGGTCCCATAACGATCGCTAAGCTTTCAGTGGCCCGGCCCATGAAGCCTGCCAGCGCCACGATTGTTAAGCAATATACTATGAACATGATTACACTCGGCCAATGCAATAATGACCCAATGACAGATAAAGGGACGCCTAACAGGACAAGCCCCAAAAATATTTTATTCACGATACTTCTCCTCACAATCCTATAGTTCTTTTTATGTAACAAAAACTATCATACATAATCTTCGGGTGATGACAAAGGAAAATTTATCAACACCTCTCTTCTTGACAATATTTACCCAAATTTCTATTGCTTAATCCTCTTCCTAAGATGTAACATCAAGAAGGTATACATTTCTTAGGAGACATGATTTTATGAATAATAAATTGCTTTTAAGCGTTTTAATCTTAATTGTCGGCATATCGGGGTTTTCTCAAGGGATGCTTTTGCCGATCATTGCCATCATTTTTGAAAATGAAGGAATTAGCTCATCCCTAAACGGGTTTCATGCAGCCTCCCTTTATATTGGAATTCTATTGATTTCTCCTTTTATGGAAGCCCCACTCCGTAAATACGGCTATAAGCCATTGATATTATTTGGCGGGATAACGGTCATTGTATCACTTGCCTTATTTCCTGTCTGGAAATCATTCTGGTTTTGGTTCGTACTGCGTTTCTTCATTGGTATCGGCGATCATACACTTCACTTTGCTACACAGACATGGATCACTGCCATTTCACCAATTGCAAAGCGCGGAAGGAATCTTGCCATTTATGGACTTTTCTTCAGTCTTGGCTTCATGGTTGGCCCGCTGATGACGAAGCTTCTGGAGATCAATCAGTCTTTGCCTTTCATCATCACATCCATACTTAGCCTTCTGGCTTGGTCCACTGTTTTCCTTATTAGAAATGAGCTTCCTGAACAGGATGATTCTGAAAGCACATCATTCCTTGGCACACTCAAAAGGTTTACGAAAGTAAGCCGCATAGCCTGGGTCGCTTTTTTACTTCCGTTTACATTTGGTGTGCTTGAAGCCTCATTGAATAGCAATTTCCCTGTATTCGCCCTGCGCTCCGGAATTGATTTAACCGCAGTATCCATCATCATTCCGGCATTTTCTGCAGGGACTCTGCTTACCCAGATTCCCTTGGGGATGGTCAGTGACCGTTTTGGACGGCGAAAGACCTTGCTGACGATTCTTATTTCAGGGTTTGCCATATTCACGCTTGCAGGGATTTATTCCTATTCAGTGCTTGGCCTATTCATCTGCTTTATGTTTGGCGGAATGATGGTTGGTTCGACGTTCTCGCTCGGAATCAGTTATATGGCAGATCTTTTGCCTAGAAACTTATTACCTGCCGGGAATTTATTATGCAGTATATTCTTTAGTCTCGGCAGCATCGGAGGTCCATTCTTTGGCGGCCTGGTTATAGAACACATTGATGGAGGAAATTTTTTCTATATGATCAGTATCATGCTGTTCCTTGTCTTCATATCATTGGCCTTGTTTAAGGAAAAAATGCCTGCTTCAGTTATGTAGTATAGTTTTTTATCTGTACCACTTCTTTTATTATTCAATTTGAACGGTATTTATCAATAGACTTTATATTAGTTTGAAGATACTTTATATTTTTTACTAGATTAGAATCATTCTTCTTTATTTCCGAATAGGATATGTGGTACTATAATAATAACAAAAGGGACATCACGTTTATAAACCTTTGAAAACATTGCTGTCATCGCAATTACGGTGGCAGCTTTCATATTTTATCCAGAGAAATGACGTTGATTATCTTTCTCAATTATATATAATACAAATGATAATCTATATCATTTACACAAAATAGAGAAGAATGTGGGAGGGAGTCTTATGACTACAGATACTAAACATTTAACCCAACCGGCTGCATGCAAAACGACCTGGTTGGAAAAAGCAAAACCTCATCTAGAACTTATTGCTGCATTATTCAGCGGTTTACTTATAGTATTGGGCTGGGCCCTTTCAAAGAACGGAATGGAAACTGCTTCCATAGTCATATACTTAGCCTCTTTCTTGATTGGCGGATATGCCAAGGCGAAAGAAGGCATAGAAGATACGATTGCCGACCGGGAATTGAATGTTGAGATGCTGATGATTTTTGCGGCAATCGGTTCTGCGGTCATCGGATACTGGACGGAAGGCGCCATATTGATTTTCATCTTCGCTTTAAGCGGAGCCCTTGAGACATACACGATGAATAAAAGCCATAAAGAAATTTCGGCACTAATGGACTTACAGCCAGAAGAAGCACTGCGCATCACTAACGGATATGAAGAAACCGTATCCGTTTCACAGCTGCATGTCGGGGATTTGATTTTAGTGAAACCAGGTGAGAGAGTTCCTTCAGATGGAAAAATCACGGACGGCCGAACCAATATCGATGAAGCCGCCATCACTGGTGAATCCATACCAGTCAGTAAATCATTGGATGATGAAGTATTTGCGGGAACGGTTAATCTTCGTGGAACGATTACCGTGGAAATCACCAAACCGGCAAGTGAAACATTATTTCAAAAAATAATCACTCTCGTTCAATCCGCACAAAGTGAAAAGTCCCCTTCCCAGCTGTTCATTGAACGGTTTGAAGGGACTTATGTAAAAGTAGTATTGACGGTTGTCGGCTTGATGATGTTCATACCCCATTTCCTATTGGGGTGGAGCTGGACCGAGACATTCTACAGAGCGATGATCCTGCTCGTTGTCGCTTCTCCTTGTGCCCTTGTGGCCTCTATTATGCCAGCTACACTTTCTGCCATTTCAAATGGAGCCCGTCATGGCATTTTATTTAAAGGAGGCATCCATCTTGAGAATCTTGGCAATCTGCAGGCAATTGCTTTAGATAAAACCGGTACATTGACAAAAGGAAAACCAGAGGTAACGGATGTCATTATCCGCGAAGATTTAAACGAAGATGATTTCTTATTTCATATTGCATCTGTTGAAAATTATTCGAATCACCCTTTGGCAACATCGATCGTACGTTATGCCAAATCAAAATTGCAAAAGGATATCATTAAACCAAATAACATGGAAGATATCTCAGGTAATGGAGTTCAAGCCTATATCAATGGCGTGCTTTGGCAAGTCGGAAAAGCTGATTTCGTCGGTCGCAGTGAAGCAGAACGATTCCAAAATGGCATTGCACTGACATTGGCTGAACAAGGCAAGACAATCGTTTATGCAAAAGATGATCAAGGAATTGCAGGCATACTCACTTTGAAAGATGTCGTGCGTGAAGAAACCGTTACAGCCATCGAAGCCTTGAAAAATGAGGGCATCCATACCGTCATGCTTACAGGAGATGGGGAAAAAACGGCTAAAGCGATTGCTTCGGAGAGCCATATTGATGCATATATTGCCGAATGCCTACCTGAAACCAAAGTGACTGAAGTGAAAAAGCTGAAAGAACAATATGGCACTGTAGCAATGGTTGGGGATGGCATCAATGATGCACCTGCACTAGCAACAGCATCTGTTGGAATTGCAATGGGTGAAGGCACGGATGTTGCCTTGGAGACAGCGGATGTCGTTCTGATGAAGAATGACCTGCCGCGCATTGCGGAAGCAGTCAAATTATCCAAGAAGATGAATCGGATCATCAAACAAAACGTCATCTTTTCAATTTCGGTCATCATGATCCTGATAGCATCCAATTTCCTTCAATTTCTAGACCTCCCATATGGCGTGATTGGCCATGAAGGAAGCACAATACTTGTTATACTTAACAGCTTAAGACTTTTGAGAAACTAAACATGAAAAAGGAGCCTTCCAAGGCTCCCTTTTTTTATGATATTTTCATTTAGTGATATCCGTTCTTACCGTTTGCAGAACCTGATGTTTTATGGTTCGAACCTTTATTTTTTCCTTTTTGCTTTGTGCTGCCATCTTTTTTACTCATGAAAGATCTCCTCCTCTTCAAAAGTTATCATTTCTTGAATAGTATCCACAGCATGATAGTCCGCTATTAAGGAAACTCAAGGAACCTCATACACATTCTGGTTTTTCTTTTTCACTTATGAGAGCATTTATTTCCCCGCCCAGTATGATGATGAGTCCTGATAAATAAAACCAGACCATTAATACGATAATCCCTCCAAGACTTCCATATGTTGCGGAATAATTTGCGAAGTTCTCCACATAAAAAGAAAACAAAAAGGAAGCAAGACTCCAGCCTGCCGTTGCAAAGATGGCACCAGGCATTACGGTTATGCATTTCAGCTTTATGTTGGGCGCAATCCAATAAAGGATGGTGAACACAATTAAAAATACAAGCGTACTGATCACCCAGCGAAGTTGGTTCCAAATCGTAAGAAACTCATCTGATTGTCCAATTTCGGCAAATAGGAATACTCCGATTTGTTTTCCGAATACCGGCAGCAATAAAACGACAATAAAAACAAAAATCATCGCTAAAGTAAGAAGAATCGACATTCCCCGGGAAATAAAGAAAGTTCGACTTTCTTTTACACCGTATGCATGGTTAAATGCTTTAATGATTGCATTCATCCCATTCGAGGCAGACCATATCGTTCCAATGACACCAAACGACAATAATGTCCCGTTCGCTTCCATCACTTCAGATAGGTTAGCCTCAATGATTTTCATCGAATCGTCAGGCGCATATGTACGGACGGTGTTTAATATATCTTCTTGGGAAAATGGCAGATAGGCCAATAAAGTGAATAAAAAAATAAGTAACGGAAACAGGGAAAGTAAAAAGAAATAAGACAGCTGTGCGGCAAGCCCCGACACATCATCCACCAGTAACCGTTTTATGAATGTCTTGAAGAATGAACCTTTAAGCCATTCTTTTTTATTGGCCATACCTCCACCCCATTTTCTAATTTAAGGAAATCCGTTCCTGTTGACTTGAAGTCGACTCTTCTTCCTCTGCAGCAAAAACTTCCTTCGTCTCCATCACCACTTGGGCAACTTGCGATGGGATGTCTTTCATTTCCTCCACCTTTTGGGAAATGAAGGATACATCATCGGAAATTTTTTCAACAGTGGAACGGACCTTAGATGATGTTTCACTTACTTGTTTAAGCACCCCATTAGGATTCTTTATGAATTCTTTCATATTACCCATGCAGCTTTTACTGTTTTCCAATACAGAATTACGCGTATCCTTATCAAAAAGGCTTATCGCAGCCCCAGCTAACGCCCCAATAAAGACCGCTTGCATAAATTTGCTTTTCTTGGCACACTTATATTCTTCTCGAATGTTGCTCATATATTCTCCTCCTCGTCATATATTAGTTGATGTATAATGGTAGCTATCTCCATTATACAATGTTTAAATATTTTTTTTCCTATCTTTTCCCAAACTCTCTCACTTTAAAACGTGGAGATGACCAAGTATATCGGGAATCAAGCTTCGTTTTCCACCCGAATATTCATTGACTTCTCAAGGTAATCATGCAAAGATAAAAATAATTTAGGAACGTATGAAAGGATGAGGGAAATGGATTTAACGCAAAACACAGCCGAAAGTGTCGAGTATATGGTTGAAGCAATCAAGGATAAATTAAAAGTTATGAACTTCGGTGCAATCAAATCGACCCATTTTGATATCGAGATGTACGAAGAACTGCACGATATTTATACAATGGTGATGAAAAAAACAAATTTCAGTGTCCGTGAAATGGAAGCTATCGCTGAAGAACTTGGAAGACTACGTAATAAGTAACATTCAAATCCTCCCATACCGGTGAGGATTTTTTTCATTTTTTAAAAAATTCTGCTACATTTGATATAGAAATTGAAAACCGACAGGAGTTGTAATTATGGTAGAGAGAAGAACGCCCATCAGTATTGCAGAAGCAGTGGAAAAAGTGATGAAGCATAAATTAACAGGACATATGGAACTGATTCCCCTAGAGGAAAGCCATGACCGTTTTTTGGCTCAAGATATTGTAGCTACAAATGATGTTCCGCATTTTAACCGCTCGCCATATGATGGATTCGCCCTTAGGTCCAAGGATACGGCCGAAGGTTCCATAAATAACCCTCTCGAGTTCGAAGTGGTTGAAGAGTTGGCTGCGGGTATGGTACCGAATATTCCTGTTCAAAAAAATCAAGTGGCAAGAATCATGACTGGAGCTCAGATGCCAGCTGAGTGTGATGCCGTAATCATGCTCGAGCTTACGAAGGAATTCGAAAAGGACGGAAAGAAGTACATATCATTTAAACGCTCGCTTAAGGAAGGCGAAAACGTTTCTTTTCAAGGTGAGGATGCAAAGAAGGGCGATGTTCTTGTGAAAAAAGGAACAGCAATCAATCCAGGGATCATCGGCTTGCTCGCAACATTCGGTTATGCCGAAGTGCCAGTTGCCACTAAGCCTGTCGTCGGATTATTCGCTACGGGGTCTGAACTTCTTGATGTTAATGAACCGTTGCAGCCCGGCAAAATTCGCAACAGCAATTCACATGCCCTCTCCGCCCAAATTCGGAGGGCCGGAGGAGAAGTCCGTTTCTATGGAAAGCTTAAGGACGAATTCGAATTGAGCTACGAGGCCATTTCAACTGCCTTGGAGGAAGTGGATCTCCTCATTACGACAGGAGGAGTTTCTGTCGGTGATTTTGATCTTCTCCCGGATATTTATCAAAAGATTGGCGCCGATGTCTTATTCAACAAAGTGGCCATGCGCCCCGGCAGCGTGACGACCGTAGCCGTATATAATAACAAATTTTTATTCGGTTTATCCGGCAATCCATCCGCCAGTTATGTCGGCTTTGAACTATTTGCAAGACCGATCATCCGCACCATGTTGTTTTCGGAGCATCCGCATTTACGAAAAGAGACGGCACAATTGGCAGAAGACTTCTTAAAACCCAATCCATTCTCACGTCTGCTTCGGACCCGATTATTTTACGAATCCGGCCAGTTGAAGGTAATTCCTAGCGGTGTGGATAAATCCAATATTACAACAAGCTTGTCAGGTGCCAATTCACTGACCGTCTTACCTGGGGGGACCCGTGGTTTCCAAACTGGAGATTTTGTGGACATCCTGCTTCTCGATGACCAAGAAGGATGCAAGTGGCCTTGGTGAAGCCCTTTATTTTCCAGGTGGTTGGCTACCAAAATAGAGGAAAAACGACCTTCATAACGAATATAATCAAACAGCTTCACGAAGCAAAATTAGAGACAGCCGTTTTAAAACATCATGGACATGGCGGAAAACCAAATGTCACAGGCACGAAGGATTCCAATAAACACTTTCATGCAGGGGCGGCCGCCTCACTTGTTGAAGGAGATGGTACAATCGAGCTGCTCGGCAATTTCAAGGGGAAAGCCCCTATCAATGAACTGGTTCAATTACTGTATCTATTTCTCCCTGATGTGATTTTAATTGAAGGTTATAAGCAAGAGGACTTCCCTAAAGTCATTTTAATCAAAGAAGAAAGTGACCTCCTGTTATTGGAACGGCTTACTAATGTCAAAGCAGCTGTGGCTTGGCCCGAATGTTTGGAACAAACAAGGAATCATGCTTCAGTACCCGTCTTCCCTTTGGATTCGGATCAATTCATTACATGGTTTTTAGAACAAATATGAAGGAGGGCACAATGTTCATACAATTTCCCATAGAAAAACGCCGCAAGATGATCGAAAGTATCCAAGAATATGTGTATCAGGAACATGGAAAGGAAATCGGTGAAATCGCTGCTGAAAATCATTTGCAGTTCATTTTCGAAAATATTGCTCCCTTTATTTATAATGAAGGTATCAAAGATGCTAAAAAAATCATTGAGGACAGATTAGGAAATATTGAAGAAGATTTGTATTCATTGGAACGTCCAATTGATTAACATAAAAAAACAGCATCATAATCGATGCTGTTTTTTTATGTTCATTGTTCGGTCAGAATAAGCGGACCGTTTTTCGTAATGGCAATCGTATGCTCATATTGAGCCGAGTATTTCCCATCTGCAGTGGATGCCGTCCATCCATTCGGATCCCTGCTTGCTTTATATGTACCTACGTTTACCATTGGCTCGATGGTGAATACCATGCCTTCCTTAAGACGCGGACCTTTATTCGGCAGTCCATAATGCGGAACCTGGGGCTCTTCATGAATGACATTCCCTATCCCGTGTCCGATGAAATCACGAACGACAGAGAAGCCTTCCGCTTCGACATATGTTTGTATGGCATGACCAATATCTCCAATACGATTGCCTTCCATACATACTTCAATCGCCTTATATAAAGATTCCTTCGTCACATTCACTAAATGTTCGGTTTCCTTTGAAACCTTACCGACCGTATACGTCCAGGCAGAGTCAGCAAGGGCCCCGTTATAATTGACGACCATATCAATCGTTACGATATCTCCGTTTTTCAAAGGGGTCTTACGAGGGAAACCATGACAAATTTCTTCATTTATGCTGGCACATGTCGCATACTCATACCCTTTGTAACCCTTTTGTTCCGGCTTCGCACCATGTTTTTTTAAGAATCCTTCAACAAATTCTTCTATTTCCCAAGTTGTCACCCCAGGAACAATCAACTTTGCAATCTCCCTATGACAAGCTGCCAAAATTTTACCCGATTCATGCATCGCTTGAATTTCACGTGCAGATTTTAATACGATCAATCGTGACACTTCCTTTTTAATTCGTCTCTCCTTTTATTTTACTGCAAAGATTGAAGTATATGAATCCTTTAAAATGAAAAATCCCGGCAGCTGCCGGGATTTTTCATTATTTCAATAGATTGAGCGATTCCCGGTTAAATGCCGGAAGGTCTTCAGGTGTCCGACTGGTTACAAGCTGGTTGCCGCAAACCACAACCTCTTTGTCCAAATATGTGGCACCTGCATACTCCATATCGACTTTAATGGATGTATATCCTGTTGCGTGGCGTCCTTCAAGTGTTTTGGCCGTAATCAGCAACTGCGGTCCATGACAGATCGCAAATACTGGTTTTTTATCATCCATGAACGATTTGGCGAAAGATACGAAGCGTTCGTCAGCACGCAGTTGATCAGGGGAAAAACCACCGGGGATGAATAAAGCATCGAAATTTTCTGGTTTCACCGAATCGATGCTTTCATCAATCTCGACTTCTACCTCCCCTTGTTTCCCTTTAACAGTTTTCCCTTTTACCATTTCAATCGTCGTTACCGTATGGCCGGCTTCTTCAAATGCTTTTGCCGGTTCACTATACTCCGAGTCCTCAAACATATTCGTTACAACACATGCGATATTTTTACCCATAATCATTCATCTCCTCAATTTTTGATCGAATGAACCAACTTGTACTTTATTTATGTTCCCTCTGCCACCATAAATAAAACACATAATTAATGGTTGTTCCTTTGATTATGAGTAATATACCG
This sequence comes from Peribacillus sp. YIM B13472, assembly GCF_042788005.1. NCBI lineage: Bacteria > Bacillati > Bacillota > Bacilli > Caryophanales > Bacillaceae > Peribacillus > Peribacillus sp. YIM B13472. Next base: position 114,200 of record NZ_JBHZPG010000009.1, read on the forward strand.
CTACATTTCCGACATCCCTTCGGCGGTCGCTGTCCACCTTTATTAATATCGAAAAAAAGATAATGGCAGCCTTTTGATCAATGTTTAGGATACTGGCCAACAACGTGTATCACATTGATGATTCTTTTATTGATCCATTTCCTGTTTTCTTCTGTATTCAAATTTCCAAATATCCTTTTCCGCCCTTCTTCTGTGGTTACATAGAAATTAGGCAGGTTATTCAATGATAATGTGATGATGTCATCATTTCCTGCACGAACAAAATGTTTGGTATTCCATTCCTGACATTAATACCTGCACCCATGTCACAACGATTTCTTCCATCACATTCGTATTATTCTCTTTCCATATATTCTCCTTCAAAAAGAAAAACCCGTCCATTCCTGACAGGTTTTCACTCATTTATCGCTGACCGTGGAACAATTAGGATTTCAACTCTCCGGTTTTTCGCCCTTCCTTTTTTCGTTTCATTAGAAGCAACCGGCTTGAATTCCCCATGTCCTTTAGCACTGAACAGTTCGGGATCCAAATCTTTATTTTCTAGGAGAAGTTTCATAAAATTCACGGATCGCATCACGCTCAGATCCCAGTTGGATTCATATTGGTAATTTTTAATGGGAACATTATCGGTATGTCCGCTAACGATAATGTTTCTGGGTATGTCCATGACCAGTAAATCCGAGATTTCCTTAGCGATTTTTCGGTTTTCACTTCTCACCTCAGCCACCCCCGATTCGAACAGCACGTTTTCCCTAATTGAAATCAACATCCCTTCATCCGTAAGGTTCGTTCCCAATTTATCCGTTAAATCATTCTTTTGGATGAAGTCATTTACACGCTCCTGAACTTCCATAAGTTCTTCTTGTTCGTTTTTCCCTAACTTCTCAAGTTTTTCTGCACCTGTTCTTTGTTCTGGTGACGTCGGCTCATTGCTGGGGGAATCACTTGGGTAATCCATAAAACCCGTTCCGCTTGTAAAAACCTGGTTAAATACATTGGACAACTGCTGGAACCTTACTGCATCAACCGAACTTGAAGCGAACAAGACGATAAAAAGCGCAAGAAGCAATGTTAAGATATCGGCGTAGGGAACCAGCCATGATTCATCGATATGCTCTTCATGCCTTTGTTTCTTTTTGCGCCTAGCCATCTTCTCTCACATCGCCTTCTAACCACTTCTTACGATCTCCAGCAGGCAAATAGGATGTTAATTTCTGTTCAATCGTTCTTGGCGCTTCCCCTTCGATGATCGATAAAATACCTTCGATCATCATTTCCTTGATTCTGACTTCCCGCTTCGATTTCCGTTTGAGCTTATTGGCAAATGGATGCCATAACACATACCCCGTATAAATCCCCATCAAGGTTGCGACGAACGCGGCAGATATGGCATGTCCCAATGCCTCCGTGTCAGCCATATTCCCCAATGCAGCAATCAGCCCGATTACCGCACCCAATACGCCGAGCGTCGGTGCGTATGTACCGGCTTGACTGAAAATCGCTGCCGCGCTTAAATGACGTTCTTCCATCGCGTCTATTTCCTCCGCTAAAATATCACGAATATAATCGGCATTCTGGCCTTCGAATGCAAGATTCAAGCCATTTTTCAAAAAGGTATTATCCACTTGATCCGAAATGCTTTCCAATGCCAATAAGCCTTCTTTCCTGGCAATGACTGCCCATTCCGAAAAGGTTTTTATTAAATCTTCAGGCTTTGTCAATTTTTGTTCAAAGAATAAAATCTTGAATATTTTTGGTAGTCTTTTTAATTCCGACAAAGGGAAAGCCGTTACGACAGCAGCTATCGTCCCTACAATAATGATCAAAATAGCCCCCGGGTTAATCAACGCCGTTACACTTACGCCTTTCAACACCATTCCGACTAATATGGCCACAATACCGAGAACTACGCCCAAAACTGATGTTATATCCATAATACTCACCCATTCATTTAAAGTCTCGTCTCCTCCTTATATCGGATGAAGTTCAAAAAAAGTGAGGATTATTTTACTATTAGATTTCAATTTCCACTAATTCATCACAAAATCTACCAACTTTGGCGCCTACAGCTTATTCAACAGCACATTTCAATGGTTCGGGTACAATATTCTTTCGAGAATGGAATTTCAAGCATGTTCCGTTCGTACTTTTCTCATAAAGTCTGGAATATGCGCTTTTACTCGTGAGTTTTGGCGGTTTACTCGTAAGTTTTCTGCTTTTACTCGTGAGTTTCAGCGGTTTACTCGTGAGTTTTCTGCTTTTACTCGTGAGTTTCAGCGGTTTACTCGTGAGTTTCCTGCTTTTACTCGTGAATTCCGCATAACGCCTGGCATTTGTTCTTTTCACTCTTCAGTTTTTTCGAAAAGAAAAAAGGACAAAGCCTGTCAGCTTTGTCCCTGTTCTTGTTTTCCTTGGCTTCTTCCAACCAGCCATTTTATGATGGGTGACAGAAAAAATAAAATGAATAAAATCCTGAATAAATGAAAGCTTGTTACAACGGATAAATCCACATGCACAGACATGGCTGTGACGGCCATTTCGGCGACGCCGCCTGGAGCCATGCTCAAAAATAATTCGTTCGGCTGCAAAGATAGGATCGGGGCAAACTGAATGGAAAGATAATAGCAAAATCCAATCAATAGGACATTACTGACGAATACAGCCCCAAACATCTTTCTGAAAAGTCGAGGATTATCAACCTTCAGTGTATAGCCTAAATGTGCGCCGATCAACAATTGTGACAAGTTCAACCAAAAATCAGGAACCTGCGGGGCACCTGGGCCTGCTAAATTGAATAGTGCTGCAGCCATGAGAGGTCCTAGCAAAAAAGGCAGCGGGAAATTCACTTTCTTTGTGATGAAGATGAATAATAGCAAGGTTAACAACATCATGATGGCTAATTTCCCATCATAATCAAATAAGAAAAACGGGCGCTCCGATATGGCAATTACAGTACCTGTTCCAACTGACATTACATGGGTCACGATCCAAGGAACAATGGATATCACCAGGATGACCCGCAGTGTTTGCATGAAACCTACAACCGTTTCATCACTATCCTTCATTTCCTCACTTAAGACCACCATCTGGGAAAGACCTCCCGGAAAACTGCCAAGCATGGATGTGCCCAAGGTTAAGTTCATTCGTTTCCCGACAAACCAGCCAGTCAAAACTGTAAATAAAATGATTGCGATTGTCGTAAAAAGCATAACAGGCAAATATTCAATCATCTCATTTAACGATTGTTTCGTGAATGAACTGCCCAGTTGTAAACCTAGAATGACCAATCCAGTACTTCTAAAGGGTTTAGACCAAAACAAGTACTTCCTTAACTTCACTTTCGCGATCATCACGACGAATAATGGTCCAAGCATCCATGGGAGGTAAATTCCAAGGCTATCAAATGCATAACCACCCAGGAAAGCTAGGAAAGCTGTAAAGATGACTCTAAAACTCTTACTCTCGATTAAATTTGCACTCACAAGATTACCTTCTTTATCTAAGCGGATTTTCATCTATATCTTAACATAAAATAAGCTGATTCATTGCCAGGCACCCACTCTTGTTTTCGACTGAAGCGAGGAGCGCTGTGTGAAATATACTAAAAACGGTACATATGAGGGGTCAATATTTTACAATAGGAAGAATGTTGACGCCATTAGTCATTCCGATGTCAGTGGATTGGTTACAATTGGATATTTTCCGTTATTGGCGCGCTTTCCATCGCCAGTGCACTTTTATATTTCATCATGTTTTCGCTCTATGAAAAGAAACGGCATGCCACTTCCACCATTTACTAGATTTCCCACCCCCACAAACTCGCAATAAAAGGTAGAATGAGTATATTGGGGGTCAAACTCTTATGGAGGGGTGACTAAATGTTATCAAATACAGAAATAGGCATTGACTTAGGAACTGCAAATACATTAGTTTACAGTAAAAATAAAGGAATCGTATTTAATGAGCCATCTGTGGTGGCCATTGATATAGAGACTAATAAAGTATTGGCAGTCGGTGTGGATGCAAAAAACATGATCGGGAAAACGCCCGGAAATATCGTGGCAATCCGTCCGCTTAAGGATGGTGTCATTGCGGATTTTAATGTAACCGCGCAAATGCTTCGGGAAATCATGAAAAAAGCAAGTAAGGCCCTAGGTTTTTCGATTCGCAAACCTAGTGTAGTGGTCTGTACACCATCAGGTTCCACATCAGTTGAGAGAAGGGCCATTCAGGATGCAGTCAAAAGCTGCGGAGCGAAACAGGTCCACCTTATCGAGGAACCAGTAGCAGCAGCAATAGGTGCGGGCTTGCCTGTCGAAGAGCCCGTTGCCAATGTCATCGTTGATATCGGCGGCGGAACGACTGAGGTCGCAATCATCTCTTATGGCGGCGTCGTTTCTTGCAATTCAATCAGAATTGGCGGAGATCAATTGGATGAAGATATCAGCCAATATGTTAGAAAAAAACATAATGTGCTGATTGGGGAAAGAACAGCCGAGGAAATAAAAAAAGAAATCGGCTACGCACTCGTTAAACATTCCGTGATAAGCATGGAAGTCAGGGGCCGCGATCTTGTAACGGGTCTTCCAAAGCCGATTACAATATCATCCACTGACGTCCAGGAAGCCATTCAGGAATCACTTCTTCATATACTGGAAGCAATCAGGGCCACTTTGGAAGATTGCCCTCCTGAATTGAGCGGGGATATCGTCGATCAAGGTGTCATCTTATCCGGCGGGGGTGCACTTCTCAACGGGATACAGGAATGGCTGACGAATGAAATTGTCGTCCCAGTCCAACTTGCAGATAACCCGCTTGAATCAGTTGCCATCGGAACCGGGCTTTCACTTGAAGTCATTCACAAACTACAAAAAGCCGTATACTAAAAAGATGAGTAAACCCCAACTTGGGGTTTCTTTTTTTTTCGTTTCAGGCTGATGTCCCCGATGATGCAAACAGCAATCTCCACATTAAATAACTTCCCTGAAATATTTCACCTCGTTTGAGCAGAGAATAAGGAAAAGGTTTTTTTACGTTCGACAGCATGCATTACTGTTTGGATAGGAATCACCTGCAGGACTAAATGCATGAAATGTTACATAACTTGTGTTATAATGTAATTATGTTACATTAGCAAGAGGAGAAGATCTATGGAATATGTAGAAGCCTTTAAGGATATCAATCAAATCAGCAAAATAAAAACATACTTACGCGCTCACTCCAGTCGGGATTATTTATTGTTTGTACTCGGCATCAATACAGGTATGAAGATAAATGAAATGCTTGAAATCACCGTGGCCAACGTTCTGGATGAAACGGGCAAAATCAAGGAGTTCTATGAACAAAGGACGGAAAATGACGAAGTCAATCAAATTTATTTGAACCTGAAAGTCCGTACCGCGTTACAAGAATACCTTAAAGGCTCTAAGGTTATCGAAGGTCAATTTTTATTTCTTTCCCCTAAGACAAAAAAGCCGATAACACGTCAACAGGCGCACCGAATCATCCATGATGCTGTGGAAGGTGCAGGGCTGACAGGCAAATTCGGAGCAAGTTCGATGCGTAAAACTTTTGGCTACCATGCCTATAAACAAGGAGTTTCACTGGCCTTGATACAGAAGCATTACCATCATTCCAGTCCATCGGAGACATTAAAATACATCGGCATATCCAAGGAGAAGAAATTCAAGACGAATATTGACGTTAACTTATAAACATCCAGCTATCTTCTATTAACTCTAACCAACATTTTAAGGAGGAATTCCAGTGAGAATTAGAGAAAGTGAACTTCCTGGTATTGGCCAAAAATTCGAAATCATAACGAGAAATGATGAAAAGTTAGTAATCGTCATTCACGATGACGGCCGTCGGGAATTATACCATTTTGATAATGAACATGAAGACGTCATATCGAGCATCACCCTTAACGATCAGGAATCCCGGCAAATGGCTTCCATCATAGGCGGCATGGTTTATAAACCACAAGCACTTGAAACAATAGAAATGTCATTGGGTGACTTGGTGATTGAATGGTTCAAAGTCGAACCAGGTTCAAAGGCCATCAATCAAACGATCGGTTCGATTGATATCAGGAGCAATTATAACGTGACCGTCATCGCCCATTCTAAAAAAGGAAAAAAACAATTGAATAATCCTGGTCCTGACTCCATCATCGAAACAGGCGACACTCTTGTGATATCCGGTGAAAGAAAAGATATCCGTAACCTGACAAGAGAATTATTGACCGACGAAAGGAGTGACTAAGCTCATATGGACCATTTAGTCTTTGAAGTGGGTACTGCCCTACTTCTAGTGGCATTAGCCGCTCTCGTAGCAGGTAAATTCAAAATATCAAATGTTCCACTATTAATTATCATCGGGATGCTCGTTGGCCCCCATGCCCCGCACTTCGGATTAATTGACCTGCGTTTCATTGAAAGTGATGAAATCCTAGCATTCCTCGGTCGTGTCGGTATTTTATTCCTTCTGTTTTACCTAGGGCTTGAATTTTCCGTGAAAAAGCTTATGAAGTCCGGGAAAAATATCGTGACAGGCGGAACCTATTACATTTTAATCAACGTGGGAATGGCCTTGCTGTACGGTTTCCTGCTCGGTCTTCCATTAAAAGAGGTTCTGATATTAACCGGGATCATCAGTTTTTCTTCTAGTGCCATTGTGGCAAAGGTACTTGTGGACCTTAAAAGGACCGGTAACAATGAAACGGAGCTAATCCTCGGCATCATCATGTTTGAAGATATCTTCCTCGCTGTTTATTTATCAGTCGTATCCGGATTGGTATTAAGCTCTTCTGGTTCCGTTTGGGGAACATTACTTTCTACATTTATCGCGATTGGGTATATGCTGATATTTTTCGTTATCGCCCGGAAAGCATCTGGGGTCCTTAACAAATTATTCAATATAACCTCCGATGAGATTTTTATCATCGTCGTGTTCGCATTACTATTCTTCATTGCCGGTTTCTCGGAAACGATTCATGTTGCGGAAGCCATCGGTGCATTACTGCTCGGCCTAGTCTTTTCTGAAACGGAACATAGCGACAGGATTGAGAAACTTGTCATTCCCTTTAGAGACTTCTTCGGGGCCATATTCTTCTTCAGCTTTGGCTTGAGTATCGATCCGACGACCCTTGGGGGAGCTGTCTGGATGGTTCTCGGAGCCGTAATCATCACCATAATCGGTAACTTTGCAGCTGGTATGATTGCCGGACGCAAATCCGGTTTATCTCACAGAGCTTCCGCAAACATCGGTTTAACGATCGTTTCACGCGGCGAATTCTCCATCATTTTAGCCAACTTAGGCATTGCAGGCGGTTTAATGCCTATACTAACCCCGTTTGCGGCACTTTATGTTTTAACCTTAGCGATTCTTGGGCCGATCCTTACAAAAGAATCCAAACACATCTATAATATCCTAAATAAAGTATTCAGATGGACCCCTCCGAAGGTTCAAAAGGAACAGGGAAAAGAAGTGCAATAGAGAAAAAAGGCCAGACTTTGCTGTCTGGCCTTTTTGCCTTCCACAACCCACTTCCATAATTTACTAAAAATTATTATACTTGTTATAAAGAAGGCATAAATTCATACCTAGTAGTAGTGTTTGGCCGTATTATTCATAGGCTTGAAGTATCATCAACAGCACTTATTTTCAGTTAATCGCAAGAAATTCTAAAAAAAGGGTATCGTGAAATTAGGCTAAGGTTGATCCTCCTTGGCTTGCCATTTCTTTACCTCTCCATCATTCCGATTTTGCACCTTACTGGAGCATTTAAAATTGATTTGCCTCTCGACAAATTTGTTTTGGGTATTATGAGGTTGTCATTATCACAAGCTTTTACAAGCGCGCGGATTAGAACTTTCAATTTCTTTTCTTTTGAGGATTAACTTACATGAACAGAGGGAAAAGAAGCAGATAACCTAAGTAACTATTCAGGAGTGATGCCCAGATGAATAAGTCGATAAAGTTTTCAAAGAAACTGATTAAAGAAATAAAGGAAGATCGTGTAACCGGGCTGGCAGCAGAACAAGCTTATTACTATTTACTGGCACTATTCCCTTTGCTCATTTTACTTCTGTCCATATTACCTTATCTGAACATCGATATTCAGACAGCCCTTGACACGATAAAAACCTTCATGCCTGCGGAAACGATGGAAGTCGTCGAGAAAAATATCATCAACATATTATCTGAACGGAACGGCGGCTTACTTACTTTTGGTTTCCTTGGAACCATTTGGTCCGCTTCCAACGGAATGAATGCGTTCATCCATTCCATGAATATCGCCTATGATGTTGAAGAAACAAGGAATTTCATCAAAGCCCGCATCATTTCCATTGTATTGACATTAGGCCTGGTTGTAGCATTCATCGTCATGTTGGGTCTCCCCGTCTTCGGAAAGGTCATCATCGATTTATTACAGCAAGTCATTCCGATCCCTGAAGAAATGCAAATATTATTCAGCTTATTACGGTGGGTTATCGCGGTTGTGGTCATCTCACTTGTCCTGGCCTTTTTATATCGCTTTGCACCGAATAAAAGTTTTCCCATTAAACATGTCATTCCTGGGGCAGTGACCGCAACTGTACTTTGGCTGGGAATATCACTTGGATTTTCATTCTATATCAGTAACTTTGCCAACTACTCTTCCACTTACGGCAGTTTAGGAGGCGTGATCATCTTGATGCTATGGCTGTATTTGAGTGGTTTGATTTTTGTGATCGGCGGAGAAATCAATGCAATTCTACATCGCCAAAATTCCATTCCGAAAAAACAATCCCGCACGATCGTTCATCCTGTCCCGCTTAAAAGGTAAATCATGAATGACAAGATTAAAAAAGCGGCTGTCCCATTTGGACAGCCGCTTTCCTATTCATCCCTTATTGATAAACTCTTCATATCTTTCATCATGGGCCAGCCATGCAGCGTATTTCCGCTTCATGTATTTTTCCGCTTCCGCAAATGTATCGAATGTTTTTTTCTGTTGTTTTCCGTTGATTTCAACAATCCATTCCTCTTCTTCATCTTCATAGATGAATATGTCCTGTTTGTCTCTCGTTGAATATAGGCAACCCTCTGGAGAATCCTTTACATTCAATTGATTCTTATGTGCGTCTCGTTTAAGGGGCTCGGCATGGAAGGTCTTTTCGACATATTGGCTATATGCCTTTTCGGACATGGTGCAACCGGCGGCTTTTTGGTGACCGCCCCCATCGTACTTGCCGGCAACCTCAGAAACATCTATATCATCGTGGATTGTCCGGAAGCTGATTCTTTTACTTCCCACCATCAGGATGGCAATATAATCCAGATGGGAGAACTCTTTCGACAGTTCATTACCCAATTCAGAGTGGTATGACTCTGCATGGACCACACCAGCTGTATGGGGACCGACCGTAGCCTGATAGACTTCTCTTTTTTTCCTGTTTATGTACCGATCTACTCGACTCTCTTCAACATTCAGAAGGGTTTGCTCCACTTCGTCAAAAGTAAAACTTTCAGCCGTGGACAGCTTATTTGCGATTTTCATTTCGAATTCCTCTATCGGAATCATGAAAAAAAGGTCATTCAATCGTTTTGCCGTTGTATTTTTATTGACTTCCCATTCCCAAGTATCGTATTGACGAACCAATTCAACGAATTCAGCGACAATGCTTGAGGGTTCCAGCAATTTATTTTCAACTGCATACTGATAGAATAATGATGTCGCTGCCGTCTGTTTACCATCTTCCTGTTCGACAGTTACAGATGCCCAATCATGTTCGTTCAAATGCAGTGCTGACTTATGATGATCAATCAGCAGTGCCTTGCCTCCATCTTCCACAAACTGAGTAATCATTTTTTCGTTATCTTCATCAACCGATAAATCAGTAACGATCAATGTATCTTCAATCTTAGCCTGCTCAAGAAATGCTCCTACATTCTGATTAAGTCGGCCAATTGAATTATAACTAACCACTACTTCTTCTCCGAATGCCAGCTTAGCCACAATGCCACAGCCGACTCCATCTAAATCATTATGTGTAAAGAGATGGTACACACAAACCCCTCCTAATAACTAATAAAATTACTTTTCCCTAAAGTCATGAATTTCAATTGCAATCTTTACAATTGTAGCATAATCATATCCGCATATTTTATCATGCTTCCATTACATGATGCTTTTGTTCGTTTTTTTTTCGGGGAATTACCTAATGATTCTTTATTTTCCATAATTTATACCGATATTTAATGAAAAAACACATTACTTTGAAATCGAGGTATTTCCAATCTGACAATTAAAAAAGCCGCAGGAATGTTATTCCCTGCGGCTTCCTTATGTGAAATCACTGTTCTATTAATTTTCCAAGGTTGGCCATTTCAATGGCACTAACCGCAGCTTCATAGCCTTTGTTACCTGATTTTGTACCTGCACGTTCAATGGCTTGTTCAATATTCTCAGTTGTCAGCAAACCGAAAATAACCGGTACACCTGTTTCCAATGAAACGGAAGCCATGCCTTTAGCTGCTTCATTGCAGACATAATCATAATGTGAAGTGGCACCCCTGATTACCGTTCCAAGACCGATTACAGCATCATATTTACCTGTATTCACAAGTTTCTTAGCAATTAACGGAAGTTCAAAAGCACCCGGGACCCACGCGATGTCAACATCATTCTCATCAACGCCATGACGCTTAAGGCCATCCAATGCCCCTCCTAAAAGCTTGCTTGTGATAAACTCATTAAATCTTCCTACCACGATTCCGACTTTCAATCCTGATCCGATTAATTGTGCTTCAATAGTTTTCCCCATGTCCAATTCCTCCTAATTTTAAAAAACAATTTCATTTTTTTCATGTTAATATTTAATTCCCTTATAATCCTTCAAGCTTTCGGGATGTTCAGTTCAAGTTCCTGTTTCCCAATTGAATCATTTTGTTCAAGATACCGAATCAAATCGGCTATCGTAATGAATTTCAGGTTAAATTTATCAGCGATGACTTCTAAATCGGATACGCGGGCCATCGATCCATCTTCATTCATGATCTCACAAATGACACCAGCTGGAGCGACACCGCATAACTTCGCCAAGTCCACCGATGCCTCCGTATGTCCAGCCCTCCTTAATACGCCGCCTTCTTTAGCGACTATCGGAAAAGTGTGACCAGGCCTTTGGAAATCTTCAGCGACAGAATCTTCATTAAGAAGCTCAAGGATGGTCAAGGACCGTTCAAAAGCACTGATTCCTGTAGAGGTGCTTTTATGATCGACACTTACCGTAAAAGCAGTACCATGATGATCGGTATTTTCACCTACCATAGGATGCAGTTTCAATTTCGCTGCCAGTTCTTCAGTGATGGTTGTACAAATCAAACCACGTCCATGAGTCGCCATGAAATTAATCGCTTCCGGTGTCGCCTTTTCGGCCAACACTACAAAATCCCCTTCATTTTCACGGTCTTCATCATCGGATACGATTACTACCTTGCCAGCCTTCAAATCTTCTATTGCTTCTTCTATTGTATGGAACATCATTACACCGCCCTTTTATTAGAATCCATGCTCTGCCAAAAACTCTAAATTCAGTCCTGGTTTTGGATTGCCATTTTTCATTTGATGTATTATATATTTCCCTATCATGTCGTTTTCGATGTTAACGATATCGCCAGCCGCTTTTTGTCCCAATATGGTGTCCTGATGAGTCAATGGAATCAATGATACAGTCAAAAGGTTCCTTTCGATTCCAAATATCGTCAAGCTCGTTCCATCAATGGCCACGGAACCTTTTGGAATGCAGAAGGTACTAAGCCCTTCATCCAATTGGATTACATAATATACGGCATTTTCTTTCCGTTCTTTTTTTATGATCGTTCCGGTACCATCGATATGCCCTGAAACAAAATGACCGCCAAATCTTCCCTGTGCACTCATTGCTCGTTCAAGATTAACAGGTGATCCCAATTTTAACGTCCGGATCGTGGAAGCTTTGACCGTTTCCGGCATCACGTCTACCGTAAACAAACTTTTCGTGAAGGATGTTACCGTTAAGCAGACCCCGTTGACTGAAATACTATCCCCCAGATGCACATCTTCAAGGATTTTTTCAGAACGAATCGATAACTCCATACTGCTTTTTCCTTTTTTCAAGGAATGTACGGTACCGATATCCTCAATGATTCCCGTAAACATGTTTTTCCCCCTTTTATAAAATATAAAAAACCCCTTAGGATGACCTAAGGAGTTAGCAGGAGAAATGAGTGAAAAAAATTGTATACCTAAAAAGCCTAATATTTTCATTTTCGAAAAATTAGGCGTACGTATACACTTGGGTTCCACACGTCCTTCTCCCATCCAGACTGTACTGTCGGCTTTGGAATCTCACCAAATCCTGCCTTTATCAGGCTCGCGGGCTTAGAATTTCTTCATCACCGCCGGTTGGGATTTTCACCCGACCCCGAAGGACTAAAATAATATGAATCTTTGAATATTTTATCACCATAAAGTGAAGATGTAAAATTTCTAACCTTAAATGGTTCAATTGTTACAGGAACTTCCTCTTTTTATGGAAAAATGACCCCCAAGTACCCCCGATGTGCTCCGAAAAGATTAACCAGGCTAAATATGTGGAATAAGGTTAGAAGGATCACAATTCATACAAGGAGGAAGCCGATGATTATTTCCATCATTAACTTGATTTTCTACCTGTTCGTCGTCACGATGAATTTTTTAGCAAATTTCCTGCCATTGAACGGCCAAACATCAGGAGAGATTTCCGATAAACTGGATGTCCATTTCACTCCTGCCGGTTATGTATTTTCCATATGGGGCTTGATCTATTTCCTGCTCGCCATCTGGGTATTCAGGCAGTTTTTAAGTAAACATCAAAACAGACCTGCTTATAAGGCATCCTTCCCTTGGTTCGCTTTAAGCTGTGTCCTGAATGGCGCTTGGCTTTTGGCTTGGCACTATGAACGCTTTTTGTTATCCGTATTCATTATCATTGCTCTGTTAGCTACTTTAATGGTCATTTATACAAGAACGAAAAAAGTGGAGCATGCTGCTTTGGACCTATTTCCGTTTTCCATTTATACAGGCTGGGTAAGTGTTGCAGCCATAGCTGACATTTCTTATTACCTCACCTATATCAAATGGGACGGTTTTGGGGTTTCCAATATAACCTGGACGATCGTCCTGCTGATTGCAGCAACAGCCTTGGCCTTTGTCTTTGCAGGTAAAAACCGGGATTGGTGCTATCCTCTCGTATTCGTTTGGGCGTTCATAGGCATCGGGATACGAAATAGCGACGCCTATCCTGTAATTACAGACATTTCTTATATCCTGGCTGCCATCACTTTTATCGTATCCATCACCATCTTCATTAAAAATAGGAGGAACAAATGAGGGATATGGTACCCTAAAATGCTTGCTGAAGATCTTGCCAGACATCCTCCCAAGCCTCAAGGCCAACTGAGAGACGGACCAGCTGGTCACTGATGCCCATTTGTTCCCGTGAATCTTCAGGAACGGCAGAGTGCGTCATGGTAGCGGGATGCTGGATCAATGTTTCGGCATCCCCTAGACTTACGGCAATTTTGATAAGTTTCAATTTATTTAGGAATTCCTGTGCATCCTGTTTTGTGCCATGCAATTCGAAAGAGATAAGGCCGCCGCCATGTTTCATTTGTTTTTGCATTATATAATGATCCGGTGAACCTTCATCACCTGGATAATATACCTTTTTCACCTTTGGATGTTTCTTAAGTTCTTGAAAGATTGCCATTGCATTGGCCGAATGACGGTCCATCCTGACAGGCAAGGTCTTTAACCCCCGTAATAGTAACCAGGCATCGAATGGTGAAATGATTCCACCGATATCCTTCTGTGTAGTCCCGGCTACCTGATTCATGAATTCCTTCTTACCGACGACAAGGCCTGCAACGACATCACCATGCCCGCAAAGATATTTCGTAGCGCTATGAAGGACGATATCACAGCCATATTCAAGCGGTCTCTGTAGGTAGGGAGTCGAAAACGTATTATCGACTACGACTGTCACATTATATTCCTTCGCAACTCTCACCACCATCTGTAAGTCAATCATTTTCATCGTCGGATTGATAGGGGTTTCTACATATATGCAGGTCGTTTCCGGCCGGATCATTTTCCTTACCTGTTCTTCTGAATCCATTTCACAAAAATCATGTGTGATGCGGTATTTATTTTTCATTAGCTGCAGGAGGCCAAATGTACAACCATATAGCCCCTGTGAGCACAGGATGTGGTCATCTGTTTTTGTTAACGCAAAAAGTACTGCTGAAACGGCAGCCATGCCTGAACCGAAAGCAAGGCCAGTTTCCCCGCCTTCCAAAGCGGCAATCTTTTCTTCAAGCACTTGTACCGTTGGATTTCCAAGGCGGGAATAAATATATCCATCTTCCATACCGGCAAAACGCCTTTCCCCTTGCTCGGCATTTTCGAAAGTGAATGTTGAGGTTTGGAATAAGGGTGTTGCCAAGCTTCCTAAATGCTTCTTCGAGTCATATCCTTCATGGATGACTGCTGTCTCAAACTGTTTATACTTTCCTGTCATTCCGTCTCCTCCTAACCTATGTCTATTGCTATCATATGTCAAAAAACTATATAAAGGAAGCGTTTTCATTCATGATTATCCCCATTAATGAACTCCTGAATTTAGTCTAATTTCACAATCGAATATATTCATAGTATCAAATGCTGTGTGGGGATTTTATCCTGATCTTATGGGATCATTTCTTTTTGAACATCCCTTTACCACCCGTCGTTCAATTTGATTCGGCAAAAACAAACGTTTTCCTATTTCTACCTTGAATCCTACCATATTCATAAAGTAGAAAAGTCATGTAGTGGGAATTCTGCACAATGAGCACCTTTTTAATTTTAAAATCTTAACGGGCATTCGCAAAAAAAAAAAAAAAGACAGCCGCCATGGCCGTCCCTTTTTTCGTATCATTCATCGACTACGATGTTTCCACCATAGAAGGTTACTCTCGTTAATGGAATCTCCAGTTCACGAGCCATTTTTTTCAACTCTCGCTCTTCTCTTTCCGTTACGATTGAAATGACAGTGCCATCTGCACCTGCTCGCCCAGTTCTCCCAGATCTATGGATATATTGTTCGATGTTGTCAGCCATATCAATATGAACGACCGCAGTAAGACCTTTAATATCAAGCCCCCTTGCCGCTACATCCGTTGCTATCAGCATTGGGGATTTTCCCGAACGAAGCTTGCGCAACGCTTTCTCCCTGTCGACTTTATTGGATTCCCCGTGAAGCACGCCCATTTCAATACCTTTATAACTCAGCTTTTCATGTAAGACGCTCAGCTCTGCGATATCATTCAGGAAGGCAAGGGCCTTCACATCTTTAATTCTTGTGATTTTCTCGAGAATCTTGGACTTTTCCCGTCTCTCAACAACAAAGTACAGATGGTCCACCTTTGATTCCATTTTTTCATGCTTATCGACCTTGATCATTTCGGGTTCATTCATGAATCCCCTGGCGGCTTTTTCCGTTTCCTCCGGCAAGGTCGCAGAAAATACCATGATTTGCCGGTCTTTTAGCGTTGTCTTGATAATATTATTAATCGTTCCCATATGCTCTGGAATGATCAATTGGTCACCTTCATCAAGAACTATCGTCTTAACTTCATGCATCTTCAATTTCTTTTGGGCAATCAATTCGTAAATACGCCCCGGTGTTCCAGCAATCACCTGGGGACGCTTCTTCAATTTGTCCAACTGCCTTTTCACATTAGCACCGCCGATGAATGCTGCACCCGTAATGCCGCTTCCCTCTGACCAAATGCGAATTTCTTCATTGATTTGCATGACCAGTTCTCGTGATGATGCCAAAATCAAAGCTTGGGGCGATTTCTTTTCAGGATCTATCTTTTCTAGCAATGGCAGTAAATATGCTAATGTTTTTCCCGTACCGGTCGGTGATTCGGCCATGATGTCTTTTCCCTCGACAATCACCGGAATCGCTTTCGTTTGAATCGGGGTAAGTTGTCCGAATCCGGACTTTTTCCAGACCTCTTGTATATATGGTTTTCTATCGTTCACTAATTCAGGTAATTCGCTCATATCGTTCTCCTTTAAAATATAACTTTTCCTATCTTTCATAGTACCATTTATTCTTGTCCAGTAGCCAACGGAATACGAATTGTAACCGTCGTCCCTTTGTTTATCTCACTTTCAAAATGCATTTCCCCGTGAAGTCGATGAACGATTTTCCGGCAAATTGCCAGCCCGATCCCTGTACCCTTTTCCTTCGTCGAATAAAAAGGCTCACCAATCCGTTCAAGGCGCTCGGGAACCATTCCCATGCCATTATCACTCACGCTGACTACAGCTTGTCCATCGATGGTTTGCAGCGATATATCAATTTTCCCATTATCCTCAATCGCTTCAATGCTGTTCTTGACGATATTGATTACCAACTGTTTAATTTCAATTGGATCAGCCATAATATAAATCGGTTCAGCGGTTTTAGCCCTGAACCCCATTTCGATATTATTCAAATTCGTTTCTGCTTTCATCAATGTGAATACCTGTTGTAAACTGTCGGCAAGATCGATCCTGCGGAATGCTACATCCTGTTTCTTCCCAAGAATCAAAAGTTCACTTGAGATAATATTAATTCGGTCAATCTCCTTCAACATGATATCAGTATGCAGCGGGTTTACCTCCTGCGTCATATCCATTAACTGTACGAATCCTTTTAACGATGTCAGCGGATTCCTTATCTCATGTGCGACCGCTGCAGCCAGATGTCCGATTACAGATAGCTTTTCAGACATGATCATCAATTCCTCTTCGCGCCGCAATTCAGTAATATCCCGAACGATTGCATATACTCCCAGCATTTCCGCGTGAACGATGATCGGTAAAAAGGTTACACGGATTATCCGTTCTTCATCACTGCCATTCTGAATGGTCGTTTCGAATTTCACAGCCTCCCCTTGAAGGGACTGTTTAAAGAATACAGATACTTTATCACTTTCATTCCAGTTAAGGAGATGATTCGCATTCTTGCCTTTCAAATTGTCACTGTTATGACCTAATAGTTTTTCAGCTTCAGGGTTTATCGAAACGACATTTCCTTCGAGATCCAGCTCAAGAACACAATCCGGGTTATGCTTGAACAGCGACCGATACTGTTCATCCTTCAGAATGAATTCCTGTTGGGACCTCAACATTTTCCCCGTCCAATACCTGATTATGAAGTATAGGAAAAGACCGGTTATGAAAATGAACATCCACCCTTTGGAATGTTGAAACATTGCATATACCTGAACATCTGCCCTTGCCTGTGTCATAGAGATGTAATCCGTAACGAAAATCCATAAGACCCCAATGATTATATATATAAAAGCCACTTTACATGCAATTTTATGAGATTGGTTCATATTTTTTCCTTTATATCGTTTTTTGGTTTATTATTCCCAAATCACTCAAAAAAAAGCCCTCATGTTTTCAACATAAGGACTCTATCGGTATTGTACCATATATATTGCATTCATTGTTTTATATCGCTAAAAAATCAAGCACCATTTTAACTCGACCCTCACTGATCAAGAGAGGTCTTTAATGGCTTGATTGAATTCTTCTTCTATATCTTTTGTAGGCTTGGCCGATAATAAGCTGAAAACGACTACCGCTATTGAACCAGCGATGAAACCAGGAATGATTTCGTATACTTCAGCGAACTTATCGATCATATCCCAGACGATCACGGTTGCCGTACCGACAATCATTCCCGCCAGGGCTCCCCATTTCGTCATCCGTTTCCAGTACAGGCTTAACAGAATGACAGGACCGAAGGCCGCTCCAAAGCCAGCCCATGCATAACCCACCAATTTAAGGATCGTACCGCTTGGATTAAAAGCCAATAATAGGGCAATGGCAGATATCGCCAATACACCAAATCGGCCTACCAGCACTAATTCCTTATCAGATGCATCCGGCCGAATGAACTGCTTATAGAAATCATCGGTCAAAGCACTTGCCGAAACTAAAAGCTGTGATGCAATCGTACTCATGACCGCTGCTAAAATAGCAGCCAACAAGAAGCCTGTAATTAAAGAAGGAAACAGTTCTTTAGATAAAATGATGAAGACGGACTCAGCATTTTTTTCCCCTAAAGGACTGTTTGTCAGGTTAAAATAAGCTATTCCCACCAATCCGGTGAACATCGCCCCGACGATAGCAAAAATCATCCAGCCCATACCGATTCGGCGTGCACTTTTCAATTCTTTAACAGATGAAACCGCCATGAATCGAACGATAATATGAGGCTGCCCGAAATAACCAAGCCCCCATGCCACAAGAGATATGATGCCAATGGTTGATGTTCCTTCAAAGACATGCAATAAATCCGGGTTGATCGATCTTATTTCATTGAAGGTAGGATCCCAGCCACCAATATTTACAATCGTGACAACTGGCACTAGAATTAAGGCAATGAACATAATTGTACCTTGTACGAAGTCGGTCCAGCTAACAGCCAGGAATCCGCCAAATAATGTATAAAGAATAACAACACTCGCCGTCAGCCAGATGCCCCACCGATAATCCAAATTGAAAGCGGAGCGGAAAAGCTCACCGCCTGCTACCATGCCTGAAGATGTGTAAAAGGTGAAGAAAATTAAAATGACCGATGCTGATACCACTTTTAAGACCCTGGAGCCATCTTTAAACCGATTCCCCAAAAAATCGGGAATCGTAATCGAATTGCCGGCCACTTCCGTGTATGTCCGAAGTCTTGGTGCCACGAATAACCAGTTTAAATAAGACCCTGCACAAAGGCCGACGACAATCCAGCCCGCACTTAACCCGCTTATGTACATGGCACCGGGAAGACCCATCAACAGCCAGCCGCTCATATCGGAAGCTCCTGCACTCAATGCAGTTACAGCCGGGCCCAAGTTCCGGCCGCCAAGCATGTAATCGGTTAGGTTGGCCGTTTTCCGATAGGCCAAATAACCAATTAATAGCATACCTGCCATGTATATTCCAATTGATATTATAATTCCATAATCCAAAAATGAATCCTCCTATTTATAGGTTAATTTTCATCTTGTAAGCTTATCAGAAAAAAAAACATATGTTAAGAAGTTCTTGCACCTTTCAACGATTTCACTTTCAATATAATTAAGAAAATTCATTTTATTAGATTAAATTATTAGGAGGAATACGCCATGCAATCCTATATCAATCAGCCAGATGGAGTCTTTCCCTCTGTTTGCTCTCTTGACTGTCCTGATCAATGCGGTTTACTGCTGCACAAAAAAGACGGGAAAATCATTAAAGTTCAAGGAGACCCTGATCATCCAGTCACAAAAGGGAATATTTGCAACAAAGTCCGAAACATGACCGCTCGCCTATATGACCCCAATCGCTTAAAACAGCCATTAAAGCGCAGCGGTCCGAAAGGAGAAGGGAATTTTGCTCCAATCAGCTGGGAAGAGGCCATTGACACAATCACTTCCAAATGGAAAGACCTGATCGAATTGCACGGTCCGGAAAGCATACTTCCCTACAGCTTTTACGGAAACATGGGCAACCTCAGCGCTGAGGGAATGGATCGCCGTTTTTTCCACAAACTCGGTGCAAGCATGCTCGAGCGTTCCATTTGTAACGCGGCAGGCTCAGTCGGATACAGCTATACAATGGGTGGTTCATTCGGCATCGATCCAGAAGAAACGATTCATACAAAGCTTTTCATCATGTGGGGCATTAACGCTGTAAGCACAAATATGCACCAAGTAACGCTTGCCCAGCAAGCACGAAAAAACGGGGCCAAAGTAGTTGTCATTGACGTACATAAAAACCAAACCGGCAAGTGGGCAGATTGGTTCATTCCGATTTTGCCTGGCACCGATAGTGCGCTTGCCCTCGGATTAATGCATATACTATATGCCGAGAATCTAGTCGACCAGCCCTTTTTGGATGAATACACAGTTGGTGCTGCCGAATTGCGCGAACACGTCCGCCAATATGACCCTTCGACCGTTTCCGCGATCACTGGCGTTCCAATTGATGACTTATATGAATTAGCCAGGATGTACGGCACCACAAGTCCATCATTCGTTCGGATAGGCAATGGCCTGCAGCACCATGACAATGGCGGCATGGCAGTACGTACCATCGCATGCCTGCCTGCACTTACCGGCCAATGGATGACCGAAGGCGGCGGAGCCATCAAAGGGAATTCTGGATATCTGGCTTTTAATACAAATGCCTTAAGACGTCCTGATTTATTGCATAATAAAGCTACGCGGACCATTAATATGAACCAAATCGGTCAAGCTCTTATGGAAAAGGAAAACCCGATTCGCTCCATGTTTGTATACGGCTCCAACCCAGCACTTGTCGCTCCTAATGCAAATAAAGTGCAGGAAGGTCTAATGCGGGAAGATCTATTCACAGTTGTACATGATCTATTCTTAACCGAAACGGCCATGTTTGCCGACCTCGTCCTTCCTGCCACATCTTCTTATGAAACGGAGGATTTTTATAATTCATACTGGCATAATTACGTGCAAATACAAAAACCTGTAGTCGAAAAATATGGCGAGTCGAAATCGAATGTTGAATTGTTCAAACTGTTAGCTGCTGGAATGGGATTTGTGGAACAAGCATTTAGAGATTCAGAGGAAGATATGATACGTCAGGCGCTAGATTTTCCCGATAACCCGCATTTAGAAGGCATCACCTATGACTCCCTTTCTCGGAAACAATTTGTCAAAGCCAAGATGCAGCCGATGTTCCCAGGAAAACTCCCGACACCAAGCGGTAAAATCGAACTTTATTCCGAAAGGATGAAGCAGGATGGATACGAGCCTTTGCCAACATATACGCCAATCATAAAAGACAGCGACCTGCCATTTTTATTCATTCCAGCACCTAATCACAATTTCTTGAATTCAACTTTTTCAAATAATGCCAAACATATCTCCATGGAAAAGGAACCGAAATTGCACATGAATGCCTCTGATGCCAAAACAATGGGGATATCCTCCGGTGATATGGTTAAAATCTGGAACGATCGCGGTGAGTGTTTGCTTACCGCTGCTCCCGGTGAAAATGTGTTACCCGGCGTTCTTGTCAGCCAAGGCTTGTGGCAGAATGCACCTGAAACAAAACAACACATCAATTCCCTTACCCCAGATCGGCTCGCAGATATGGGTAATGGTGCCGTTTTCTTTTCAGGACGGGTTGATCTTGAAAAAGTCCACCAAAAGTAAATCAATGTTTAGCAATCTTTGAATATATCTGCGGTTTCCGGAGTTATATCTCCGATTTTTGAAATATATCTGCGATTCTGGCATTTTATCTCCGATTCCACAAAAAAAGGCTGTTCCACAAGGAACAGCCTTTTCGTCAAGCCCTTTATTCTTCATCAAACCAGCCTGTTGGCTGGATATCCAAGTTGTTATTGATTTGCTTCACTTCGGTGTAAGCTTCGTAACCGAAAGTTCCCAGTTCGCGTCCATTTCCGCTTTGCTTGAACCCTCCCCAAGGAGCTTCGTTATAAGTCGGATGATATGAGTTTATCCACGTGATGCCGGCACGCACTTTTTTAATGACACGGTACGCTTTTGCGATATCATTCGTGAACACCGCTCCCGCTAAACCGTATTTCGTATCATTGGCCAGTCGAAGTGCTTCCGCTTCATCCTTGAACTTTTGAACGACAAGCACCGGTCCAAAAATTTCTTCCTGCACAATCCGCATGTCCGGTGTCGTATCAACAAAAATAGTAGGTTCGACAAAGTAACCTTGATCCAAGCCTTCTTCTTTCATTCGATTTCCACCGACGATTATTTTGGCACCTTCTTCTTTTCCGATTTGGATATACGATAATATTTTGTTCATATGGGCTTCTGAAACGATAGGACCCATCTGGCTGCTTTCATCAGAACCTGAACCTACTTTGATCTTTTTCGCCTTCGCAGTAAGACTTGCAATGAACTGATCGTAAATCGATTCTTCCAACAGTAAACGAGAACCTGCTGAACACACTTGTCCTTGATTACAGAAAATCCCGTATAGAGCATAATCAACGGCAGTCTCAAAATCAGAGTCGGCAAATACGATATTAGGCGATTTCCCGCCGAGCTCCAATGTCACCTTCTTTAGGTTACCCAGTGAAGCCTCCATGATTTTACGCCCTGTTTCCGTCCCTCCTGTAAAGGCCACTTTATCGATTTCCTCATGTTCGGCAATGGCTTGTCCGACAACTGGCCCCGCTCCTAACACAAGGTTTGCGACACCTTTTGGCAATCCGACTTCATCCATGATTTCGAATAGTTTGACCGCTGTCACAGGGGTGATTTCAGATGGTTTGAAAACAACGGAATTTCCTGCAGCGAGCGCCGGGGCGAGTTTCCATGCTGACATCATTAGCGGGAAATTCCATGGAACGATCTGCCCGCATACACCGATCGGTTCCCTTACGACCATTGCTTGCTGACCGTCAGGAACTTCAAAAGTTTGACCTGTCGGTTTTGTAGCCAATCCTGCATAATATCTAAAACAGGCTGCTGAATCCGCTATATCATAACGAGCCTCACGCAATGGTTTCCCATTATCCAATGTTTCCAACGCAGCTAATTCTTCAGCTTTTTCTTCTATTTTGTCGGCTATTTTGAATAAAATGCGAGCTCTTTCCACAGCAGGAGTTCCCCACCAACCACCTTCATAGAAAGCATATTTTGCTGCCTCGACCGCTGCATCCACATCTTCCTGTGTTCCTTCCGCAGCTTTGGCAATAACTTCCCCCGTGGCCGGATTCAATACATCCCTCTTCTCCCCTGAAGTCGAATTCACCCATTCCCCATTGATGAACATCTTTAAGTCCAGTGCTCCCGTTCCTTCTTTTTTCGTGTTATTTTGCAAAGTTTCCTGCATATAAATTCCTCCTCGGTTTTAATTTATCTACCTATATAGAAGATATGAGCAAGATTCATGCCAGTTTGAAATAATAGGTAAAACACGTTTTTTTACCCTTTCCCGTCTCATTTAAATTCAATCGTGAATTACCTATTCATTTTTGCATAACATATGAGCAATCCTTAATCTCAACTTCTTTCAAGATTCATAGAAAAATAAACCTGCAGCTCAAAAAAAGAGATGAGCAGCTGCTCATCTCTTTTCTGACTAATTTCGGTTAATAATGACCAGTTTCATTTCCGTCATTTCTTCAATGGCATATTTTAACCCTTCGCGGCCAGTCCCGCTTTTTTTGACTCCGCCATACGGCATGTTGTCGACACGGTAAGTTGGGATATCATTAATGATAACACCGCCGACTTCCAATTTTTCTGCGGCAGAAAGAGCCAGATTGATATTTTCTGTGTAAATCCCGGCCTGCAATCCGAATTCGGAATCGTTGACCAAGTCAATCGCTTCCTCAACAGAAGAAACCTTATTGATCAAAACAATGGGAGCGAAGACTTCCTGACAAGATACCTTAAGCATTGCATCCACTTCCAGCAACACAGTCGGATGCAGGATATTCCCTTCAGATTTACCTCCTGCTGCGACGATCGCACCGTGTTGTTTAGCTTCACCGATCCAATCCAGGCTTCGCTGTACATCACCAGCACTGATTAATGCCGAAATATCCACAGACGGGTCCAAAGAATCTCCTAGTTTCAAGCCATTCGTTGCTTCTGTGAATTTTTTGACGAACTCATCATATACCTCTTCATGAACATATGCGCGCTGTAAGGAAATACAGACCTGCCCTTGAAAAGCGAATGCTGCCGATACACAGCGTTGGATGATTTTATCGATATTGATCCCTTTATCAACGATGACAGCCGCATTCGAACCTAGTTCAAGACTCACTTTCTTTAATCCGGCCTTACTACGGATCCCGATTCCGACAGCCGGACTTCCAGTAAATGAAATGCTCTTCACCCGTGAATCGGTGACTAATTTATCACCAATAACCGAACCGCTTCCGGTAACTAAATTAAACGCACCTGCCGGCAAATCAGTTTCAGCTAATAGTTCAGCAAGAAATAGCGAAGATAGCGGTGTTTGGCTCGCAGGTTTCAGGACAAGTGTATTTCCGGCAGCAATGGCCGGGCCTACTTTATGGGCAACGAGGTTCATCGGAAAATTAAAAGGGGTAATCGCACCTACGACGCCTAGAGGCTCACGGACTGTGTATCCTATCCTTCCTTCTCCGTCAGCTGTAGCATCCATCGTCAATGTTTCCCCATGAATCCTTTTTGCTTCCTCTGCTGCAAATTTATATGTGGCAACCGTCCGGGATACTTCAACCATTGCCGTTTTGATCGGTTTTGCTGCCTCTTTAGCAATAATTTCAGCTGCCTCATCTTTACGGCTCTCCAAAAGGCTCGCAAGCTTTTCAAGTATTGCAGCGCGTTTATGACTAGGTAAAGCTGCCATTGTTTTTCTAGCTTGATAGGCCGCTTCTATTGCCAACTCTACATCTTCAAGGCTTGCCGAAGGAATCTCCGCTAGAACTTCCCCACTATAGGGAGACTTTAGTGTCGTGAACTTTTCAGCTTCTTGCCATTTACCATTAATGAATAATTTCTTTTTCAGCGTTTCCGTCATGACCATCACTTTCACCTCTTATAAAATTTCTTTTTCGACAGCTGTAAATGTCTCATCAAGGATTTCAATTATTCTTTCGACTTCCGATTTCGTAATGATTAAAGGCGGTGCGAATACGAGTGTATCTTGATCAAACGTAACAGACCGGCAAATCAAACCATTCTTCGCCGCTTCAGCAACCAGTCTTGGAGCAAGCTGTGTCTCAAAGCCTTCGCCTGTTTGTTTGTCCTTTACGATGGAGATGCCTCCAATTAATCCAAGTGCCCTGACATCACCAATAATCGGGTGTTTGCTTTGAAGCTTCTTAAAGCCGGCAAGCAACTCTTCACCACGCTGTTTCGAGTTTTCTATCAAGTTTTCACGTTCAATTATTTCAATATTTTTCAAAGCAACCGCACATGCCATAGGATGCCCACTGTATGTGTAACCGTGTAAAAGCGTGCCTTTTGAAAGGGCAATGAAATCCTGATGCATCTTATCATTCAGGACGACCCCGCCTAACTGTGCATATCCGCTCGTCACACCTTTTGCGAAGCACATCATATCAGGCACAACACCAAAGTGTTCAATCCCAAAATAAGTCCCTGTTCTTCCAAAACCTGTAATGACTTCATCCGTCACCATTAAAATGCCGTATTCATTACAAATCTCCCTTACTTCCTTAAAATAGCCTTCAGGAGGAAGGTTCACGCCACCAGCCCCTTGAATCGGTTCAGCGATAAATGCCGCAATCGTTTCCGGCCCTTCCTGTTCTATGACCTTACGCAACTCTTCAATGGAGGAACCGTCCACATGGTAAAAATCCGGTGCGATTGAATTCGTGAAATCTCGGAACGGCTTCAGGCCAGTCGCACTTGTAGCTCCCATTGCCACTCCATGATAGGATTTCGAGCGAGAAATGATTTTTTGACGATTAGGCTGCCCTTTCAAAAGCCAGTAATGACGAGCAAGTTTGATGGCCGTATCATTCGACTCCGATCCACCTGATGTGAAGAATACTGCATTCAAATCCCCAGGAGCAATGGAAGCGATTTTGGCCGCCAACCGGATTGCCGGCTCATTGCTGAAAGTGGCGAAACTTGAGGTGAAAGCTAGCTTCGTCATTTGTTCCTTCGCGACTTCAGCCATCTCTTCTTGTCCATGTCCAATATTTACATTCCAAAGTGAAGCCATGCCATCAATGACAGTCCTGCCCGTGACATCCGTAAGATATATTCCCTTCCCTTCCTTAAAGATGAAACTTGGACCATCTGCCTGCTGTTGCTCGATTGCCGTAGTCGGATGAATAAAATGCTTTTTATCCAAATCGATTAATTCCTGAATACCCGTCGTTTCTTTGATCATGTAAAAAACACCCTTCTCTTGTAGTGGATTTTTTCAAGCTAGTTTATTTTTTTATTTATATATTTAGATATAGCAAGATGCATGCCAAATTATATGAGCCTTATATTAAAGGTATTCAAGTTAAAATGATTCACATATAAATCATTAGGAGTTTGTGTCGATTCATATATGAATCATTTGATTCGCATTCGAATCACCTAACGCCCATTCATTAGAATAAATACTAAATTACAAGTCCCCCCACTTTATTTTCTAATTGATGTTACAAAACCTGACACATAATGTTGAATTTTCAGAAGTTTTGTATTATTATCATGTTAATATTTTTTCATCTCTCTTGAGCCGCCATGTTAATCTAAACGAAAGAAGTTGATATATATGCAGGTAGGATTTGAACTGTACCAAAAACAAACCTTGAAATTGTCATTAACCCCTGAATTACAGCAATCGATCAAGATCCTTCAATATTCGACCCATGAACTAATAAGTTTCCTAAACCGACAGGCTTACGAAAATCCCGTTCTCGAAATAAGCTTTAAAGACCCCCTCGCATCACTTTCTGAATCTAGCATTCGTACACCTAAAATAAATTCTCTGAAACGGTCCTCTAAAAGTAAAAGTTTCAACGGAGATAATGATTACAACCCAATCAACAATTATTCAATCAACACAGAAACACTGGAAAGCCATTTACTGGAACAATTGAGTTTACTAAGTTCGTTGAAAGCAATTGAAAGGAGGATTCTCCAATTTTTAATCGGGAACTTAAATGAATATGGATTTCTTGAATTGGATGTCAATTGGACTGCCTCGCATTTTTCCGTATCCATCGAAGAAATAGAAAATATGATTCAAGTTTTGCAATCCCTTGACCCGATTGGAGTCGGGGCTAAAGATCTAACCGATTGCTTACTCATTCAGCTGCGTGAGCATGAGGATCGCAATGAATTGGCGTATAAGATCGTTAAAAAGCACTTAACGGACTTAGCAGAAAAACGCTACAGGAAAATTGCTGCCCTTTACAAAGTGACCATTCAGGAAGTACAAGAAGCGTCGGATTTCATCCGTACGTTAAACCCGCGTCCCGTCAGTCACTTTTCCAATGATTTGACTCATTACATCATTCCGGACGTTTACGTGGAAAAAGAAAAAGAAGGTTTTCTGATAACGGTCAATGATAGCTGCACACCTAAACTTTCCATCATTCCTTTCTACAAGGACCACATCGCTCTGAATCCTGTTAATCCAGCTAAAGATTATATAAAAGGGCACATAAATGATGCCCAATTACTTTTAAGAGGGCTCGAACAAAGGCAAATGACACTTTACAAGGTGGCAGCGACAATAGTGGACGAGCAGCAAGAGTTTTTCATGAAGGGAATTACGGGGTTAAAACCTATGACACTGAAAGACATTTCGGAAAAACTCCAGGTTCATGAATCAACAATCAGCAGGGCGACGAGCAATAAATATATCCAGACGCCGCATGGCCTCTTTAAACTTAGGAACTTCTTTACTAGAGGGTTAAACCGCGTGAACAGCCAAGCAACCGAATCAACGACCACCATCAAAGAAAAAATAAAGGTCTTGATTGCCGATGAAGATAAGATAAAGCCTTTTTCAGATCAGAAACTTTGTCAAATATTCGAAAATGAAGGGATGAAGATTTCCCGCCGCACTATTGCAAAATACCGTGAAGATCTCGGTATACCGGGATCTTCAAAACGGCGCAGATTTTAAAATCAAACCAAATTTTGTGTCCACATTACGGAGTGACGTATTTTAAAAGACTCTTACAAAGGATGTATCTATCGTAAGGGTCTTCTGTTTTTCCACTGCTTCATTTCATTTTTTTGTAAAAAAATCATTTCTTCTCAACAAAAAACCCCTGAAACAGGGGCTAGAATCATAATATATAGTTTTATTTATTACCCCATTTATCTTTGAAAATAAGTTCATCCATCGGCCTTCTTTTTTCCCAATTAGCAAGTTCAAGAATAGGTTTATCGGGATATTGATCCGTATAGCCAATCGACAGGAGTGCGACGGGTTCTATATGCGGCGGGATCTCCAAAATATCACGAATATCATTTTTCTTATAAAAGCTTACCCATCCCATTGCCAATCCTTCCGCACAGGCAGCCAGCCACATATTTTGAATCGCGCAGGCTGTGGATAGGATATCCGTTTCCGGAATGGAGTTCCTCCCTAAAACATGGGAGCCGCCCCGTGTCGGGTCGCATGTAACACAAATGGTGTAAGGTGCTTCTTTTAACCCTTCCACTTTCAAGCTAAGAAACTTATTTTCTTTATCTCCTTCATAATGAATAGCGAGTGCCCTTCTTTCTTTATCCGCTGCCCATGCCAAACTGTTCTTGGTTTCCTGAGATGAAATCACGATGAAACTCCAAGGTTGCATGAACCCTACAGACGGCGCATGATGTGCAGCATCCAAAATTCTGCGGAGTATATCCTTTGAAATGGGCTTAGGCAAAAAACTCCTGATATCCCTTCGGTTATAAATGGCTTTATATACGGCAGCTTGTTCTTCATTAGTAAACATAGTTTTCCCCCAAGTTTCCGGCTTTTTCTAAACATACATACAATTTTATAGGTAAACCCTTACAATTAAAAGCGAGTTCCAGAAATCCATGGATTCAGCTCGTTCCGTCCACAACAAGATTCGCTCTTTCTTGAGGATTTTGCGCACTCACATAGAGATCTTCATGCACCATCCAATGATCCTCCCACATTTGCCGCGCTTCTTCACCATCCCGCTCAAGCCCCCGTTTCAACCGCTGATCACGGGGACATTCCACCCAAATCGTGAAATCATGGTACCCTGCCAATTCTTTACGGATGGAATATGTTCCTTCTATAATAATAACGCCTTCAGCAGGAACATCATGCCATTCGGCCATAGTGTCCGTTTTCCAATCATACCTTTGATACCTTGCATCCTGCCCGTTTGTGAGTGGTTTCAGAATTTGGTTAAATACCCGTTCCCAATCGTAATCCGCACCAATCTGCTTTTGGGATGGAGGCAGTTGGACCCTATCCGTTGATGGCAAATAAAAATCATCCATATGAACGACCGCGCTACCTGGACACTCAACTTGGATACGGGAAGCGAGTGTACTTTTTCCGGATCCGCCCCGGCCATCTATCGCCAATATATATGGAGATCGTTTTTTGGAAATTTCGTGAATTTCAGCTACAAGACTGCTAATCGTATACTGTCCATCAAGTGTTGGAAAATTCATGAGCATTCCTCCTATACTACTTATTTCTATTCATCCTCCCTCAAATTCCTTCATTGAGAGGATAAAATGAAAAAAACTAGAAGAAGGTGCTGGCAATGTTATTGAATGTGCATCGAATTGGATACGCCATTCGGATTTGCCGAAGAAAATGAATTGGCAGATGCCAATCTGTTTCTAGCAGATTTCCCTGAACTTCAAACTTTGTTTTCCAAATGGATACTAAAGGCCACTCCCCAACCGGTTTTCCTTTTCTGCGAGCATCACCGCTATCTTATCCTGGATTGCCGTAATGCCTTTTTCTTCTACAAAATTATTCAAGATGATCGAAAATATGACTTTTTCCCCTCTTTTGGTCGTAACATAACCTGATAAAGAGCTCGTTCCTGAAATCGTCCCTGTTTTAGCGCGAACATTCCCGGCTGCATATGTCCCTTTCATCCTCTTTCTTAGCGTACCGCCCACCATCCGATTTTCGTTGCCTGCAATCGGCAAAGCATTCAAGTAAGCAGGAAACCACGTTTTTTCCTGTACGACATACAGCAGCTTCGTTATTTCATTAGCTGGAATCATATTGACTTGGGAAATTCCAGATCCATCACGCATCATGATCGTTTGCATATCGAGACCCATACTCTTCAGCTGATTTCGAGCAACCTTCAAACCATCCTTCCAGCTTCCCTCCCCTTCTGCCTCTTTGCCCATTTCTTTCACCAAAACCTCGGCATGGCTGTTATTGCTCAATTTCATGAAAGGAATAAGCAGTTGTGAAAGCGGCATGGACTGATGAGTGGCAATCATGTCCGCTCCTACTGGCGTTTTCCCTTTTTTCCTTTTTCCCAACACTTTAATTCCATGTTTATTCATTGAGTTTTCAAATAGGCTCAGGGCATATTCTGTGGGATCTTTCACCGAGATCCACTCTTTGGTCACCCCGGCATGCTCCGGAATGGTTCCGGTCACCGTAATGAATTGTGTGCCATGAGACCGTTCGACTTCAATTTTCTTATTGCCGTCTTCCGATTCAGTTTTCGTTTTGTTGATGACCTTCACATAATCCGTTTCCGGCTTCAGCTTCACCGTTGCCCTTTTACCAGCCTTTTTCCCAGGGGAAATCTCCACAATGATGGTACCGGTATCGTATTCTTCACTCGGGGAAGCAGTTAAGGCTGAAACTGCCGCCCCGTAATATTCCTGTTCATCGCTCCAAACTAAATCTTGGGAATAGCGAACATCGTCATACCAAGAATCATCGCCTATAAGATCCCCATGAACCACCTTAACTTGTTTGCGCTTCAGTGAAGCTGCCAGCTCATCGAAATCCTTTTCCAATAATGTGGGATCTCCTTTTCCTTTCAGGTACACATTGCCCTGCAGAACATGGCCAACTTGCACTCCTTTTATGTATAGTTCCGTTTGAAAAGCATGATCTTCCCCTAAAGTTTCCAGCGCAGCTGCTGCAGTCAATAGCTTAAGGTTCGAAGCAGGACGCAATCTCGTTTGCGCCCCCCGTTCATAAATCATTTCCCCCGTTTCAGCTGAACGGATGGAAATTCCCGTTAACGCGCCAGCCAATCCCGGCGATTCATCCAATATTTGTTGAATTTCCTGCCCTAAGTTTCCTTCATCATTCGCAGCTTGCATCGATTCTCCATTAAAAAAACAAATCAAAAACAGGAAGAATATAAAACTTAACTTCCTTTTGTATGTCAAACTTATCACTCCCACTCTAAAAGCTCACCACTTCTATCTTGTCCAATTTACAGTCATATAAAAAGAAAAGATCACAGATCACTAGAAGTCCTTATTTATACATACTCAGGAGACTGGAGGATTATTCGGCCGCCACTCCACGGAATCGATAGGGACCCCGACTTCATGATTTCTTGGCACAAAAGAATAATAGGAAACTTTCTTGTCGGTTAGTCCGTATAAGTATAAAGAAATAGTAAGGAGTGAATATATGTATTCAAAGATACAGCCACCAACCAAGAAAATTTCCAAAGAATCAGTGAAGGTTTGGCGGATGACTGAAGCTATTACCAATCTCATTATCCTCGCCGTCCTTGGCATCCTATTATTTGTTGATAATTATTTCACTTGGAAAGAATGGATTGGGTGGATTTTAAACGGACTTATCGTATTATCTTTTTTTCATGCAATCTGGTCCATCTTCATTGAACCGATCTTGTTGCAGAAGTATTGGCGTTACGACGTGAACGAAGAATTCATTCAAACAAAACGTGGAGCCTGGAATGAAACGCATGAACTCATTCCGATGACGAAGGTCCAATCCGTCAAATTGAACCAAGGACCGTTTTTGCGAAAATATAACCTTTATTCCCTTAGCATCGGAACAATGGGGGACTCTCATGACATACCTGCCATCCCCGAGAAAGAAGCATATGAATTACGAGATAAAATTGCCCATTTCGCAAAAATTAAGGAAGTGGATTAATGATGGAAGAACACGCAAAACGATTACACCCTTTCAAAATCCCCTTCGAGTTTGGGAAATTGCTGAAAGGAAATGCGTTTTTCATCATCATGCTTTATGTCGTGAATTTCGGTTCTGAAAAGACGTATATGAAGGTACTTCAAATCGGTTTTCTAGTTTATCTGATTTGGAAAGTCATTTCCATCATCCTAAAATGGTATACGTATAAATACCAAATCAAAGAAGGGACCATATATATTACTTCAGGGCTTATCTCGAAATCGTATCGAACGGTCCCGCTTCATAAGGTACAGAATGTTCAGCAACGCACGACGTTATTTCATAAAATTTTCAGGTTAACCTCTTTAACATTCGAAACGGGGATGACTGGTGATCATGGTACCGTACCTTTCGAGATGATTTCCCGAAAAGAGGCCGAACGGCTTGAGGGGGAATTTGCTTCAAAACAGGAACTTCCGCTTATCGAAGTGGATAATCCCGAAGAACGAATAGCTGAGGATATGGAACCAACTTATGAAAAAACGATCCATTTCACGCCAAGCAAACAAGATGTGCTGAAAGCTTCCTTTACATCACTCAGCTTCCTGGCTCTTATCCCGATATTGGCTACGTTATATAATACACTCGATGATTTTATCGATTTGGAGAACGCCGAAGGGTTCCTTGCCAGGTTATTGGATACATGGTGGATCATTACAATCGTTATTACTGGCCTTATATGTGTCGCCGTTGCCTTCGGAATCGTTTCCACATTCGTCAAATATGGAAAATATGAAATTTCATCCGATCATGAGCGTATATATATCAAGAAAGGCGTACTGGACGAATCCGCTTTTTCCATTCAGAAAGAAAAAGTACAAGCAATCGAAATCACCCAATCAATCATTAAAAGATTGCTAGGGTTGGCAGAAGTGAAACTGATCAGTGCAGGAAGCACGGGTGATGAAGAGCTGGAAACGAACACCCTCTATCCTTTTTTATCAATTGAACGGGCATATGGGATGGTAGAAGAGATTTTACCCGCTTACAAAGTGGAACGGTCAATGAAGCCACTATCGAAACAGGCCTTCATAATCCGGATGCTGCGGCCCAGCTTTTTCTGGATTCTCGCAACATTGGCGATCTATTATTTCAAACCCTCCCTTTGGTATATCTCGCTGATTCTACTCGTCCTCATTTATTCATTGAGAATTATGGATTACAAAAATAGCCGTTACTTGTTAAATGATGAGTACATTCAGTTCAAATCCGGAAGTTTGGAAACATCACTATTCATTACCAAAAGAAGCAAGGTCATTCAAATTGAGGTGGAACGTTCGAAGTTGCAAAAGCTTTTCGGTCTTGCCACAATTGAAACGATCAACCGCTCCAAGCCTGTACACCATACAAAGCTCCAAGATGTAACCGTTGAATATGCGGACGAGTTTTACACATGGTATATGGGCAGGACAAAAAATATCCAAGTCGAATAGCAATCAATGAATGAAAGAGTTGACCATGGGAGTCAGCTCTTTTTTTATCCTCTATATCCCCCACTCATGTCAAAATTAATATTGGGAATTTTCTAACTTGAAACTTTAAAAAAGACAAAGCAGACTGAAATATCTTAGAGAACCTAAATTATTTTGAGGAATATAAGGAGAATTGTCCAAATGAACTGGTATTTTAATTCGCTAAAAAAACAAATTTTGATTCCTTTTTTAGCTTTGATCACGATTTCATCCATTATAGCGAACACATTCAGCAATTTTGACGAAATAAAAAAGATGATGAACGATATGGTAACCGAGGTCACACGGATGGCGAGCAATGCGGAAAAATTAAATTCGATCAGTCAGGAAACCGCAGCAGGAACTGAAGAAGTGTCTGCTTCCGTAGAACAAACGAATGCTTCGATGGAACAATTGAATGCCCTTGCTAGTGAATTGGATGCCCTATCCCAGGAAATGAACAAGGAAATAAAGAAATTCACATTCTAATCAAAAAAAGGACGGGCCCTAAGGGATCCGTCCTTTTTTACCTTAAGATTTATAGAGTTCTTCTACTGTTCGTTAGCGTTTCATCGGTTTCGGTTATTCCTGAGTAAGAAGAACTGGATTTTCTCGCATCCGAATCGACTAACACAAGCAGCTTGCCACTCTTTACATCCGCTTCATAACGATTCGCCTCGTCTTCAGGTATGCCCATACCGATTAATGTACCGGCCAATCCTCCTGTACCAGCACCTACAGCCGCTCCGGCTAATGTTGCAGCAAGCGGTCCAGCCGCCAGCACCGGTCCGATTCCCGGAATCGCCAACGCACCCACACCTGCCAATAATCCGGCCGCACCGCCCAAAATCCCTCCGGTCGCCGCACCAGCTGCGAGCCCCTCTTCAACTTTTGTACCGGTTTCTTCATTCACTGACTTTAATTCTTCTTTATCTTTAGCTACCACTGAAATATCTTCACGATCATACCCTTGGGCCTGTAATGACTCAACAGCCTTTATGGCTTCTTCACCAGTTTCATATACACCAATTATACGTTTATCCATATCTATCATCCTCCTTAAAGAATGTAAATTGTCGCTCCCCCTTTACATACCCCAGGGGATGAAAAGGCTAAACGTTATTTAACAGGAAAATAATTTTGAGTTAACCCTTACTTAGAAAGGGTATATATAATAATAGTATGCATATTTTTAGGAGGTTTTCTTTTTGCTTATCGAGTTACTTAAAGATTTAGTATCTATCGACAGTTCATCGAAAGAAGGAGCTAACCAAGCAGTTGATTACTGTTCGGACTGGCTTAAAGAACAAGGACTTACCGTGAATGTGATCGTAAATAACGGTTATAAAATGCTTGTTAGCGAGATAGGCAGCGGAGATAAAACCGTAATTTGGAATGGGCATGTCGATGTTGTCAGCGGAACGCCGGATCAATTTTTCCCTGAGGTTCATGAAGGAAACTTATATGGACGCGGGACAGCCGATATGAAGGCTGGAGTTGCAGGGATGATGTGTGCATTCACCGAACTGAAAGATAAGGATTTAGGTTTAAAAATCCAGCTTCAGATCGTATCGGATGAAGAGATTGGCGGGTTGAACTGTTCCGGATATTTAGCGAAACATGGTTATAGAGGGGACTTTGTAATCTGTGCTGAACCGACGCAATTGGGAATCGGGCTCCAGGCAAAGGGTGCCCTTCGCCTCGATATTGAAGTATCCGGCAAATCGGCACACGGAAGCCGTCCATGGGAAGGCGTGAATGCAATTGAAAAAGCCTATGATCTCTATCAAAAAATAAAGGAACTTCCTTTCACCCGGGATCATACTCCCCTTTATTCTTCCCCATCACTTAACCTAGCAAAAATTAAAGGCGGGGATGTTTATAATAAGGTACCGGATGCCTGTTTGCTAAGCCTTGATATACGCTACCTTCCTACGCAAACAATGGAAGATATCATTGCTCAGATCGAAAGCGTGACAGGAAATAATATCCATCTTAATATGTACAGTAAACCTGTAAAAACCGAAGAGTCAGACCCATTCATCACTCTGCTCCGCCCGATTATCGAAAGGAACACCAAGCAGGAAGCTGTCATTTTTGGACAGCACGGCTCCGCAGATACCGTGTTTTTTGCGGCATATGATATCCCAGCCATTGAATTCGGTCCAAAAGGTGAGAACTGGCATGGAGATAGGGAATGCGTCAATCTTGAATCAGTAGCAGTCTATCAAAAAATGCTAGTCGATTTCGCTTCTGAATTCGTTTTAAATTAACCCAAATCATGAAAAAAGCCGGCATCACATAGATGCCGGCTTTTTTCATGCTCCGAATATCCTTTCCTACTAAAATAAAAAGCACTCAATTGTTCAATATTGCATTGTTTTTTTACAAAATATACAGGACTTTAAAACCAGGGAACGCATATCCACATTTTACCTAATTAAACAGGATACGCCATAACACCAACACTATTTACCAAAAATACGCTTATACTGACATAATAAATAATATATTTACATTTAATAGATAAGTCCTTTTGTCCTAGTTTATATTACATTTATTTATCAAAGGAAACGTTTTTGTAACACAATTACTATTCCACCGAAACATCATTGTCATAAAGACCTGTTATTCTAAGTCTACGATTTAAAACAAAGGAGACTATTCATTTTGAAAAAAATACTACTTCCACTATTCACTGCTTTCTTTTTGGTATTTAGTTTTTCCGGAGTTTCATCGGCTGCTACTACTACATACAAAGTTAAAAGCGGCGACACACTATGGGGTATCGCCAATAAACATAATATAACAGTCAATCAACTCAAAAGTTGGAACAACCTGAAAAAAGATAACATCCATCCAAAACAAGTTTTAAAGGTCAAGAAAACATCGACCTCCGCTAAACCTAAAGCTAAAACAACAACATCATCATCATCATCAAAAAAATATAAAACGATCACGGTGAAGGCAACAGCTTACACAGCGAACTGCAAAGGTTGCAGCGGTATTACAGCATCGGGTCTTAACTTAAAGAAAAACCCTAGCGTAAAAGCCATCTCAGTCGACCCTAAGGTCATTCCACTAGGAACAAAAGTTCATGTAGAAGGATACGGGGATGCCATTGCGGCAGATAAAGGCGGCGCAATCAAAGGGAATAAAATTGACGTCTTCTACTCTTCTCACTCAAAAGCTATCAATTGGGGCAGAAAGACCGTTAAAGTAAAAATCTATAAATAATGATAAGCACCAGCCTGAAACCTTTCAGGCTGGTCTTTTGTTTTTCCCATTCTTACAAACATCTAAACAACCAGTTTACCTTAAATATTTACCGAAAATTCAGTCAATGTTATGATTAGTACATCTTAATCAAAAGAGAGGTGTGCACTTTGAATATTGTCATTATAGGGGCCGGGGCACTCGGCTCTTACTTTGGAGGCAGGTTGCAGCAGGCCGGGCAGCATGTTCAATACCTTGTCCGAAAAAACCGTGCTAAACAATTGAAAGAAAACGGCATCAGCATAACCAGCCCACATGGAAACTACCAATTTAACGATCTTCATATCACAGAGAATGTAAGTGATATAGAAAAGGTCGACCTCGTGATTCTCGCGGTAAAGGGGCAGCATCTGCAAGGCACCCTTACAGATTTAAAGGTCCTTGTTGAAAAGGGCGCAAAGGTCCTTCCGCTTTTGAATGGATTGGAACATGTATCCATTTTACAGGACGAACTGGGCGATGAAGCCGTCTTGGGAGGAAGTGCCTTCATCATTGCCACCCTTGATGAAAAAGGTCATGTCATTCACTCCAATGATAATCACGATTTAATCTATGGCCCGCTTCATCCCTCACAAAAAAAGATCTGTGATGAATTCGAACAGGCGGCCGGATCAGCTATCATGAAGGCTGGCAGAACGGAAAACATATTGATCAGGATGTGGATCAAATACATGTTCATCACCGCTTTCTCCGGTGTGACAACTGCCTCCAACCTCCCTATCGGCACGATACGGAGATTCCCGGAAACCAATGGATTGCTAGAAAAGGTCCTTGTTGAAATGAAGGAGCTTGCAAATGCTTATGACGTCGGAATTACTGTGGAGAATATTGCTCAGGCATTGGAAAACATGGCAGGTTTACCTGATGAATCCACCTCTTCCATGCACCAGGACCGCAGGAAGGGACTAACCCTCGAAGTGGAGCATTTACAGGGCGGTGCACTGCGCCTTGCCGACAAGGTTGGTTTGAGACTTCCTGTGATTGGAACCCTATATGCACTCATAAAACCATTTGAAAATTAATTTTCCCCAATACCGGCGGAGCGCCGGTATTTTTTTATTGCAGTTTATTAATCTATGGACCCCAATAGACACTTTAATTCCTCTTCCACCCTTCAGTTATTAGAAATTCCCAAGACCAAAAAGAACAAAAAGAAAACAATATCACCAAAAGAATATTCTGACTCTTTCTTCTGTTACACTATTATCAAGTTGAGAAAGCGCTATCATATAACAAAGGAGAATGCCCCTTGAAAATATTAAAAAATCTAACAGTTCAGGTCATCATCGGTATCATTTTGGGTATAACAGTCGGTTTCTTCTTTCCTGCTTTTGGTGAACAGCTGAAGATATTGGCAGATTTATTTATTAAAATGATTAAAATGGTCATTGCACCAATCATCTTCTTAACCGTAGTAATCGGAATTGGCGGTATGGGTGATATGAAAAAGGTTGGCCGCATCGGCGGAAAGGCCTTGCTCTATTTTGAAATCGTTACCACTTTCGCACTTGCCATCGGAATCATCGTGGTCAATCTGCTGGGACCAGGTAAAGGTTTTAACATCGATTCAGTCGAGGGCGGAGATGTATCACAATATACAACAGCCGCTTCCGAAACGGAACATGGCGCCGTTGCCTTCATTTCTAATATCATTCCTGATAATGCCGTTGCCGCACTGGCTGGCGGAGACTTACTCCCTATTCTATTCTTTGCCGTATTATTCGGATTATCAATGGCGGCAATGGGACCGAGAGTGCAGCCAGTCGTTTCTTTCTTTCAGCATATTGCCGATATTTTCTTCGGCATCGTCGGTATGATCATGAAAGTATCTCCATTGGCGGCATTTGGAGCAATGGCTTATACAATCGGTAAGTTTGGCCTTGGTTCTTTAAGCTCGTTAGGACAATTAATGGGTAGCGTTTATATCACAATGGCACTATTCATCATTCTTATCCTTGGCTCGATCGCAAAAATCTACGGCTTTAATATTTTCAAGTTCATAGCCTATTTAAAAGAAGAGATCCTCTTAGTTTTAGGAACATCTTCGTCGGAATCCGCCCTGCCAAGCGTGATGAAAAAACTCGAAAAATACGGTTGTTCAAAATCTGTAGTCGGGTTGGTTGTCCCAACTGGTTATTCTTTCAACCTTGATGGCACATCCATCTACTTATCCATGGCTGCGATTTTCATCGCCCAAGCCTATGGTGTCGATTTAAGCATTTGGCAGGAATTGACCCTTCTAGGAATCTTGATGTTAACATCCAAAGGTGCTGCCGGTGTAACGGGATCCGGTTTCATTACACTTGCTGCAACATTAGCTGCCTTCCCGATGATTCCAGTTGAAGGAATGGCATTACTGCTGGGGGTCGACCGCTTCATGTCTGAAGCACGTGCCATCACTAATCTAATCGGTAACAGTGTTGCTACAGTGGTCATTTCTAAATCAGAAGGTGAATTCAATCCAAATCAAGCCATCTCAGGCGATATGGGTGAAGTGGCCGTCTCATCGGAAAAATAAGCAAGACATAAAAAAAGAGGTGTGCAACTTGCACCTCTTTTTTTATGTCTTACTCCCTTTCTAGCAATGAAAAGCAGATCTTCTATAAATAGCCAATCAAATAAATTTCAGAATCATTGAAAAGTGTTTATACTTTTATGTAACAGGTAAAAGTATATAGTTAAAAGTTTTAGTAGTTTGATGGATTTAACCAAATTAGGAGGTTTTATCATGAAGGATTACGGATTATTTATTAACGGTGAGTGGTCGGATTTTGGATTGGATAAGATTGAAGTGAGAAACCCGGCAACGAATGAAATAGTTGCCACCGTTCCTAAAGGCGGTGCAACTGAAGCGGCGAAGGCAGCAGACGCCGCATATGAAGCCTTTACAGGCTGGGCCGCACTCTCAGTCTACGAACGTGCTGAACTAATTTGGAAATGGCATCGATTGATTGATGAGAATAAAGAAGAACTAGCCAAAATCATGACTGAAGAGCAAGGCAAGCCCCTTAAAGAGGCTCTTGGTGAAATGACTTATGCAAACGGCTTTTTATCTTGGTTTGCCGAAGAAGGAAAACGGGTGTACGGCGAAACGATTCCTGCTTCCGTGTCCAATAAGCGGCTTTTCGTGACTAAACAGCCTGTCGGAGTTGTAGCTGTCATTACGCCTTGGAACTTTCCTGCAGCCATGATTACAAGAAAAGTGGCACCAGCGCTTGCCGTCGGCTGCACAGTCGTCATTAAACCGGCAAACCTGACTCCCATAACAGCTCTAAAAATGGCTGAATTAGCTGAAGAAGCTGGCATTCCAAAAGGAGTCATCAATGTCGTGACAGGAAAATCATCAGAAATCGGCGAAACTTGGCTTCAAGATACAAGGGTTCGTAAATTGACGTTCACCGGTTCTACAGAAGTCGGTAAAACCCTTATGAGGGGCTCAGCTGACACGGTAAAGAAAATCTCGCTTGAGCTCGGGGGTCACGCACCAGCAATCGTTCTTGAGGATGCCAACCTTAATAAAGCGGTAGATGGCATCATCAGTTCAAAATTCCGTAACGCAGGACAAACATGCGTCTGTTCAAATCGCATTTATGTCCACGAAGCCATTCAAGAAGCCTTCATCAAAAAGCTCGTTGCCAAGGTCAAAGAACTAAAGGTAGGAAATGGACTGGAAGATGGCGTCGATATCGGTCCGCTTATCGATCAAAATGCAGTGGATAAGGTTCAAAAACAAATTGATGAAGCAATCAGCAGCGGCGCTAAGCTCGAAGCTGGCGGTAAATCAATAAGCGGCCTTTTTCTTGAACCGACTGTATTGTCCAACATTGATGACAGCATGCTCTGCATGAAGGAAGAAACATTTGGTCCACTAGCTCCCATTGCCTCCTTTAAGACTGATGAAGAGGCAATCAAGAGGGCAAATGACTCCATCTTCGGTTTGGCAGCTTACGTCTTCACTGAAAACATCACAAAGGGCATCAAATTCACCGAGGCACTTGAATTCGGTATTGTTGGCTTGAACGATGGACTTCCTTCCGTTCCGCAAGCTCCATTTGGCGGATTCAAGCAAAGCGGACTCGGCCGTGAAGGCGGACACCAGGGCATCGAAGAATTCCTGGAAGTAAAATATATTTCCTTAGGTTTGTGACCTATTTACCCCAATAAGAAAACGGGCCCGACTCAATTGAGTCTGACCCGATTTTTCATTCCAATATATCTTCTTCAAGCTTTTCCTCTTTTCGGATCCTGATGAATTTTACGATATTCAATACGATCGTTTTAACAACAGAGTAAGTCGGAACCGCCAAAATCATGCCGATGATACCGGCAATGTTTCCGGCGACAAGCAATAGGATGATGATGGTAAGCGGATGTGTGTTCAATTTCTTCCCGATGACTAACGGTGAAATGAAATTACCATCCAATTGCTGAATGACCGTTACAACCAGAATGACCAATAATGCCTCTGTCGGTGAATGGATCAACGCCACAATGACGGCAGGAGCGGCTCCGATAAACGGACCTACATATGGAATGATATTGGTTACAGCGCCAATCAGCGCGAATAAGAACGCATAAGGCAACCCAATGATTAGATATCCGATGAACGTTCCGATCCCGACAAACATGCAAACAAGCATCTGCCCTTGTATGTATGTAGTAAGCGTCCCGCCAGTTTCCTGAAGTACTGTTAAAGCTGGTTTTCTATAGCGAACCGGTACGAATTTCATAATGGCGGCCGGAAGCTTATCCCCATCCTTCAACATATAAAACAGGATGAAAGGTACCGTTACGACAACTAAAGTGATATTCGTCACCACGCTGAAAACGGAAGTTAAACTGTTCGTTATATTACTAGGTAAGTTCGTCAAATATTTTTGCAGTGAATCCCCTACTTCTTGCAGAGGGACATAATCTTGTTCCACCGTCCATAAAAACCATTTTGACTCCGCTGAATCTTCAATGAACTTCCTTGTTTGATTGAAATAATCCGGAAGGTTATTGAGTAAATCCGTAACCTGTTTGGAAAGTGACGGGCCAACCAGACCGACCAGCAAACTAACCAATCCTAGGAAAAATACATAAAGCAATAAAATCGCCAATCCCCTTGGCATTCTCCTTTTAACGAGGAAATCAACGGTAGGGTTGAACAAAAAGTAGAGAAAACCTGAAATCAAGATGGGAAAGAACAATGTCGAGGTAAAAATCACGATTGGTTCAAAAAGAAAAGAAATTTTTGTACCAACATAAAAAAGTAAAGACAATAGTAATAACTCTAACGTCCAAAAATGCAGTTTTTGCTTGAACAAATAATCTCCTCCACTATAAGCATTCTATATGACTCCTTATTTCTAAGGAAACGAAAAAATCTATGTATGATAATCCTTCATTGTTAGCAGTTTACCATACTTCCATAACTTGAATGTATAATTATATACAAAAATTCAAGAAAAAACCCTAATGATACAGTTCCCTATCTTTTTGATGGTTAAGCTTCATTTTATACTTAAACTCTGTTATATGTTGGTTTATAAAGAAAAATACTCTATTTCAAGTGGTGTTGGAAGATTCATGGGTTTGTTTTCACCAATAAAGGGACACGGACCCAAATAAAAAAAATCCCGCCGTATTGGCGGGGTTTTTAGTCTTATTTTTGATCTTGAAGTACTGCCTCAAGCATCGTACCGTTTTTAGCCAGGTTTGTATGCCATGAAAATGCTTTTTCAAGAATGTGTGGAGTTTGATGCCCGCCAGTTTGCGCAACAGCTTCAGAGAAGTATGCACGAAGCTGTGGACGGTAGTCAGGATGCGCGCAGTTTTCTATGATTAACTCTACGCGCTCTTTTGGTGCCAAACCACGTAAATCAGCGATCCCTTGCTCTGTCACTAATACATCCACATCATGTTCAGTATGATCCACATGTGAAACGAAAGGAACGATACTAGAAATTTTGCCGCCTTTTGCATATGATTTCGTTACGAAAATGCCTAGGCGTGAGTTACGGGCAAAATCTCCTGATCCACCGATTCCATTCATCATTCTTGTCCCAGAAACATGTGTCGAGTTCACGTTACCATAGATATCACACTCTAACGCTGTATTGATTGAAATCAAGCCAAGGCGACGGATGATTTCAGGATGGTTAGATATTTCTTGTGGACGAAGAACTAGTTTATCACGGTATTTTTCAAGCTCTCCGTAAACTTGTTTACCTTTTTCTTCAGCTAATGTAATTGAACAACCTGAAGCGAATTTAACTTTTCCAGCATCGATTAAATCAAATACCGCATCTTGCAGCACTTCTGAATAAACTTCCAAATCTTTAAATTCAGAATCAAGGAAGCCAGCGAATACTGCATTTGCAACTGAACCTACACCCGACTGAAGCGGAGCAAGGCTTTCAGTTAAACGGCCAGCCTTGATTTCTTCACGAAGGAAGTTAATGAGGTGGTTGGCGATTGTTGCAGTTTCTTCATCCGGCGGCACGATTGTAGAAGGTGCATCAAGATCTGTGGAAACGACGATCCCCATTACTTTTTCAGGATCAACAGCAATACCGATCGATCCAAGGCGATCACTTGCTTTAGTCATAGGAATCGGTTCGCGCTCCCCTTGTTTAGCTGGTGTATATATATCATGCATCCCTTCCAATCCTTCTGGATGGGACACGTTCAATTCAATGATTACATGTTTAGCTTCTTGAACGAATATGGCTGAGTTTCCTACAGAAGTTGTCGGGATGATTAATCCATCTTCCGTAATCGCCAATGCTTCGATAATTGCAAAATCAATAGGTCCGACAATGCCTTGACGAACTTGTTCAGCTGTATGAGATAAATGCTGATCCACATAAGTGACTTCATCAGCATTGATTTTATTGCGAATGCCTTTATCCGCTTGGAACGGCAAACGTTTGTTTATGATACCTGCTTCCGCCATATGTTGGTCGACTTCCGGTCCTAATGAGGCACCTGTATATACGTCAACTTTGAATTTTTCAGTTTTAGCTCTTTCAACTAGAGCCATCGGAATAACTTTAGCATCTCCAGCACGGGTAAATCCACTCATACCGAGTTTCATCCCATCTTTAATCCATGAAGCTGCTTCTTCCGCTGTAACTACTTTCCCCTTAAATTGTTCGTTGCGAATTTTTTTGAAAACGCTTTCGTTCATACAAAAGACCCCCATTTTTCGCTTTTCTTACACTTAATTTTACCAATCCTGTGTAATCATCACATTCGATTTCGAATGAAAAGCCTTAAATGGAGCATAAACCAGCATTTTTTTCACACAAAGGAGAATCACTAAAACCCCAAAGCCCTTCTAAATTGACTTGCATATGTTTGACTGACCTGGATTTTGGAATTGTCTTTCATTATCAGTAAAAATGTAGAATGAAAATCGGGAAGGATTTCTTGTATATAATTGATATTGACGATGTAAGAACGATGTACCCGAATGAATAAATCACTAGGTAAAATGAATTCCAATTCACTTAAGTTCATTTTATGAAATCCACTCACACGTTCGGACTGAATCTTAGTTTTCCTATTTTGAGCTTCCAAATACATAATTTCATCATATGGAAGCGGTATCCAGCGGTCATCTGTTT
This sequence comes from Peribacillus sp. YIM B13472, assembly GCF_042788005.1. NCBI lineage: Bacteria > Bacillati > Bacillota > Bacilli > Caryophanales > Bacillaceae > Peribacillus > Peribacillus sp. YIM B13472. The sequence goes on from NZ_JBHZPG010000009.1 coordinate 158,275, forward strand.
TAATGGTCAAGAATGATGTCGGTAAAATTAATGGCTTTGACGGCAAGATGGCCGTTACCGCCCCTAAAGGATTGCCCTCGTCCATGATAGGAACACTCAGCCCATAGTAAGGTACGCCAAATACATTACTTTCAACCTGCACCCCTATTTTTTTACGAACACTCAGCGCTTTATATGTCGCCGTTTTTTCACTGAATAAATCACCCGGTTTTATTCTTAAGTCAACTTGTTTGCTCGGTTGATAATAAATGTATTTTTCAGAATCAGCCACAGAAATTGAAGCATCCATCGGTACAAACTCCCTGAGGATATTCAAAACGGATTCGACCGTAAATTGATCCATTTCCTTTCACCTCTTAAAAGAACATATTAATAATTTCCCTATTATTAAACAGGGCATTCATGAAATAATTATCGTTTTCTGGAAAACTTACACTTTTTTTGAATTTAGTTTTCGTAAAATAAAGAAAAATGGAAGTAACTAAGAGAAAATCGTCAAAAAAAGCAAAAAAATCGTATTTAAATTTATATCCTTACTTCATTATAGTTGGAAAACTCCCCGATTTCCATGGGGGATTCTAGAAAAAAGTTTCTTTATAACTAACATTTAAACTCCACAGCCGAGGTTGGGCATCCAACGCATAAAGAAGCCGCTCTCCCTATATTGGATAACGGCTGAAAAGTTATTTTTTTAAACGGGGATTTTGAAACGAGGATTTTATTCGAAGGGATAATATCTCTTCTAAGTTTTTTAGTGGCAATTCCAATAAAAAGGGTCGGTCATCAGGTTGATATACATCCTCTGAAATGAGCGTATTAACGATCTTCTGTTTTTTCGCATTAACAATTCGGACCAGTCTCCCCATTTCCAGCTCCCTTTCCTTAATCTACTGTATCCGGCACATTCTGCCGAATTATCACAGCATCAGATATCATTCTTTAACGCATCATGACCTTCTTTTCCGGTCCGGATATTCACAACATTCGCCAATTCATAAATGAAGATTTTACCGTCACCTGGCTTACCGGTACTCAAGAATTTCCTTGCTACATCCACAACATCTTGAACTGGCACCTCACACACGACGATTTCAATTTTCATTCGGTCATGCAATGACATTTCACGATTTCTGCCTCTATATGTTTCCACATAACTTTTCTGAAGACCCGTTCCTTTTACTTCCGAAACTGTCATTCCGCTTACCCCTATTTTTTGCAAGTTCCGCTTTGAATTGTTCAAACTTGATTGGACGTGTAATGATTTCTATTTTCGTTAAAACCTCGGACATATGAGCCCCCCCTTTAAATTGATTCGTTATACGCTTTTTCTCCATGAAGTGTAAGATCAAGCCCCATTGACTCATTTTCTTCACTGACACGTAACGGCACGAAAAGGTTAATGACTTTCGCAACGATATAAGTGACCACGGCAACGAAAATATATGTCGCGACGATCGCTACAAGCTGTTTCCACAATAAGTTGAAATCACCATAGAATAAACCATTTGCACCGCTTTCGTTTACGGAAGTGGTCGCGAACAAACCTGTTGCGATGCCACCCCATGTCCCGCCGATCCCATGTAATCCGAAAGCATCAAGTGCATCGTCGTAACCCAGTTTATTCTTCAGGAAGAATACACCCCAGAAACATACGGCACCGCCGACGACACCGATGATGATGGAAGAGGCAGGGGTGACGAATCCACAAGCAGGTGTAATGGCTACCAAGCCAGAAATAGCTCCGGATACCGCACCCAGCAATGTTGCCTTTTTATTAGCCATATACTCAACGATCAGCCAGCCTATAATACCAGCGGCTGCTGCCACAGCTGTATTAACGAATACATTCATCGCCACTTCATCGATTGTCAGTGCGCTTCCGACGTTGAAGCCGTACCACCCGAACCAAATTAATGAACCTCCGAGGAATGTTAAAGGAAGATTATGTGGTGCACTGTCACCCGACTCTTTCCTTTTACCTAACATGATAGCTAAAACCAGACCTGCAACCCCTGAAGAAATATGAACGACATTGCCACCAGCAAAGTCAAGTGCACCCAATTCAGCTAACCAGCCGCCTCCCCATACCCAGTGTGCAACGGGAGCGTATACGAATAAAGACCAAAGGATCGTAAAAATCAGGAATGCTGAAAACTTCATCCGCTCGGCAATGCCGCCAGCAATGATCGAGACTGTTAACACGGCAAAAGTCATTTGAAATAACATGAACAAACTATGAGGAATTGTTTCGCTGTATGGTCCAGGTGCAAAGCCTACATCCTTTAAACCAACCCAGTCCAGACCGCCCAGAAATGTATTACCAGGTGAAAATGATAATGAATATCCAATCAGCACCCAAAGAATCGAAATGACAGCCAGTGGCATATAACTATGCATTGCCGTATTCAGGACATTTTTACTTTTTACCATCCCTCCATAAAATAGGGCAATCCCTGGTGTCATTAGCCAAACCATCATCGTCGCCAAAAACATGAATACCGAATCCGCCATTTGCATACTGTTTTTTCCCCCTTGTTTTTGTATATGTTATGTTTATTAACACTCTTATGTTATATTTTTTATCATATACTTAATTTTCTAATAATTCAACTTAATTTTTGTTTTCTTATAAAATAATGTAAGGTTTTATAACATAACATGAATAAAGAATCAGAGAATATGGATTTTTTCGTTTTACAGATACTTTTCACCACTTTCACGACTCCATTCCCATTACATTCTCCCCTCTACTTATGTCCCATCCTAAAAAATCCCCATTAAAAAAAGGCCCTCCTATTGAGGACCCTTTTAAAAAATATCATTAACAGCAACGAGACACTTTCCCACCCTTTGCGTTATACCGCTCATCCTGGGCTTCGCAGAAAAATTCTTTCCTGGTTTTTACAGGATCTTCAGGATGATGCATTTTCATATGTGCCACATAAGTATCATAACTTGGCACGCCGACTAGCAAACTGACGAATTGCTTTCTGTAGCTGAGAATTTTAATCAATCTTTTCAACATTGCCTTCCCTCCCTTATGACGACCTTGATACATAAGGCGTTTCATGTAAATCTATTTTCTGGTTCTTCAAGACTTTTATCCATAACCTAATTGCAGAAATCAGGACCGTGATCACAACGATCATGAAGATGGCACATAGGGCAGCATCCACATAATCATTGACGATAACCCGTTTCATCTCGGCTAGGTTAGCTGCCGGAGCAAGAATTTCCCCATTATCATAGGCAGCTTTAAACTTATCCTTATGCGCTAAAAAGCCAATAGCCGGGTTTTCGTGGAACAGCTTTTGCCACCCAGCCGTCATGGTCACTATCAATAAGAATGTAGTAGGTACAAGAGTGACCCATGTGTACGCTTTTTTGCCCATTTTGAAAAGGACCGTCGTCCCAAGCAGCAACGCAATGGCGGAAAGCATTTGATTCGCAATTCCAAACAATGGCCAAAGGGTGTTGATTCCGCCAAGGGGATCAATGACCCCTTGATAAAGGAAGTACCCCCAACCGATTACACAAATGGCAGTCGCAATAATATTGGGCAGCCATTTATTCGTTTCGGCAAAAGGTTTGTAAAAGCTCCCGATGATATCCTGTATCATAAAACGCCCTACCCTGGTTCCAGCATCAATGGTGGTCAATATGAACAATGCCTCGAACAGGATCGCGAAATGATACCAGAACGCCATCAGGGACGCTCCGCCAATCACTTGCGAGAAGATATGGGCCATGCCGATAGCAAAGGTTGGAGCTCCTCCAGTACGGGATATAATGGTCTCTTCCCCAACATCGTCCGCAAGGCCGGTAATCATCTCAGGTGTCAAAATGAAACCCCAATCGGATATCGTAGCGGCCACTTGAGCTGGCTCTGTTCCCACAACGGCACCCGGGCTATTAATGGCAAAATAGATACCAGGAGTCAGTACACATGCCGCTATCATCGCCATGATGGCTACAAAGGACTCAGTCAACATCGCCCCGTATCCGATTGGACGTGAATGGGATTCGCGTTCGATCATTTTAGGAGTTGTACCTGAAGAAACGAGTGCATGGAAACCTGATACCGCCCCACAAGCGATCGTAATGAACAGGAACGGGAATAAGTTTCCGGAAAATACGGGTCCTGTTCCATCGATGAATTGAGTGACGGCAGGCATTTCAAGGCTCGGCATGACAATAAAGATACCAAGTGCAAGTCCGATGATCGTACCGATTTTCAAGAATGTGCTTAAGTAATCACGCGGTGCCAATAACATCCAAACAGGCAAAACGGAGGCAACGAATCCGTAGACAATCAACATGATGGCAATCGTTTCCCCACTGAAAGTGAACATTGGCGCCAATGTTGCGCTCTCGGATACAAAGCGACCGAAGTATAACGCGAGCATCAATAGTATGATTCCGATAATCGATCCTTCGCCAACCCGTCCCGGCCTTATATAGCGCATGTAAATGCCCATAAGCACAGCGATCGGTATGGTCGAGGCAATCGTGAACATCCCCCACGGACTTCCGACTAGCGCCTTTACGACAACCAGGGCAAGTACCGCTAATAGAATGATCATGATACCCAGGATACCGATCATCGCTATCAAGCCTGTAATCGGTCCAATTTCCTCCTTGATCATTTCACCCAATGATTTGCCGTTACGGCGCATCGAACCGAAGAGAATGATGAAATCCTGTACGGCACCAGCCAATACAACTCCGACTACAAGCCAAAGTGTCCCTGGCAAATATCCCATCTGCGCTGCAAGGATGGGACCAACGAGAGGGCCAGCTCCGGCAATCGCTGCAAAATGGTGGCCAAACAACACCCATTTATTTGTAGGTACGTAGTCCTTCCCATCATTATTCGCTTCCGACGGAGTCTGGCGATTGTCATCTAGCTCAAACACTTTCCGTGCAATGAATTTACTATAAAAGCGGTATGCAATTGAATAAACACAGAGTGCTGCAGTGACAATCCACATGGCATTGATGCTTTCCCCCCGGTTTAGCGCGACGAAACCAAAACTCACCGCACCCAACGCAGATATGATCCCCCAAAGAATGACTGACTTAAGCGCTTTCATTTTTTTCCATCTCCTCTCTTTTGAACTGTGTGTAACTATAAAAAACCTCATTTATAAGGGGCCAGGCTATATTCCTCCCCTAACCCATTAAATTTAAAGAATTTTATATATATTCTGAATTATATGTTACCATACGGTTTTTTAGCAATAGCAAATTGGTCAATTTGTAAAGTATTTTCCATTATTTTGTCGATAATTCCCTCTTTTCCCACTAAGATGGAATTGGTGATTTCACGCTCTATAAAAAACCGTATTGGATGAAAAATCTACATGTTTAGAAGGTGCATCATTATATGAATGGATTGCAATCCCCAAGTTTAAGGTCCCTATAATGGGACCGGCACAAAAAGAATGTGCGCCCTGACGGCACACATTCTTTCTTCATCCAATCTGGTTTCCCCTTAATGAACTGCGAAATAGTTCGTAATAAAAACCCCTCTGCCGCAACAATTCTTCATGGGATCCCTTTTCAATGATCCTTCCTTCATCAAGCACAAGGATTTGGTCACTTTGCTGAATTGTATTCAATCTGTGGGCAATGACAAAACTTGTCCTTCCCTCCATCAAACGGTGTAAAGCCTCCTGGATTTTAAGCTCTGTAATCGTATCTATGCTACTTGTCGCTTCATCCAAAATCAAAAGAACTGGATCGGCTAAAATAGCCCTTGCAATCGATAATAGCTGGCGCTGTCCCTGACTTATTCCGCTGCCATCCTGATTCAAGATGGTATCATACCGATCTGGCAGTTTCATGATAAAGGAATGGGCATTGGCAAGCTTGGCTGCATTCACCACTTCTTCATCTTGGGCATCCAGTCGACCGTAGCGTATATTTTCACGAATCGTACCTTGAAACAAAAAAGAATCCTGTAAAACGAAGCCCATATGCTTACAGAGACTGGACCTCGTCACCTGTTGGATATCCTGGCCATCAATCAATATCCGGCCGCTGTTTGGCTCATAAAAACGGGCAAGAAGATTAATGATCGTAGTCTTACCTGCCCCAGTGGGACCTACAAGCGCGATGGTCTCCCCTTTTTCCGCACGGAAATCAACATCATATATCGTTTGCTCCTCATCATTATACGAAAAGGAAACACCCTCAAATTCCACCTCACCACGGACATCACGAAGTTCAGAGGCCTGTTTCTCATCCACTTCCTCTTCTTTTTCATCAAGTATGGTGAAAACCCGCTCCGCACCGGCAACAGCTGAGAGAAGTGTATTGAATTGGTTAGCCAGGTCATTGAGTGGCCGGGTGAATTGCCTAGAATACTCGGTGAAAATGACAATGACCCCAATGGAAACCGTCCCTATGCCACTCAGCGCCAAAAACCCGCCGACAGCGACTATTACCGTGAAGCTTAAGTTGTTCAGTAAATTCATCAGTTTCGGAATCAGGCCAGAGTATGATTGTGATAGGAAGCCAGCTTTCTTTAAGTTTTCACTCCGGATGACAAAATCTCGGATCACTTTATCTTCTTGTGAAAAAGCCTTTACGATCCGTTGTCCGGAAATCGTTTCTTCTATAAACCCATTCAGTTCTCCAAGATTCTTCTGCTGTTGTTTAAACAACTTTCCCGTCCTGTTCGTTATCCACCTCAGACCGAAGAACATAAGAGGAACGATTAATAAGGTTAAAACAGTTAATAAAGGGCTCAAATACAGCATAACTCCGATTGTCCCGACCAGTGTCAGCACACTGGAAAAAATCTGGATGACAGAACTATTCAAAGTGGAACTGACATTTTCTATATCATTCGTGACCCTACTCATCAATTCCCCATGCTGACGCCGGTCAAAAAAGGGAATGGACAACTGGTGAAGTTTTTTGAACAATTGATTGCGCATTGCATAAACCGTATCCTGCGCGATTCCGATCATCCAATAATTCTGAAGCCACATGGATAGGGAATAGAATATATAAACCCCGAGAAGTCCGTAAAGAAGGCTGATCAGCCCCCCGCTATCTCTTGTGACAATATAATCATCAATGGCCATCCCAACAAGAAAAGGGCCAAGCAATCCCAAAACCGAGCTTATCAGTACCATGAAAAGGACACAAAATAGCAGGCTTTTATTCGTTGCTAAGTAGGGAATGATCCTCTTTATCGTATTCCAGGAGTTGACCGGTTTAGCCCTTGCCTTATCGGGAGATATTCTTCGACTCAAGAGAAATCCCCTCCTCCCCAAACTGTGAGTGAACGATTTTTCGATAAAGATCGCTTGTTTGCATCAAATCCTGATGTTTCCCCAGCGCAAGCACTTGACCACTTTCCAGCAACAATATTTTGTCCGCCTCCATGGCTGTACTGATTTTTTGTGTAATGATGAGCGTTGTGCATGTATAGTCCTTTAAAGCGGCAAGCAATTTACTTTCCGTTTTCAAATCCAGCGCACTAGTACTATCATCAAGAAGGAGAATCTTTGGTCTGCGCACCAATGCTCTTGCAATCGATAAGCGCTGTTTTTGCCCTCCGGACAGATTCACACCTTTTTGTTCTAACTGGGTTTCATATTGTTTCGGAAGTTTCATTACGGTCTCATGTACCTGAGCATGCATGGCCGCTGTCACGATTTCCTCCATCGAGGCATCTTCTTTTCCCCAAGCGACATTATTTTTTATGGTTCCTGAAAAAAGCAGGGCCTCTTGCGGTACATAGCCGATCCTTTTCCGAAGCGAATTCAAGGGAATATCTTTTACATCCTGGTCATCAATTCGAATGGAGCCGCTTTCAACTTCGTATAATCTCGGAATCAGCTGAAACAGTGATGTTTTCCCTGATCCTGTCGCTCCTATGATGGCAAGCGATTCTCCCGGATTGATGGAGAAGCTCAAGTTTTTCAATATCGGGGTATCGGTTCCAGGATAGCGGAAAGATACATCCAGAAACTTAATGCCTCCCCCATTGACGGCCCCACTCTTGCTTTCCGCCTTGCCTTCATCAATATCTATCGGGGTTTCATATATTTCCGTCACACGTTCCGCTGAAGCCTTCGCACGGGAAATGACCATGATCAGCCATGAAAAAACGGAAAGGGATGCCGCAATCCTCGTGGCATAGTTGACAATCGCCACAACCTCCCCTACCTGTATATCTCCCGTTGTTATAAATTCACTTCCAAGCCAGAGAATGATCAGAATCGCCACATTCATGACAAGCATCAACACAGGCATCGTCGTTTCAATTAAACGAAGGGAAGTCACAGTCTTTCTTTTCAACTCTTCATTCGCGTCGTCAAATCGACCGATTTCATGCTCCTTACGAAGAAATGCTTTGATCAAGCGCATGCCTATCAGGTTTTCCCTCATGACGCCATTGACATTATCGAGTTTATTCTGTACGAGCTTAAACAGCTTGGCCGCTCGTTTCATCACCCATCTAAGGAAAAAGACAAGAACCGGTATTGAAATGATCAAAACAAGGGATAGTTTCAAATCGACCGTAATAGCCATTATCGCCCCGCCGATTACGATCAGTGGCGCCCTTGCCATGATACGCAGTCCCATAAAAACCGTATTTTGAAGTTGGGTCACATCATTCGTCATCCTTGTTATCAACGAGGAAGTAGGGATATTATTCAAATTCGCAAAAGAAAACGCCTGTATTTTACCAAAAAGGCTTTTCCTTACATCATGTCCAAAGCTTTGACTTACATGTGATGCCGTAAAGGAATTAACGATCCCGCCAAGGAATGAAAAAACGGAAAGTCCAACCATGACACTTCCCCATTTAATCACCACCGATAAATCTTTCTGCAAAATGCCATCATCAATTATTTTTGCTATAAATAGAGGTTGTAACAGCTCTACCCCGAGCTCGACAATCATTAAGGATAAAGCAAGAATGATCAAAAGCCAGTATGGCTTAAGAAATGAGGACAAATTTTTCATCTATGACACCCTTCGATTCTTCATATGTAGATAGCATCTTTTCATCCTCTCATTATACATTTTTATACAGATTTTTTAAAAGATTTTAACTATTATACAGGATTGGTAAATATATTGATTTTTTTAATAAATAGCCTTGACAAATTACAAGAAATAAGAGAAAATTCTAATTGATAATGATTTTCAATTTCATTATCGATCTCTGAAATTTGATAAGCAATTACGATATTCTCTTATCGTACCCTTTTGATATTGTACATAGCTACAATGTCGCCCCGGCTTCTCTGTGCCTAGTAAAATTATATGCTCATTAGCGAATGCAAGTCACTAGAATATTGCCCCCTCTTTATTCAAGTAATTTATTCACGTTGAAAGCATATTAGGCAGCCGGGGATTATTTTTTTTCAACTATTAAACTTACATATATGATTAAAGGAGCAGGATGATCATGAAACTAGAAGATATCATTAAAGAACGGCGCAGCATCAAACGATTTAAGGACATTCCTGTTCCTATTGATACCATCCAACCATTATTGGAAACTGCGACATGGGCACCTAACCATAAAATGACCCAACCATGGCGCTTCGTCGTGGTGCATGGTGATAGCCGTTTAAAACTAGCGGAAGCAACCAGTGCATTCATGGCAGGCAAAGAGAAGGACCCTGAAAAGAAAAAAGCGGCCGGACAGCGAGGATATAATAAACTTATAGGTGTACCGATGTTTGTTGCGGTGATCATGGAAGAGAATCCGAATCCCATGACACGTGAAGAAGATTATGCAGCCACATGTGCCTTGATCCAGAATTTCAGCCTACTTGCCTGGGAACAAGGAATCGGGATGATATGGGAAACATACGGCATGATACACAGCATGGAGTTTCGTGAAGCTTTAGGCGTGAAACCCGGCGAGAAGATCGTCGGCAGCCTTCACGTCGGCTATCCCGATATGATCCCCACTCCACGTCCAAGGAAAGAGATCGATCAAATACTGACCATTATGGACTAATATAAAAGAAAAACCTCCAATCCTCAATTGGAGGCTCAGACTGTAGACAAACTCGATGAAAATCGAGTTTGTCTACAGTTTTTTTATGGCTTTTACAATTTGAACGTTGATTGTAACGCAGGGCACTCGCTTTCCACGGGCGGTCCTGGAGCCTCCTCGGCCTACGCCTGCTGTTGTCTCTTTTCCCGCAGGAGTCTCGCACCTTACACTCCGATCAATTTTGTTTTAACATATAGATAGAACTTATTCCTACATTCTTTTTTTGTATTATATAGAAGTATTAAACTTGAAGTGATAAGGATGCTTTCTAAACATGATGCTATTCAGCAAGATCAACGAAGTGATTACTTTAAATCAATTGGTGCCAGTGAATCATTTGGCTCGTAAACTTGATGCTGCCAGAGGTTGGACGCCCCTTTTTATCCGTTTCAAGAGCGTCAACTCCGTTCTCCTCCAATTGCTTTAGCCACTTGACAAATGGGTATTAAATTAAAACAGACGCGCTGAACCCTACAGCGCGTCTGTTAGCTTGGAATGATTATCCCCACACGGTCATTGCCACTATCATAAAGAACCAGATGAAAAATCCAGCGTATGTATAGTGACTAAAAGATTAATCAAAAAACCCCCTTTCTAAAAGGAGGTCCCTAAACTTTCATACTCAAAAGAACTCGTGATATAATGCCTGAATTGCCGTCTCTTCATTGTGTCCTTTCACACCGAACATCATGCTTACCTCCGAAGAGCCTTGGTTGATCATCTCAATATTCACCTTTGCTTCGGCCAAGGCTTTTGACGCTCTTGCCGTTGTACCGACATTATGGCGCATTCCTTCCCCTACAACCATGATCAAGGCAAGATCATGCTCCACATTCACTTCATCAGCATGAAGCTCTTTCTTGATTCGTGAAATGATTTTCTTCTCGGCTTCACCCTTCATCTGGTCCTGCCTTAGAATTAGCGTCACATCATCGATGCCTGATGGAATATGCTCATATGAAACTCCATAATCTTCGAGGATGTGCAGCAGTTTCCGGCCAAAACCAACTTCCCTGTTCATCAAATATTTGCTAATGTAAATGCTGCAAAACCCTTTATCACTTGCAATACCAATGACCGGCCCGTTCGTATTATCCCGTGTACTCACAATGCGGGTCCCTTGTGCCGCCGGATTGTTCGTATTCTGGATATGGACAGGTATTCCCGCACGGAATGCTGGAATCAGCGCCTCATCATGAAATACCGAGAAACCTGCATAAGAAAGCTCACGCATTTCACGATAAGTTAATTCCCGGATTCCCTTGGGATTGGAAACCACATTTGGATTCACCGCATAAACGGCATCCACGTCCGTAAAGTTCTCATACAAATCAGCTTTGACCCCATTCGCAAGAATCGAACCCGTAATATCGGAACCGCTTCTTGAGAAAGTTAAAACATCACCATCTAACGTATAACCGAAGAACCCTGGGAATACTACGATTCCAGGCTCATCACGCAGAGCATATAACCGATCATAAGACTCTGGCAGCACCTTGGTAAATCCACCTTCATCCGTTACGATCAAGCCAGCCTTCTTCGGATTTATATACTGCGCCTCTACTCCAAGGCTTTGGAAATAACCTGCGACCAGCTTCGCATTATTATCCTCGCCACTGGCCTTCAAGGTATCCAAATAGCGTTTCGGGTTAGTTTGGTCTGCATGCAACAGTGCCATTAAATTTTCGTGGATCCCAGTGACGACACTCTCGGATATATCCAGTTCTTCAGCAATACTCGCATAGCGGGATACGACATCTTCTATCAAATGCTCTCCGTTATCCCCGCGCAGCTGCTGTTCCGCAGCTTCAATCAATAAATCCGTCACCTTTATATCATCGGAATTGCGTTTCCCTGGAGCCGAAACGACTACAATCTTCCTCTCTGGATCAGAAACAACAATTTCGAATACCTTTCTCAACTGTTCACCTGATGCAAGTGAACTTCCACCAAACTTCGCAACTTTCATCTCGACATCCCCTATTTTCGTAAATATTCTGTCAAAATTAACTCTCCCTATTATTACGCTTTTTCTCGAAACAATCAAGCGGGAATTCCGTTACTGAAGGACATTTGTATTTTTTAAGAGTACAAAACAATAAGACCACTGATCGAGAATGGCTAAAAAACTAAAAAAGACAACGGGCATTTGCCCATTGTCTCTCCTATTCTTTAGCGATTATCCACGGTTTCCGGGTATAAGTCATGGTTCATCAAGCGGTAATCCGCCATTTCCTCATACTTCGTACCTGGTTTCCCATAATTCGTGTAAGGGTCGATGGAAATTCCGCCCCTAGGTGTAAACTTGCCCCAGACTTCAATATATTTAGGGTCCATCAATTCGATTAAATCATTCATGATGATGTTCATGCAGTCTTCATGGAAATCACCGTGATTGCGGAAGCTGAATAAATAAAGTTTCAAAGACTTGCTTTCCACCATTTTCACACTTGGAATATAGCTGATGTAAATGGTCGCAAAGTCAGGCTGGCCCGTTATCGGACATAAGCTAGTGAATTCCGGGCAATTGAATTTGACGAAATAATCCCGGTTCGGATGCTTGTTATCGAATGACTCAAGGATTTCAGGCGCATAGTCGAATGTATATTTTGTTCCTTGATTTCCAAGCAGTGTGATATCTTTTTTTAATTCTTCTTCTTTTCTTCCAGACATTAAAAGTCCTCCTAATCCCACGTTTCAGGGAGATTCATAAAATGGGCCTCTATATAACAAAAACCATATCTCCTCAAAGATATGGTTGATTCGCGAAAAATATCAAAGCCATAGTTTTTTTAAGAGGGTGATGCTATGAACCTCTCCCGTTTATCGGGAAATATTTTAAAATTGTCATAGTAAATATAGAAAAAAATATCTAATCTGTCAATCATACTTTTTAAACTTGGTTTGATTCCTGCATGCATTCAGCTTAAAATGTAGAAGAAGTTTATCCTACATGAAGGAAGAGATTACGTCAATGTGGATTTTTGCAGCCCTCATCACAAGTTTATGTTTCGGAATCAATAACAGCATTTTTAAATGGAGTAGCGGAAAAGGTTACTCAAAAGTACATATCCAATTTTTCTTTTATTTTTCAGCTTTTATTTTGGCCATATTTTATGGAGTATTTGTGGATGGTTTACAGTTGAACTGGCTGTCCATCATGCTTGGTGGAGCCATTGGGGTACTGAACGCTAATGGTAATATCCAGATGGCAAGCGCCTTTGAAAAAGGGCCGGCAAGCTTGACATCCCCATTAATCGCAGCGAATGCAATATTCCCCATTCTCTGTGCAGCTTTAATTTTTCACGAACATATTTCTACTTTGCAGTGGACTGGAATCGTCTGCATGTTTCTCGCTACATTAGTCATTCAGTATACACCTAATGCTAAAGGTAACCATCAATATGTCCCTTGGATGATGCACACATTATTATCCATTTTATCTTTTGGTGTGCTCGGCATTCTTATGACGACATCAACACGTCTTCATTTAAATTCCCTTGATATCCTGGTATCAATGTATGGAGGCGGAACTCTTTATCTTCTTTCGGCTCTGGCCTTTAAAAAGGAAAAACTCAAGCTACAGGAAGTCAAAATCGGTTCCTTAGTAGGCCTTTTAAGCACTATAGGCTATGGATGTTATTTCTTTGCGTTGAACACCGGCATCGCAAGCATCATTTTCCCTGTCGTCAGCCTGAACTGTTTAGTTGTCGTATTCGCTGGATGTTATTTATTCAAGGAAAAACTAAAAAACTATCAAATTGCCGGCGTACTTGCAGCATTAATCGGCATTATCTTGACTAAAATATGAATTTGGGTCATTTACAAAAACGGCCTGGCTGTCATGAGTACAAGCCAGGTCGTTTTTTTATTTTACCGGGGAATAGAGTGGTCAAAAAAAAAAAGTGTTGACACTTCCTATAAAATATCAGATAATTTTGAATATTAACTCCTTATGTTTTACTGCTTTTGAAATGTTTGAAAAATCCTCTGCCACGGGTATTAAAGAAATAGGTACAACCACCTCATTTAATTCTGAATTAGGAAAGGAAAGATGCATAATGGTAAAAGTTACAGTAACAGTTGATTTTCAAGGAAAATCTTATCAAACTAACGTCCTTACTAAACCGGATACAGATCATGAAGTAATTTTACAACAAGCGCTTCATCAAGTTGAAAAACAATGGAAAGCATAAAAAGGCAGGCATCGCAATAGATACCTGCTTTTTTATTACCATTTAAATAATTTCATATGCACGATTAAAGAACCTCTTACAGTAATTCCCTCACTTTTAATTACTTTTTCCATAATAAACTAAAATTGAGACTTCAGTGTGTACGTTAACCTCTTAATTTGAATACCAAGTTATTTAGAATTGTACCTAAATTGAAATGGATTACATTATAAAAGACTTATAAAAAAAACGGTCTTTTTAAGGACCGTCTTTTTAATGTTCTTTTAAACTAAATTTCTTATTAATGGCACGGAACGTTCTTGGAGGCTATCGGAAAGCAGGCTATAAGAAATGACTTTCTTCTTGTACTGTTTAACTACATCCACGTGGTCATTGTAAATGTACACAAATAACCTAACATCCTTTTTGCTTCTTTTAGTATCTATGACCAATGGAGTCCCACTGTTCTCTGGATGTAAAAACAATTGCTCGTTCCCAGGGAATATATGATTTTTTTTCAAAAATCTAGCGTTATTGAAATAATTAATGATTTGAATTTTTTCTTCACCTTCCAAACGTTTTCCGTCAAAGGTTACGATCGCATTCTCGTCACTAATTTCTGAGTGTATTTTAAATTTGCCGATAATCCAATTAACTGCATCGGTTGGAAGACAGGAAACCAGTATTTTTAACAAACTTAAGATAATTGTCAAAATCAAGACCGGCAATGTCAATTTCATCATCTCCGCTACGTTTATAAATACTTATATTGCTTATTATACCAAAAGGTCTGACAGTTTTTCCTAGAAAATGTGTACGTTCTATTAACGTTTCACTTTTGTAAAACATTGCACTTGAACGCACGGCCGCGCTTCGAAAGGGGAAAATTTTCCGTTTTATAAATATAATGTTCCGAAATGGTAATACTAAACAAAATGGGTTCATCCACATCTTCAAAGTATGAAGTGGATAGAGCGGTATATGAATTTCTACTTATTAATTAAATACAAAAAACTGGGCATCATCAAGACGCCCAGTTTTTCCGGAATCGATTATTGATATCCCCAAATCATTGTTAGCATTGTACCGAAAATTGTAACCAATGCAACGAACAATCCGTAATAAACGTTTGTGTAAATCGATGCTTTATCTTCAGACTCACCTGCGTGCATGAACATAACAAATTGCAGTGCAGCTTGCATGAAAGCTGTAACAAGTAGGATGATCACAGCCATTTTAAGTGAGAGATCAAACACAATAACTGATAGTGCGACCAAAGTCAGAACTAGCGAAAAAGCAAATCCCATAACTTGGCCCCGTGGGAATAATTCTTTCATATTACATCATTCCTTTCAGGTAGACGAAACTGAAGATGAAAATCCAGACAACGTCCAAGAAATGCCAGTAAAGTGAAAAGATGAAAGCCTTGTTTGTTGTCTGTGGAGTCATACCGCGCTTTTTAATCTGCATGGTGATGAAGGTTCCCCAGAATAAACCAAGTGTAACGTGAGCTCCATGCGTACCTAGTAATGTGAACAAACTAGATAAGAAAGCACTTGTTTGAATCGTTGCTCCTTCATGTACATACTCCACGAATTCATAAATTTCGACTCCTAAGAATCCTAAACCAAGAATAAGGGTGATAATGAAGAAACCAATCGTTGCTTTCTGCCTGCCAAGTCTCATTGCATTGATTCCAAGACCTATGGTAAAACTACTAGTTAAAAGAAAGATTGTTTGAAACATTAGTGTTGGGACTTTAAAAAGATGTTCCCCTGTTGGACCATTTCCAGTACCACCAACTAAGACAAAATAAGTGGCGAACAGTGTAGCGAAAAGAGCTATTTCTGCTCCCAGGAAAATCCAGAATCCAAAAATCTTTAAGCGATTTTCTTCCGTGCTATATTCTAGTGGCAGCGAGTTATCTATTTTCATTACTTAGCACCTCGCAATTTATTTTCAGTTTCTTCGATCTCTTCAACAGAGATATAACGTCCGTGATCTTTTTCGAATGAACGGTGAATCATACAAGCAAAGATACCGATCGTTGCAATGATTGCAATGATCCACATGCTGAATACCAATGCAAAGCCCCAAACGAAGAAGATACAGCTCATGATAAACGGCACGCCACTGTTATTTGGCATATGAATCTTTTCTACTTTACCGCCAAATAATTTAAAGCCTTTTTTCTTTGAATCCCAGAATGCTTCTGTAGAATCAACTGTTGGCACAATTGCAAAGTTATATTCAGGGATTGGTGTATGTGTAGCCCACTCTAGAGAACGTGCATCCCATGGATCGTTTGAGATATTTCTTGATGCATAACGAGTACTCCAATAGATATTGTACACAATAAGTGCAAAACCTATTGCTAAACCAATCGCTCCAACGAAAGAGAGCATATTCAATGGACCATATCCTGTTGATTCAGAGTACGTATACATACGACGTGCCTGCCCATCTAAACCAGTGATGAACATCGGGAAGAATGTTACATTAAAGCCGACTATAATGAACCAGAACGACCATTTTCCAATTTTTTCGCTCAACATGAAACCGAACATTTTTGGCCACCAGTACGTAAAACCGGCAAGTACGGCAAATACAGTACCAGGGATTAAAACGTAATGGAAGTGAGCTACTAAGAACATTGTATTATGGTATTGGTAGTCAGCACTTGCCATGGCAAGCATTACCCCTGTTACCCCACCGAGCGTGAAAATCGGAATGAAAGCTAAAGAGTATAGCATTGGAACGGTAAACACGATTTTACCTTTCCAAAGTGTGAACAACCAGTTGAATATCTTAACACCAGTCGGGACGGCAATTGCCATCGTGGTAATCGAGAAGATACCATTAACCATTGCACCGTGGCCCATTGTATAGAAATGGTGAGCCCATACAATGAAAGATAGTGTAGAAATAGCTACCATGGAGATAACCATCGAATTATACCCGTATAGGTTACGACGTGCAAATGTCGAAATGATTTCACTGTAAATACCGAAAGCTGGAAGAATAACTATATAAACTTCAGGATGTCCCCAAACCCAGAACAAGTTTGCCCAAAGCATATCGCTACCGCCATTGGCCATCGTAAAGAATTGAGTTCCGAATAGACGATCCATTGTCATCAACGCAAGTGCCACTGTCAATACAGGGAAAGCGAAAACGATAATGAAGTTTGTAATCAAGATAGACCATGTGAACATTGGCATTTTCATTAAGTTCAGGCCAGGTGCTCTCATTTTCAAGATGGTTACGATAAAGTTGATACCAGTCATTAATGTACCAATACCAGCGATTTGAAGTGAAATCGCGTAATAGTTCGAACCGACTGATTCACTGAAATCGTTACTTGCCAGCGGGAAGTAAGATGTCCAACCTGCATCAGGAGAACCACCGACTACGAAAGAGATGTTAAATAGCATTGCCCCCATGAAGAATAACCAGAAGCTTACTGCGTTCAGACGTGGGAATGCTACGTCACGCGCTCCAATTTGTAATGGTGTAACAATGTTCATTAACCCAATGATGAATGGCATAGCCATGAACAGGATCATGACGACCCCGTGTGTTGTAAATACCTCATTATAATGCTGTCCATCCAAAAGACCGTTATCTGGAATAGCCGTTTGAGCACGCATCATAAGAGCATCGACGCCACCGCGGAAAAGCATAAGCAGTGCTGCCAAGATGTACATGATACCAATACGTTTATGGTCAACCGTTGTTAACCACTCACGCCATAAGTAACCCCATTTTTTAAAATAGGTAATTCCGGCAACAACCGCAATCATGGTTAAACCAATGGCAATCATGGATGCATAAATCGCAGGACTTGGATGAGGTACGGCAAATCGATCAAAGTAATCCATACTTTTGTGACTCCTTTCAGGAAAATATTCCTTATCTTGTAAACCTAGTTGTTTTATCGAACGAAATTAATTCTTAGTGATCATGATTCATGTTGCTGTGTTCTGAATGTTCCTCGTGTGAATCCTTGGAATCATTTTCTTCAGTATCAGAAGATCCGTGGTCATGACCAGCATTTTCCCCTTCAGGAGCTGGTGAAAACTCTAAGTGAGTTCCAGTGTAAGTTGATTGTCCCACATGACCAGGTTTTAATAATTCATTGAATTTTTCCTCAGTAATCGGTTTAGCAGTAGCTTTAATTTCATCTACCCACTTATCGTAATCTTTTGCTGACAGTGCATTAACGTTGAACGTTTGCTGAGCAAAACCTGAACCACTGAAGTTTGAATTTCGACCCATATACTCACCTGGTACATCAGCTGCTAAGTGCAACGTATTAACCATGTCCGACATCGCGTATTTTTGTCCTCCAAGTTGTGGAATCCAGAAACTTGAGATTGGACCGAATGAGTAAAGTTTAAATTCAATTGGTCGGTTAGTCGGTATAAACAGATAGTTGACCGTTTCGATATCTTCTTCCGGATAACTAAAATGCCATTTCCAGTTGGACGATGAAGCGTAAATAACTAAAGGTTCTTGATCTCCGTACCCTTTAGGTGTTGCCTCAACTTCATTTGTTGTTTTAACAGTAACAACGGATAGGAAAGCGACGATCAAAATTGGGATCGCAACCCAAATTATTTCAAGAACCTTACTTCCTTCAATATGAGGTGGTTCATAATCATCACGCTGTTTGGAAGCACGATATTTCATTATCATGAAGATATACAGTACCATAACGACAAGGACGACAAAGGACATTGTCCATATCGAAATCATAATAACATCTGCTTGTGTTGCAGCTACTGGCCCTTTAGGGTCCAAGACCATTAATGGGTTATCGCAACCGGTTAGCACAGTGGCAATTGTAAAAAGTATAGTTAATAGAGCCCATTTTAATTTCATAGTACTACCCCTTTCTTACATAATAAAATTCCAATTGGTAATTATTCGGACAAAGTGTTACCATGTTCACAAACCCGACATACCAATATTAATCCCAAGTGTAAAAAAAGACAATATAAAGTGACATCTGTCACATAAAGTTCAATAAAGAGCAGTAAGAAGATGGTAAATGAACAGAAATGTTCGAAAAACTTCAGCAAATGAAATATAATAATTGTTTAATAAATTCCCTATGGAAAATTCACTTATTAGACAGGATTGATGACAGTATCGGTCACTTCCCGTTTAATATTACTCTAATATAATGAAATAAAATTTTCACATTATATTCACCGCGTTTATTGCCTCAAGACTTATAAAGATTATGAATTATATTACCTATCCTGTTAATTAGGTATCTATCGTTGGAAAACATGATTTATAGCGGATTTTTTTCACTCGGCCATGGAAGTTGGTAAATGGTAGCCGCATTGTACACAATGTTGTTTCCATGCTTCAATACCCTTATGATCCAATACTGGTCAATATTATATATATATAAGGAAATAACGAGTGTGAAATGTAAATGTTTTTTCTCCTCGCAATACTTATTGCCCTGTCAGTATTCAGTATTCCTAAACAGCCCTTTAGCAGTAGTCGTGGGTGAAGTAATTCAAGGGTCAGTCAAACTAGTTGCAACTAGTCCAGTTGTTTATCAATCAATATCAGTAGGACAGGACAAAAACCATTTTACAAAAAAGTACATTTGGTGGTTCAATAAACTCCGGCTTTTGGAAACTCACTACTCAAAAATCAACGACATCCCTTTTGTATCTTCAAGGAAAAGTGCATAAAAAAACCACAAAAAAAGGACTTTTTAAAAGTGTCCTTTTCTCGTGGATATAGTTCAAAATGCAAAGTGAAAACTTCCTGGCGTTCAGGCAGTTTGGTTTGAATGTCCAAGCACATCGTATGTATTTCAAATACAAAGGGTTACTTGAATTTTTTTTGTACATGACGAGTGCAGTATATTGTATTGATTAAAAAGTAGCCAACTGATAATTAATCCAAGTCCTTCACAAAATGAAAGCGCATTCAATCATTCGGATCACTTTGACTCAAATTCTTTAGACAGGCGTTCATCCATGTTAGTAAATCTGATGATAGAATGCAAGTTCATTATGCTATATTCCTCGTTTTAGTTACTGAATTCTGTACTTCTTTTTGTTTGAGTGTTAGCCTTTGACTTCATTTTTATGATTTTAGTCGTTTCCGGTACAATTCTTTCACCTTTATGTGTTTTCATTACCATTTCTTCTGTCAGGACAAAAAATATACCAACTAGAAAAATTGCAGCTGCGCTTAGTGTGATGGCGATTCCAACGGCGGTAAATATATAATCTTTATTGTAATCGCTTACAAAGAAACTTAAAGCAAAAATAATAATTCCGATTACACAACCTGTGCCCGATACCCATTTCACTGCATCTAACATCTTCTGATTAGCTTCCATAATTTCATCCCCTTTCTTTCTATTTTATGACATTTCACAAATTTGTCAAATCTTTTCTATTTTTTAACATATCCACAATGAAAACCTTGACAAATAGAACGCGCCACTATTCACCTTTAGGTATTCGAGACTATATTAAAATCTGAAAAAAACAGTCCAAATTAACTATCTGTTTTTCCGAAATTAACCTTTTGTATACTACTAAAAACTTCTCGACTTCCAATTAAAAGCCCCTGATTAATAATCAGGGGCTAACTATTTTCTATGGTTTTTGCAAGGTTAACGTTACCGTTTTCTCTTCAGTACCCCGATATACCTTAACCTTAACTTTATCGCCGATTTTCTTATCTGTATATAAGTACTTCCTTAATGCAGCGGCTGTATTTATTTTCGTTCCATCAATCTCAACGATGATATCCTGTTGCTTAAGCCCTCCATTCGCCGCAGCCGATCCCGCTTCAATACTCGTCACCATTACACCGGACTTTACGGCTTCAGGAACATTTTGAATGTAATATTGCGGCAGTTCTTCCATACTGGCCAAGCTGACTCCTAAATATGGACGCGTGATTTTTCCATTTTCAATCAGCTCCGTAACAATCGGAATCACATCATTGCTTGGTATGGCAAACCCTAAGCCTTCAACACCGTTTTCGGAAATCTTCAAGCTGTTTATGCCGATCACTTCCCCAGCGGTGTTGATTAATGCACCGCCGCTATTGCCGGGGTTGATCGCTGCATCTGTTTGAAGGACATCAAGTTCCCACTCCCCATCCGAGGTATCGACTGAAATGGAGCGTCCGGTCGCACTGACGATCCCTTGTGTAACCGATCGTGAAAAATCAAGTCCAAGTGGGTTGCCAATTGCCAATACTTCTTCACCTGGACGCATGCTATCAGAATTACCGAATTTAATTCCCTCCGGTGCTTTCGAGGCATCAATTGTCAAAACCGCTAAATCCGTCAAAGCATCCGCGCCGACAACCGCTGCTGTTGCCTTTTGTCCATCATACAATGAAATTTCGACTTCCTTAGCTCCTTCAATAACATGATTGTTCGTGATGATATAGGCTTTCCCATTAGCTTTTTTATATATGACCCCTGAGCCAGTTCCGCTCTCAACCGTTTTGCTCTCCGTGCTTTGCTGCTGGTACGGGTTTTGGTTTTGCATCTCCTGTAAATTCACGACCCCTACAATTGACTTGGATGCTGATTCCACCATCTCTGCCCTATCATTTGAATCCGTACTTGTCGATAACTTTTCCGCCGTGACACTTTTATCCTTTTCAACACTTTCCGTTTGCTGTACACCTGCCGTTTCTGTTGCCTCATTCACTGAACTTTTCCCTTGATCTATAAAATCCCCGCCAAATAGAAATACAGACGATGTAACCATAGAAGCAACCGCTCCGGAAACAAGACTGGTTATCCAAAGAGATTTACCCTTTTTCCGTTCTGCCTTGACTCTGACTTGCTCATCACCAGTATAATTCTCCATCTTTACCCCTCCTAGAATTGTCCTTTACTTGGCTCAATCATAAACAGTAAATATTAAAAAATTCTTAAGAAAATAAAGAATAAGGTGACCTTTTTAAAAAAAATTTATCGAACCCTGTTACTTTGCCGCGCCACAAAATAAAAAGGCCTCTACAGGGGCCTTTAATCCGACCATTCAGTTATCCTTACATGACTTCATAAACTTCTTTAGTCTTCTTATTCACGCCATACCAGCCCCAAGTGGTTTTATGGCCACTTTTCTGACTAGGTTCATCCACCTCGAAAACATGAAAAATATAATCTCCCTTTTCGGAATCATGATCATGTTCGATATGCAAATTCGGGAAATTTTCCATGTCCACATAATCCTTCACAAGCTTTTCCGCCTGAGATTTACTTAATGTACTGACCGAATCCTTGCTTGCCGCCTTATCTTCTACTTTGAATCCGTCCTCAGTTGCTTCCTCCACCGGTTCGTCATTCCCCACTACAGTTTCTATCGTGGCGGAGTTTGATACCGGGTGCATCTCCACCGCCTTTGAAACCATTTGTTTACCTTCCCGGTATTTTGCTTTATATGCGGTTGCTTTTTCAAAATCGCTTTTGGCCGAACCAAAATCCTGTTCTTCATAATTCTTCATCCCACTTGCCAGAAAACCTGAGAGATCCATTAACTCTCTTGCTTCCGGTGTTTTTGCTTCTTTATAAGCTAATTCAAATGCCTCATGGGCTTCTAAATAATTTTCCTCATTCAACTGACTTTTCCCTAAATCCATATTGGAATCATAATTCCTTGTTACGCAGCCTGAAGCAATCAACACAAAAAAAATAACCATGATTGACCTCTTCACTATGTCACTCCCTCACTTTTCCATACTATTCTGTAAATCCATTTTAAACCATTTGATAAGAAACCCGATACCTCTATTTCCTATCTTTTTCATTAAGGAAATGTTTACGTTCATGATTAACTTTTTACAAATAGTGGTACAGAATAGATAAATGCTTGAAAGGATGATGTGCAGAATGATGCAGGAAAAACAGACCTACCATGTCGATTTGGTCAGCGGCGACGTACTCGGACAAAAACTTGAAGAGAATCCGAGCTTCACTATACA
The DNA here is from genome assembly GCF_042788005.1 of Peribacillus sp. YIM B13472. Lineage (NCBI taxonomy): Bacteria > Bacillati > Bacillota > Bacilli > Caryophanales > Bacillaceae > Peribacillus > Peribacillus sp. YIM B13472. The sequence goes on from NZ_JBHZPG010000009.1 coordinate 181,477, forward strand.
GGCAACTGATGAGGAACTTGCAGAATTGAAACAATGCTTGGAGGAACACCGGACAGATGACCTGGAGGCATATGCCCGTTCACATGTGCCCTACCTTCTCTATCATCATGACCGGGCAAATGATAAATACGATGCAGCCATGAAAAGGCTTTATGCGCTCATTTATAAGTTAGGGGATGAAACGGCACGAAACCATATTGAAGAAATCGGCATATTGCAAGATAACAAATTCGCGGGAGAAGAAGAAGTGCAAAAGTTCAAATAACAAATAGGAACAGAACCTGAAATTCAAAGGTTCTGTTCTTTTATGATCAAGTTCAATCAAAAAGTTTTCCCTTCCTTAATATAAAAGGAAAAAGGTTCCATTTTGTAATTCATTATACAGTTTTATACGCAGGGTCCTTTCAATCTACATATTTATCTTTCAAATAGTCTGAACCCTGGACATCCATCAATCTTGTTGATTATTATTTGCTGCGACATGGCCGTTACAATGTAAAAGATATTTTTGATGTGAACGGTCAATATGGAAAAATAAATTGGATTACCTGTATGGCATTTCTTGTATCAATCTTGGCGGAAATCCCTTTTATAAATACATCATTCTATGTAGGACCGATAGCCAAGGTCTTTGAAGGGGCAGATATCGCTTGGATTATTGGGTTAGTTGTCCCAGCTGTTTTGTATTACTTCCCAATGAGAAAAAAGTTGAATATCGCTGAAAATGCAATAAAACAAGAGAATGGTTCGATAGAGAAAACAGACGCTAGTGTTAAGTAAATTAATATCAAGTGTCGGATAACAGAGAATCCTAAAATGAACTGCACCCCAATCGTTAGTCACCTACTAACAATTTGAGGTGCAGTTTTTTGAATTTATACGATTAATGAAAAATTACATGCTGTATGGAAAAAATCCATAAGAAAGAAATGTAGGTTTATCCCCTCTGAATTTGAAAGCATGGAGCATTTCAACATCAACGAATCAAGATAAAATTAAAACATACTAAGATTAGTAGTGCGGACCAAGGCATTGGTCCACACTACTATTTTTTATATAGTAGAAATGA
>NZ_JBHZPG010000077.1:0-2341 GCF_042788005.1 Peribacillus sp. YIM B13472
GAAATGAGTGGGTTAACGATAATTAATAAGTAACCTCTCTCCTCAAAATACTGTACAACGGGCGTATGATAATGCCCAGTAGACTCTAAAACGACCGGAGGTCGAATTCCTGTTAAGTCTTCGATCTCTCTAAGATATTGGTGTAAGCTCTCTAGTCCTTCAATGGTATGTGCTACTTTAAAACTTCTTTTATAAGGCTTCTTCTTCTCCAAGAATGCTTGAACCTGACTTTCACCTTTCGCTACATCCAGACCAACCACTGGATTCATTTTTTATCTCCTCCAAAAACATATTATTGCCGGTAACCCCTAATCCTTCTTGCAGTATCATATCTTCGCTTGTTATACGAGATCTTTGTCCCAACCAGCCTAATCATGTTTCTACAAGTAGGGGGCGAACTGTTTAGTTGACGGGGTCCAAGCCCCACGGGCAGGAACGTTCTACCCCGGCTACCGTTATCATATATCGATATAAAAATTGTTCAACCAGAAATAACTGGCTGACCTTTATAATACGAACGGGGCAGGTTAGTTTAACTTCGTATAATTGTGTATTATAGTGATAATATAAAGTTTTTCTAAAGGAAGATTAAATTGAAGAATAGATTTTCAATTGGAGAAATGGCTAAACTCCATAATACGACCATAAAAACCCTTCGATATTATGATGAAATTGATTTATTAAAACCTATACATACGGATCTAAACAACGGTTATAGATACTATTCAACGGAACAATTTGAACATTTGAACACTATTCATTATTTAAAGGATTTAGGTTTTTCATTAAAGGAGATCAAGGGACATCTGTATCACAGGAATATCGATGGTTTTTTGTATCTCTTAGAGGAACAGAAACGATTAACCGAAAAAAAAATGAAAGAACTGGAACGAATTAACCGAAGGTTCCAAAATCGAATCAAGGACATTAAATTAGCACGTGAAATAAAAGAATTGGAAGTGCCATTCATACAGGAGAGGAAAGAGAGAAGGATAGTAAGATTAATGGAAATAATCAGTTCAGAACCTGAGATGGAAGTTTCCTTACGACGATTAGAGAGTCTGTCTAATATGAGTTCTTCTATATTTATTGGGGGAGTAGGTCTTACGATAAGTATTAATAATACATTAAACAACAAGTTCAATGAATATAACTCGATATTTATTTTAGTCGAAGAAGATGATATTCAAAATCCTTTAGTGACAACTCTTCCCGAAGGAATGTATGCCTGCATTTATTATAATGGAAATCACAGCGATTCACCCGAACATTATAGAAGCTTACTCAATTGTATTCAAGATAACGGTTTCCAAGTTATCGGGGATTCCATTGAAAGAACAATAATTGACCATTATATCTCCGGTAGTAAAGAAGACTATCTGACAGAAATACAAATACCAATAAAGTGTTGACCCTCCCGTTACAGGAGGGTCTATATTTTTGGGTAGAACAATAATTAAAAGGAGAAATGATTATGTTTGGAACAATCTTTAATACAATGATGATAGTAATCGGAAGCATTATCGGAAGCATCTTTAAAAAGGGGATAAAAGATGAATATCACAACATTCTAATGCAGGCTATGGGGTTAGTTGCGTTGGGGTTAGGAATAAATGCACTAGTGCAACATTTACCTTCCAGCAAATATCCGGTACTTTTTATTGTAAGCTTAGCCGTAGGGGGATTGCTCGGTCAAAGGCTGAATTTAGAATCAAAATTTAATGCTTTAGTTAATAAATATTCCAGAGGTAATTTAGCTGAGGGGTTAGCGACTGCTATCCTATTATTTTGTATTGGAACGTTATCTATTTTAGGTCCTGTAGAGGCAGCGTTAAAGGGAGATTATACGTATCTGCTTGCAAATGGGGTGTTGGATGGGATTACCTCGATTGTGTTAGCATCCACATTTGGTATCGGGATAGCTGTTGCAGGAATTGTTTTATTTATTTGGCAAGGTGCCATTTATTTAATTGCTATTTTAATGGAGAACTCCATAAATAATGATCTTCTGAACGAAGTGACGATTGTAGGAGGTATATTGATAATCGCATCTGGTTTAAATATTTTGGGGATTAAGAAATTTAATACTTTAAATCTTCTACCATCAATAATAATTCCTCCTATTGTATTTTTAGTTATTCATTTTTCTCATTTATAATATTTGTGAAATATTACACTTAAACTAACGGGTGCGTTAGTTCTATAACAGGGGTTGCTTCGGCAGCCTTTTTTGTATGAAAACACATTAGTGAAAGAGACCATACTACTAAAATAAGCCCACCATATTCTAATTTTTTGAAGGACTTAAATGTACTATGTCGTTATTTTGATTGGTTATGCA